>JANMHA010000222.1:0-6894 GCA_031374925.1 Pirellula sp. | reverse complement strand
GTTTTGTTGTTCGAGCCAAGCCCAACGCTATCGCGATTGCCAACGCGAACTGGCCGACAAAGGTGTGAAATTGGTGGGAATCAGCGGAGACACTGTACTGGCACATGAGATGTTCAAAACAACCTATTCACTTAACTTTCCGTTGCTGGCAGACGTAGATGGCAGCATTGCTGCAAAATTCGGAGTCCCGTTGCGTTCAGGCGGCAAAGCCATGTTGAAAGACTCCCGTGGCAAGGAAATCATTGACGGTGATGGGCAAGCGGTCGCCATACCGAGATGTGTGACTGCCGCAAGATGGACGATGATCATTGGTAAAGACGGCCGCATCCTCAATCGGCAAACGGACGTCTCACCTGTAAACGACAGTCAGGAAGTTTTGAAATTTATTCATAAGCTGGCGGCCAAATAGTTGCCAACTAATTCAACAACCATCGTCGGAATCCGTAAACCAATTAGTGCCACTCGGGTGATCGAAGGCCGACTGCCCGTTCACCATGGGACAAATTTAGCGCAGGGCTTTACCGAGATTGCTATGATGAAACTTGCGTTTAGCCCGATCTCTGAGTGCGAACCCAACATGAACCAGCCACTATTGGATCAGGAACAGTGGCTAGAGCGACATCGGCCGTACCTAATTTTATTGGCTCACGCTCATCTGACTCGACGTCATTCCTCGCGACTTGATACGTCGGACATTGTTCAACAAACGCTGCTGAAAGCATTTCTCAAACGCGATGAGTTTCGAGGTAGCACAGAGGCCGAGCTAACAGCTTGGCTTCGAGAAATTTTGAAACACAAACTAGCCGACGCATTGCGAGATCAGCAACGTGACAAACGCGATGTCCGACGGGAGTGCACCATTGACGAAGGGATCGATGCATCCTTTTCATGCACCGAAAGATGGCTGGTCTCACTGCAGTCGTCACCAAGCCAGAAAGCGGTGAAGCAGGAAGATCTACTGCGACTGTCTCAAGCCCTTACCGAGTTGCCGGAAGCCCAGCGTGAGGTCATCGTGCTTCATCATTTGCAGGGAAAGAAGCTGGCCGAGGTGGCAGCAGAGATAAACCGAAGTGAAGCGGCAGTGGCTGGCCTATTGTTTCGGGGTTTAAGAACACTGCATACTCTGTTGGAGGGTTAAGGGTCATCAATGTCCGAAAACAATGCACCACAACCTGACCATAGCGATGATCGCGACCAGCAATTGGAAGCAGTCATCGCCGATTACATCCGCGCCTGCGAGACGGGCTCCGTTCCCAATCGAGGGGAGATTCTCAAGCAACATCCGGAACTTGCCGACGAATTGAGGCAGTTCTTTGGCCAGCACGACCGTATGAATCAGATAGCAGCACCGATTCGTGGTTTTGGCGACTCGCTTTCTCAGGTCGTGGGGCCGGGTCATCAGCTCAGTTACGTAGGCAACTACGAATTGCTGGAGGAAATCGCTCGGGGCGGGATGGGGGTTGTGTACAAGGCTCGGCAAACCACGCTGGGGCGCATCGTCGCTGTGAAGATGATTGTCTCAGGAAAACTGGCCAGCGAACAAGATGTACAGCGTTTCCACGTCGAGGCTCAAGCTGCAGCCGGTCTACAACACCCGAACATCGTCGCGATCCACGAGGTCGGTCAGCACGAAGGTTGGCATTATTTCTCGATGGACTACGTCGAGGGCCGCGACTTGGCGAAAATCCTACGTGAGAACTTGTTGTCGGCGAAGCAGGCTGCGACCTATGTACGGCAAATGGCCGAAGCGATTCACTACGCGCACCAAAAAGGGATACTACATCGCGATCTGAAGCCATCGAATATCTTAATCGACAGTCATGATCAAGTTCGCATCACGGACTTCGGCTTGGCGATGCGTGTCGAAGGTGGCAATGACCTAACTCGTACCGGCCAGATCGTGGGGACACCCAGCTACATGCCACCCGAACAAGCGCAAGGCAATCGCAGCTTGATTGGTCCCGGCAGTGACGTTTATTCATTGGGCGCGGTCCTTTATGAATGCCTCACGGGCCGCGCGCCATTCCGCGCTGATTCGGTACTGAAGACGATCGAACAGGTAATCCACGCCGAAGCGGCCTCGCCACGCACGCTGAACGCAGCCATTCCACGCGACTTGGAAACGATTTGTTTGAAGTGCTTAGAGAAGGAACCGCATCGTCGCTACGGAACAGCCCAACTGCTAGCCGATGACTTGCAGCGATTTCTTATTGGCGAACCGATCGTAGCGCGTCCGGCTCTCGCTTTGGAGCGCACCCTCAAATGGGTTAAGCGTCATCCAACTCCGGCTGCTCTCATCGTGTCGAGTGCGGTTGCGTTACTCGCAATAGTGGGAGCTGGTATCGGGCTCTATTACAACACTCGCTTACAGTCGAGCAATCAACAGCTTGGTGAAGCCAAAGCAACACTCGAGAGTCGCAATCAGCAACTTTCTGAAGCATCAGAGCAAGTCAGTTCAGAGAGGGCTTTGGCTCACCGTCACCTTTACGCATCCCGAATGGCGTTGATCCAAGTCGCAATTCAGAATGATCAACCAGCACGCATCGTTCAGTTGTTACGAAGCGTGATTCCAGAATCAGACTTACAAGAAGATCTTAGGGATTTCGAGTGGTACTATCTATGGCGGAAGTATCACGGTGAGGAATCTACACTGCGTGGACACACTGGCCCCGTGATCGCGGTCGCCTGCAGCCCCGACGGCAAATGGATCGCGTCGGGAAGTGTCGACCGAACGATTATGATCTGGAATGCGATCACTGGCAAGGAACTGCACACCTTAGTGGGACATTCCGATCGAATTCATTCAGTCGCATTTAGCCTCGATAGCCAACAACTCGTTTCCGCGAGTGCCGACCATATCCTCAGCGTGTGGGACGTCAAAACGGGCGAAGAACTTGTACAGATTAGCGATGCAACTCTGAAAGCGGGATCAGATACTTTCGTCCAGTTTTGGAAACCATTCGGGGGTGAAATTGATTCGAATTTGCCGACGATTAGCAGTTTTGCAAGGGAGTTTATACCAGACATCAATGGTATGTCGCGAAAGGCTCGCACTGAACGTGCCTTTTCAGCCTTCACTGCAGACAAAAGCCGTAGCGTCGAATGTAAGAACACCTATATGCGAGAGAAAGTAAGCAGCACGGTCGAAATCTGGAACCGAACGGACAAATTAATTAACCGAGAGACGGACATGCCAGTGGTGTCAATTGATCTTCCTACCGCGGTGACTCAAGTTGCAATTAGTCGTGATGGTACCATGGTCGCTGCTGCGAGTTTGGATCAACTGGTTCGAGTCTGGTATGCTGAGTCTGGCGTTTCTGTCTGCACACTTCACGCTCCCGATGGTGTCCGATCAGTAGCGTTTAGCTCGGATAGATCACGGATTATCGCAGGAACGGAAAACCGACTTATTCTACTTTGGACGTTGCCAGGGAACGAGGAACGAAAAATGCATCAGGCGCTTGGGACTGCGAATTGCGTTGCGTTCGGCGACGGCGGAACCCTGCTAGCTGCGGTCTGTGGTGGGAATACATTGGTCTGGACTACATCCGACGCGCAAAGGATCTTCACTCAAACTGCTAACCAAATGGACCGACTTGCAATGTCCTCGACTGGGTGCTTGTTAGCCAGCGAACTTCGGTTAACCGAAGTTCGCAAAAATACAGTTGTGGACCTGTATCCGAAGCGCGACGCAGGTCCTTCAGCGAAATGGGGAGCAAGCTACGCAATCAGCCGCGATGAATCCCTTGTAGCACAAGCGGACTTAGGGAATAAGGTCAACGTATATGACGCTGTTAATGGCAAGCTTCTTCAGTCCATCCCAATATCTCAATGGGCTTCGTGTGTCGCCTTCAGTCCAGACACAAAATTTCTGGCCGCTGGCTCCGGATACTTCGATAATGGTGCCGAAAATCGCGGCGCACTACTTGTGCGAGAGTTGGCGACGGGTCGCACAATATTTGAAGAGAATCTGCCACTTGACGTCTGGTGGTTATCGTTCAGCCCTGACGGCAGATGGCTCGCGGTTGCATTGGGAACATACAACAACGATATCGGAGAGAACCTGGGTAGGATTCGGATTTGGAACACGTCGAATTGGAAGACTGTGCATGACTTGCGAGGTCACACTGGCTGTGTTTGGTCGTTGGATTTTAATTCCGCCGGAACTAGACTCGCGTCGGCTGGTGGCAGGCGGACCTTCGGGAAACCAACTCCTGGTGAAGTTCTAATTTGGGACACCGCAACCGGAGAGGAGTTACTAAAAATTCCCGCCGAGAATGGGGCAGTCTATGGGGTTGCCTTCAGTCCAGACGGCACTCAATTAGCAACGGCGGGCGGGGATGGTTCGGTAAGACTATGGAATGGAACGCCATTGGCTGAGACACCGCGATACGAGCCATTGCCCGCAGATTGATTGGCTTTTTTTCGCTTGTGTCAACCGCACGACTTGTCCTTGCATGTTCATATCTGGGACACATCACGTTTGAAATGCCAAACACGGCAGCGAGCCACCTGCCGAAACACAACTTTCCAAGTTACCCACACATAAAAATTTCTTCCCAAATGGATTTAAGCGATGCGAACTTCCCTCTTCTACTACACGATCGTTTTGGTCACTCTCTTGCGGACAGCGAATGCAGACGATTGGCCTCAATGGCGGGGACCTCAGCGTGACAATAAATCACAAGAGACAGGTCTGCTAAAGACTTGGCCTGAGCAAGGACCACCTCTTCTTTATCAAATCGAAGGATTAGGGGCTGGAATTGCAGCTCCGGCAGTTGTTGGCAATCAGGTTTTCACGCTGAGTGTATTGGATGGGATAGAATACGTAGTTGCATTCAATGTTGAAACGGGTGAGCGGGAATGGCTTTCGCGGCTTGGGCTGCCATCGGATGGTTACGTAGCGCACCACCGACTGATGCGATGGTTAAGTCAACGGACACCCACAGTTTATGACGGAAAGTTGTACGCAGTCACTGCTTACGGTTTACTCGTCTGTTTCTCGTGCGACGATGGCCAGCAATTATGGAGTAAAGACTTCGGCAAAGAATACGATGTCACTAGACAAACTTGGGGGTTTTGCGATTACCCTCTTGTGGATGGAGACGCATTAATTTGCGTTCCAGGAGGCTCCAAGGCGACCGTTGTCGCATTGAACCGTCATACGGGCGACGAACTTTGGCACAAGTTGTTGGACCCAACAAATTTTCCAAATCGACAGTCCAACTTGGTGAGATCCGCCCACACGGCTACTCTGCGTGGTAGCGTCCAAGGTCTCGATTATTACGTTATTGGCACGGATCAGGCCGTCTACTTCATTAACCGCACCGATGGCCGCCTATTGGGGAGTTACGAAGCATTCCACCCAACCACTGCCTTTAGCCATACGCCACTATTCGAGAATACAGACCTTCTTGTAACCAATGGTTATGGCGGTGGAATCGCGAGATTGGCGTTGGGCCTCGACGGACAATCGATATCGCTCAAGGAAGTCTTCCGTGGCCGTCAAAAATTGGATACTTTCGAGGATAGCGGCATTGTGGTCGATGGTAAACTGTTTCTCAGTGGCAACAGTGGTCGCAGCTTGGATTGTTTCGACCCACATACCGGCGATATTTTGATTAGAGCACAAGTGCAAGGTCGGCATGCATTTACCTGTGCAGATGGACGGCTTTACACTTTTTTTGTAGATGGCAAGGTCACGTTGACCGATGTGAACTCGAAAGATCTATCGTCGCTAGCCTCGTTTCAATTGCCTCAAAAACAACCGTCAATTGGAGTAACGATGCCGGTCGTAGCGAACGGTAGACTGTACCTTCGGGATGATGACCGATTGTATTGTTTCGGCGTCTCGGCCAATGCGTTAGGTACGACAACGGAGCCGAAACGAGTAACTCATATCGCTCCCAAACTCGACTCCAGCGTTGCAGATCGACTTCTTCCAGTGCCAGTCTATTTGCCAAAGCCACAAGAGGTGGTAACGCGAATGCTAGCCGAAGCAAAACTGATGAAGGGACAGAAGCTTGTTGACCTGGGCAGCGGTGACGGTCGAATCGTCGTGACAGCAGCGAAGCAATTTGGCGCGAGATCGGTCGGCTATGAGATCGAAAAAGAGCTTGTCGCAATCTCAAGAACAAAGATCGCTGAAGCTAAAATCACAGATTTGGCAAGTATTGAGGCGTCGGACATGTTCAAAGCCGACCTCACGGATGTCGACGTCCTGGCGATCTATCTTTACCCGGAAGTAATGGATCAACTTAAAAAGCAGATTGAGAACATGCATCCAGGAGCGATTGTCGTTTCTCATCAGTTTAAGTTCCCAGGCCTTGAGCCTGATAAAACAATCGAGGAGCAATCTGGGACTGGAGAACGCCATTCGATCCATGTCTACAAGCTTCCATTGAAAAGGCTATCCAGCGATGGAAGCAAGAATTAGCTATTTCCGATTATACCGACCCTTCACGTGTCGCATCGTATGACGGAAATGCCTTTTTTATCTAAGTCACTTTCGCTAATCAAAAAAACTGGAGGCCTAGTATGGAACGTCACTGGATCGTTCGAGTCCGCAATGCGGTAATGCCCGTCGCTTCGATATGTGCGACTATTGTGGACTTTGCTGTTGCGGACGACTGGCCGATGCTTGGCCGCGACGTTATGCACAATGCGGTTAGTCTGGAAAAGAACCCGCCGACGGACTGGGATATCGGTAAATTTGATAACAAAACGGGTAAGTGGGAGGTCTCACGCAATATTGTTTGGACGGCACAACTAGGTTCGCTTGCGTTCGGTGATCCTGTAGTTGCTGATGGCCAAATATGGATCGGCACCAATAACTACATTGCGAGAACTGGCGAATATGAAGGTGGAAGCGATTCGAGTGTTCTGGCAGGATTC
>JANMHA010000209.1:0-19524 GCA_031374925.1 Pirellula sp. | reverse complement strand
TTCGGGGCTAAAAAGTTGCTTACAAGAACTTGCCCAACAGTGCGCACAGGTCGGCTGTTCGGCAGCTATAACCCCATTCGTTGTCGTACCACGAAACCACCTTCACCAACTTGCCCTTGTCCCCTAGGACTTGGGTAAAGTCGGCAGCGAAAATGCTGCTGTGGGGGTCGTCGATGATGTCGCTGGAAACGATTGGGTCTTCGGTGTAGCACAGAATCCCCTTGAGCGGCCCTTCGGCTGCGAGTTTCATGGCCGCATTGATCTCGGCCACGGTTGTTTCCCGCTTGAGGTTCACCGTCAAGTCGACCACGGAGCCAGTTGCCACAGGAACTCGCATGGCGATTCCGGTCAGCTTACCCTTGAGTTCAGGAATAACCAAACCCACTGCCGATGCTGCCCCGGTGGTGGTTGGGATAATGTTCAAGGCTGCAGCTCGGGCGCGATACGGATCGGCGTGAGGCAAATCCTGAACCTTTTGGTCATTGGTGTATGCGTGAACGGTTGTCATCAAACCCGATTCGATACCGAAGGTCTCGTTGAGTACTTTGGCGATAGGAGCCAAGCAGTTGGTGGTGCAAGAAGCGTTCGAAATGCATTTGAGATCTGCGGTGAGTTTGTCGTCGTTGACACCGAGAACACAGGTTAGGTCCGCGCCGTCTTTGGCTGGCGCACTTAGCACAACCTTCTTGGCTCCAGCTGTCAAGTGCGAGTCGTAACCAGGCTTACCGTCTTTCGCGCGTCCGGTGAAAAAGCCCGTGCTTTCAATGACGATATCCACTTTGAGATCGGCCCAAGGCAACTTCGAAGGATCTTTTTCTGCAAGTGCATGGATCTTCTTTCCGTTGACAATCAGATGCTTGTCGTCGTAACTGACGGTCCCGTCGTAACGACCATGGATGCTATCGTACTTAAGTAAGGTCGCTAGCATGGCGTTATCGGTCAAGTCGTTCACTGCTACAACCTCGAACTCGCTCGAACGGCTCATTAAGTTGCGGAACGTCAATCGTCCGATACGACCAAACCCGTTAATTGCGATTCGAATTGTCACCGCTTGTGTTCTCCACCAAAAGTAAAAGGAACCTGTAAAACACCGATCTGGAATCCTAAGACGCCAAATAGTCGGCTGCATGCAACATCCTAGCGATGCCGTGCGCCCAGTTAAGAGAGCGGACGAGTATACAAGCGGTCGGAAACCTCATCAATAACAAAGAAAAACCGCTGGCCAAACCAAAAACTTGCCTACAATGGCATCAGTGAACTTAATAAATCAACGGTTCTTGCTCTTGGCTAAATAATATGTCCATTTCGTTACCGATCCTCGACGCTGCGGCCAAACCGTTAACGGCGGACAATGGCACCTGCGGAACCAGCACAGGAAAAAACGGAAACGTTGTTAGTCGGTACTTGGACAACCTCGGCGAGCGGCAACCTCACGGACCTCTCGCCCGCATCCCGCTGCCAATGTCGATGGAGGAGGCCAAAGCCCGCGGCTGGGACGAGCTGGACGTGGTTTTTGTAACGGGTGACGCTTACATCGATCATCCAAGTTTTGCCATGTCCATCCTAGGACGCGTGCTAGAAGCAGCTGGCTATCGTGTCGGAATCGTAAGCCAACCGGACTGGCAATCGTGCGAACCTTGGAAGCGTTTCGGACGACCTAGGCTATTTTTTGGCATCAGTGCTGGCAACATGGACAGCATGATCAACCACTACACCGCCAACAAAAAGGTCCGAAACGATGACGCATATTCGCCCGGCGGCAAGATAGGACTCAGGCCAGATCGGGCAACGCTAGCATACTGCCAACGAGCCCGCGAAGCCTACAAAGGAGTACCCGTTATCGCAGGTGGGGTCGAAGCCTCGCTTCGACGTTTGGCCCACTACGACTTTTGGAGCGACAAAGTTCGACGCAGCATCTTACTCGATAGCAAAGCAGATCTTGTAGCATTCGGCATGGGTGAAAATTCCATTGTCGAAATGTGCCGCCGACTCGAAGCCGGCGAGACCGTCAAGGATTTGCGAAACATGCGAGGTGTTGCGTATGCGTTGGGCGCATCCGAACCACCGCCGACCGATGCGATCGAACTGCCATCCTACGAAGAGGTTGTTGCAGATAAGATCGCTTTCTCCAAAGCCACGCGCACCATCCACAACGAAACGAATCCACTCAACGCAAAGAAGTTGATGCAACGTCACGGTACGCAAACCATTGTTTGCAACGTTCCGCAGTTGCCGCTCAGCGAAGAAGCGATGGATCGGATCTATGGCTTGCCGTACACGCGGCGAGCTCACCCAAGTTACACTGAGCCGATTCCATCGTTCAGCATGATCAAGAACTCAGTCACGATCATGCGTGGCTGTTTCGGCGGTTGCACATTCTGTTCGATCACAGCTCACCAAGGGCGGATCATCCAGTCTCGTTCGAAGGAATCGGTCTTGAACGAGATCAAAACGATGACCGAAGACAAAGATTTTAAAGGGATCGTCAGTGACATCGGCGGACCAACGGCCAACATGTACCATATGCGATGCACAAAGCCGGATGTCGAAGCCAAGTGCCGACGGCAATCCTGTGTGCATCCGAAGATTTGTAAACTCCTCGGAGTAGACCATACACCTGTCATTGAGCTGATGCGTGAGTCCCGCGAAATTCCTGGTATCAAGAAGGTTCTTGTGGCTAGTGGTGTTCGGATGGATCTAGCAAGACAATCGCCCGAGTACATTCGAGAGCTGACCGAACACCATGTGGGCGGCCATTTGAAAGTGGCTCCAGAACACGTCGACGCAGACGTCCTTTTCAAGATGCGCAAGCCTGCCAATGATGACTTCGAGTTCTTCACGGAGCAGTTCAAAAAGGCATCCGAGGACGCTGGCAAAAAGCAGTATCTCGTACCCTATTTCATCGCGTCGCATCCAGGCAGCTCGATCGAGTCGATGATCGAACTCGCGGTGTTTTTGAAACGCAACGGTTACAAGCCCGATCAAGTGCAGGACTTCATTCCGGCACCGCTCGATATTGCGACCAGCATGTATTACACCGGGCTCGACCCGTTCACGCTCAAGCCGGTCTTCATCGCCAAAGCGCTGCGTGATCGCAAGTCGCAACGGGCTTTGATGCAGTTTTTTAAACCAGAAAACTACTTTGAAGTTCGGGACGCGCTGCGATCGGTAAATCGCAATGACCTCATTGGCGAAGGCTGCGATTGTTTGATCCCGTCAAGACCACCCAAGGAAGCCATGGAGCGTCGTCGTGAAGACGCGAACAAGCGATTTCGCGGCGAGTACGTCCATACGATTCCGAATCCGAGCGCGCGGCCAGCGGATCCGAATCAACCGGCGGAGGCTAGCTCTGAGTCCGTCTCCGAAAAGACAGTTGAAGCACAGCGTCGGAAGAGCCCTAAGAAACAGCAACGCGGTGTTTCGAAGGACGGCGGCAAGAAGCCAAACACAGGCTACCGTCCTGGCCGCCGAGTCTAGGCGAGTGGCTGCAGGTGTCACACCAAACGCAAAATCCGACAAGTCTGTTGATACGACGCTTCGAGATCCAGCGAAATTGCAAAATCGTTATCTAACCAGATCGGCAACGTGGGCAGCACTTGACCGATAACCATTGGATAGGCCCAAGTCTCAAATCGTGAGTGCGTTGCGAGTTGGTGACTACGGCAAGTGACAGCGTACGTTGACTGTGAATTCGGCGAAAACGAGGGATCGGTCTGACCGAAAACTTCAAGCAGTTCACAATACAAATTGAATTGCTTTACGGTGACTAGATCGACAATCGACACGCAAATTTGCTTTTGAAGCAGCGCAGCACATTTAGAAACAAACGCCAGCCGGGTCTCGGGACGGTCTTTGTTAGCCGGACTGACGATTTCGATCGCTGCCACTAGTTCGCGGCCGCGTTGTTGGTCGAAGATCAACACTTCGTATTCATACAGTTCCGTTGGGTCGAGGTCCATGGCAAGTGTGGGTTCCGGCGGCGCCCACGAAGCCATTGCCAAAGCCAAACCACCGCTGCCGGTCGCTGCATCGTTTGGAAATCCTTTTACATCAAACGTACAGACATCCACTTCAAAATTCTTACCCAGGTGAACTCGAGGCTCAGCCGTGTATTGTTCAGGCAGGGATTTGCAGATTTCAATGACCATCAGCGCTGGCCACATTCCGTGGAAACCTTCCCAGGAACCCTTATTGAGAATTGGCGGTCGAAAATGATCTAGTAGTGGCATAATGAATCTTTCTTCCTTGTATTATAGACTATCGGATTGAGCGAAACAAATGATGGCAGACTCCTATTCAGTCTCGGCCAGAGGAATGTCGTTTTTGGCGTCGATGAATTGAATTCGTGTGCTAAAATCCAACGCTGTTTGAACTGCAAATCGTCTCATTCGCGAATAGTCAAAGTCGTTGCAAAGACATGTTACGTACCAAGCTTTTCAAGGAGTTTTTTGCGAGCGAAAAGTCTGGGGGGCTCGTTCTTATCGTAGTGACCATCGTTTCGCTATTCTTAGCGAACTCGATCGTTGGAGAGTCGTTGATCCACTTTTTTCACCAAAAGTTTTTTGGACTCTCTGTAGAGCATTGGGTGAATGACGGTTTGATGTTCGTTTTCTTTTTGATGATCGGACTGGAATTAGAACGAGAGATTTACGAAGGCGAACTTTCGTCATGGCGCAATGCGGCGTTGCCTGTATTCGCCGCTGTGGGTGGGATGATCGTACCAGCCGCGATCCACTTCGCATTCAATTCCGGTACTCCCACACAACGCGGGGCCGGCATTCCTATGGCAACGGCCCTACTTGATCGGCGGAGCCGGTATGTGGTGGTGTCTTTTGCATTCAGGCGTACACGCCACGATTGGGGGCGTGCTCCTGGCATTTGCCATCCCTTTTTCCAAGGAAATCCACGAGTGCGTATCGCACCGGCTTCAACATCGGCTTCACTTCCCCGTCGCTTTGGGAATATTGCCGATTTTCGCATTGGTCAACACCTGCATTCCTATTGGGGGTGAATGGTATCGAGAGCTCATGCAACCCAATTCGATTGGGATTTTTTTGGGGTTGGTCGTTGGTAAGCCGCTTGGGATTCTTGCGTTCTGTGGACTGGCGATCGCGCTTAAAATAGGGCGACTCGCGGACGAATTGAGTTGGAGTCATTTGTTTGGCGCCGGCCTATTGGCTGGGATAGGCTTTACGATGTCCATTTTTGTCTCGCTGCTTGCGTTCGAGGATCAAGCGATCATCAATATCTCGCAGATCACTGTCCTAATCGCATCGATAGGGTCGGCAGCGTTAGGAACGGTTTGGTTTCTGTTCTTTATTCCCAAGGCAGGTACTAGCCGTTTGGAAACATCAAGCTAGCCAACAATACAGCCGAGAAAGGTACCGAATTTTGGTGGGTTATTCAGGGGGTTTTGACAAACTGAAGGATTTTCGCACAAATTGACCAACAATTAGTGTCAGCTATACTTATTAGCTATTCAATCCAGCAATTGGATGCCGAAGCTTTGCCATGCGTTTGAAAACGATTTTGGTATGGACCGATTCAGTGGCGTTTACTACTGCATCCCTGGGAACCATCTTCTGTCCTCCAAAAAAAAACGACTTTTGACGAAAATGACGATGCAAGAAACTGTACTCTACATGCGAGGTCCATTCCCAATCGGGGGGATTTCCGAAAGTGCCATCAGAGATGCGGTTTTAACGGCTAAAGAAGCACCTCCAGCTCGCTCGGTTTTTCTTGATTTGAACCAGCAAGTGACGGAACGAGCGACTGCTTTGATCGAGCTTATCCAAACGGACCCGGAGTTTGCGACCCAACAGACCCTAGAGCTCCTTCGCCAAGCCTCTTTGGACGAAAAGTGGATTCCTTACATCGTTTACGCCACAGAGGAGCTGCGTTTTCAATGCCAAGCCGATCAAGACTTAGTTTGGACACGCTTACTTGGCATAGCCTGCGAATTTAGAAATCGTAAAGAAGCAACTTTTGAAAAAGTTGTGTTCAGTGCACTCCATCGCGTCGCATCGTTAATGCCGGAAGATAAAGTCGCAAATCTTCGTCCATTGCTTGATAACACGGGAACAGTCGATACTCGACTAGTTGGATTGCAGGCAATTAAGACGGTTTTTTCGGTGCACCCCGCCAAACAGATTTGCGATCCTCTTTTGGCGAATAGGATCAATGAATTGGCTATCAAATTCATCGATCGAGACGTGCTTATTCCAGGTCAAAACTCCGCAATTGCCGAAACCTCAATACTAGCTTTGGCTTGCCTTAAGAGCGATTTTGTGATTCCAAGGTTAAGACAAGCCGCAAAGCTGCAACTCAGTTGGTTTTCGAAAATTCTGCGCAAATCACTGAGACAGATGTCGATCCAATGGGATCATAGCGAGGCAACAGCAAAGAAGTGGCTTGATGATTTGACGTCGATATTGGAGTAGCAAATTGCCGTTCGAAACAAAACGAATTGCGGAAAGCGTGCCCACACTTGCTCATGAGTTTGCAGTTGTTGGAAAATGTAACACCATTAATCATTTCGTAGCGATTCCCCGAGACCAACAGCTTACACACCCAAAAGCAGTCTCGAACGGTACTTTCCTGACGAGGACTGAATTGATGCCGTGCCAAAGCTCCCCTCGATGCCCTACAATGGGTGAACGATTCCGTGGGATTGGCTGCTAGGCTTTCGTTGCGATGACAGGCTGGAAGCCTATCCCACTTCTTTTTGTAGGAAACATGGGTTGATGGGCGAGTTGGATATTAACGCGATCTTGGGCCCGACTGGCAGCATTTCGCGGCGCATCAAAAACTACGAACATCGCAACGAACAGATTGCCATGGCCGAAGCCGTCGGAGAGGCGTTGCGCAATCGCAATCATTTGATTGTCGAAGCAGGTACCGGCGTGGGCAAGAGCTTTGGATACCTTGTCCCGGCTATCCTGCATGCGACGTCCGCGGAAAACGCAATGGCAGGCAATGCGAAGCCTGCCGAGCCAACAAAAGATAAGCGAAAAGCGAGTGGCGACGGTGAAGACGACGAGGAAGATACTGTCAAGCGAATCATCGTCAGCACGCATACGATCAGTCTCCAAGAACAACTCATCTCCAAGGACTTGCCACTGCTCAAAGCCGTCATTCCTCGCGAGTTCACCAGCGTTCTAGTCAAAGGCCGTGGTAATTATTTGTCCAAGCGACGTTTGGAACTGGCGGTTAGCCGATCTGTCAGTCTATGGAGCAATGAACAAGATCACGAACACCTCAACGCGGTCCAAGACTGGGCGCGGTCCACCAACGACGGTTCGCTCAGCAGCATGGCTTTTCGGCCGCCGGGAAACGTTTGGGATGAGGTGGCAAGCGATTCTGGAAACTGCATGGGACGAAAATGCAAACACCATGACTCCTGTTTCTACTATGCGGCCAGACGCCGTGTCCAGAACTCGCAAATCCTGGTCGTCAATCATGCCCTCTTTTTTAGTGACTTGGCCTTGAAAGCGCAGGGCGGCGGCATCTTGCCAAAGTACGATTCCGTCATCTTCGACGAATGCCATACCATCGAAGCGGTCGCAGGCGATCACTTGGGTCTTCAGATCAGCAACTCCCAGATCGATTACACGCTTCGAAAACTCTACAATCCGAGAACCGAAAAGGGGATCCTGGTGGCGCTCGGGCTCAAACAACTAACGCAGGATACCTATCGCTGTATGGAAGCGCTCGACGACCTCACAGCCGACTTGGCAGGCTGGCAAGCTGGTCAAGAAAAAACAAACGGACGTGTCCGAGCTCCTCTGGCAATCGAGTCCGTTTTGGGAGAACGGCTTCAATCACTATCCGAGCAACTCGAGCGATACGGTCAAGACCTTAAAGATGCCAACAGCCGTCTTGAAATGATGTCCGCCAGCCAACGCTTGAGTTCACTCGCGGCCAGTATCGACCAATGGCTCCAGCAAAAAGTGGAAGACTCGGTCTATTGGCTTGAGCACCAGACGAAGAATGTCCAGTCTCGCAGCACTGTTCGGATCACGATGCGCAGCAGTCCGCTCGACATTGGTACCCACTTGCGCAACCAGTTGTTTCGTAAAGTTAAAAGTGTCATCATGACCAGCGCGACAGTCGCTACCGGCCAGAGCAAGGGTAAGGGCTTCGCTTTTTTCCAAGGACGCATCGGTGCAGTCGGAGCAAAAACGTTGCAAGTTGGAAGTCCCTTTGATTATCCCAAGCTCGCCGAAGTGCACTTGATCACCGAAATCGCCGACCCATCACTGGAAAAGATCAAGTACGAACAGGCCATCATTCCTGTACTCAAACACTTTGTCAGTCAGAGCGACGGACATGCTTTCGTATTGTTCACGAGTTACGACATGCTGAGGAAAACTTGTACGGCACTGACTCCTTGGATGAATGAAAACAATCTGGCTATCTACTCGCAAGCAGACGGCGTTCCACGAAATCAATTGCTTCAAGCATTCAAGCAAAACCCGCGTGGAGTATTGTTCGGTGCTGAGAGTTTTTGGCAGGGAGTCGATGTGCCTGGGGATGCGCTACGGCTGGTTGTTATCAGTAAACTGCCGTTCAGCGTTCCTGACCATCCATTGTTAGAAGCTAGATTGGAAGCGATTCGAAAAGCCGGCGGCAATCCTTTCCAAGACTATCAATTGCCGGAGGCGGTAATCAAGTTCAAACAAGGCTTTGGCCGTTTGATCCGGACGGCAACGGATTCAGGAATCGTGGTGGTGACGGACCCTCGCTTGACATCCAAAGCCTATGGCCAAACGTTTTTGGATGCATTGCCGCGATGCCCAGTGCTGCGAGTTCGTGCGTCCCAGTTGATTCGATCGTAGCCTATGAATCTGAATTTGAATCCGCTATTAGATGCGAGTGAGTACGAGTCGTTTCAAAAAGCGATAACGACTTTTAGCGATCGGTGTATTCGACTCCATGTCAACCGCTTGGAAACGGAATTGCCGTTTACCGTAAGCGAGGTCCCTTGGTATACATGGGGACGTTTTTTAGTCGACTCCAATCAGCGACCTGCATCCTTTCTCAACTACGCGACGGCCGACTATTATATCCAGGATGCAGCCTCGTTGCTTCCGCTCGAATTGCTCGATCCAGGTGTCACCGACACGATATGCGATCTATGTGCCTCCCCGGGTGGCAAGGCATCGGCAATCGCGGAGCGTTTGGGGCCGAGTGGATTCTTGTTGGCGAACGAGAGCATTCGATCTCGCGTCGACATTCTACGTTACTCTTTGGCCAAGACAGGCAATCCTTGTTTTGCCGTGTCCTCGTACGACCCAGACGACTTGGCGAGTCAGATGCCGCAAGCGTTTGATGCGGTGTTGGTCGATGCACCTTGTAGCGGCCAGACGCTCGTCGGACGAAATAAACGTGATGACAACGCATTTTCCGAGAATCAAATTGAACATTGTGCCCTGCGTCAACAGCGCATTCTTCAGTCGGCTATACGATTGCTCAAACCTGGTGGCCGCTTGGTCTATTCAACATGTACGTTTGCAATTGAAGAAAATGAATCGCAAATCCAATGGCTGATTGAGCAGTTTCCCGATGCATGGGAACCGATCGAACCAAAACCACTTGAACCATGGCGTTCTTCCCTACAAGCGGGTTGCTATCGACTTTGGCCACATCGCGACCGCTGTGCAGGTGGTTTTGCTGCGGGGCTTCGACTAGTGAAAGAGATCGATTTTGAGCCCGTTGCGTTTAGGTCTCGTTTCGGCAAGCATCGTGAGTTGTCGGCAGGAAAAACGAAGCAAAAAACGGAGCTTGAGAAACAAAAGAGTGTTCAAGAGATGCTCGGTGAATTAGGGGAGTTCTCCCAAGTGACGACAGAATGGGAAAGAGGTTTTGCGCAATGCATGACAGCGGGTGTACGGGATGCAATTGAAAGACACACAGTCGTAGCAATGGAGCCAATGGCAGTCCTGATCGAGACCGGCAATCATTTTGTTCCAACGCAAGGGCTGGCGCTGTTAGGTAATGAGGTTTTCATGCCGCACCGCCGCTTGGAGTTAGGTTCGAATCAAGCCAAACTTTTTGCAGGTGGAGCTTCGGTTGCACTGACGCCGTCAGTTGAAGCCTCTAGCTCGCGAGGCCTCAGTGGTTGGGCAGTTGCAACCTGGAATGGAAGATCGCTTGGTTGGTGCAAGGTTCTTAGCAATCGCCTAAACAATCATTTGCCACCCTGGGCTCGATTGCATCTGGCGTAAACTTTGTCGTGTTCAAGGCGAAATGAGCTGACAGTGCGATGGGAATGGGTTAGTATGAATGAGAGAGTGGTGTCGCACTGCCGGATGAAAAAAACTTTCGAAATGCTGCCTATGACCGACGCCAGACTTCGCCTAGCCAGAGAACAACTTGCGAATTGCCAGTTGTGCGAACACCGTTGCGGGGTCGATCGAACGCGTGGTGTCCAGGGCAAGTGCCATGCTCTGACCGAAGTTCGGGTGTTCCGCCATCGCGTTGAGCATGGAGAGGAACCGGAGTTGGTTCCATCGCACTTGTTCTACACATCGGGTTGCGATTTGAGATGCAAATTTTGCATTGCGGAAGAGAATGCCCTTAACCCGCGGCTTGGTACGTTGTTGACGCCGGATTTTTTGACCAAAGCCATTGCATGGGGGAGATCCAAGGGAAGCCGCAATTTGCAATGGGTGGGGGGTGAACCGACGATTCATATTCCCGGCATCCTGGCCGCAATGTCGTCTGTACCGGATCTTCCTGACATCGTTTGGAAGTCCGACTTTTATGGGACGACGAGCGCTTTGGAATTGTTGGATGGAGTCGTGAAGACGTTTGTTGCGGACCTTAAGTTTGGAAATGACGATTGTGCGAAGAGGATAGCCAGCGTACCAAACTACTTGAGTGTCGTTACGCGAAACCTGCTGTTTGCTGAGGGAATTGGGCAGTTGATTGTGCGGCATCTGCTTCTCCCAGGTCATTTTGACTGCTGTTATCGACCGATCGTAGCGTGGATCGCGGACCATATGCCCAACGTTAAATTCAGCTTGCGAGATGGTTATACGCCCCGTTGGCAAGCCTCAAAGGATCCACAGCTAAATGCAATTATTTCCTCAAAAGTCGCGAATGAGGCTAGGAAGCTGGCGAAAGATAATAGACTAAACCTTGTGTAGCGAAATGGTCCCTTGGATAATGTGAGTACGTTATGGATGCAGACGACGAAACGAATATTACCGATTTGGAGCTGTTGCCAGACGGACGAATATTCATCTTCGGCGCGTCGCTGGAGGTCTTGCAAATCCTCGAGGGTATTCAATGCACCTCGGACGGAGTCCTTGCCTCGAGACTCAAAAGCGCATTGGATTCCGCATCGCAAACTCAAATCGACCATGGCTCCCAACAAGAACTACCGAAGTGAATAACCCTCCGCCAAAAAAAGTGCAACCAGTCGTCGCGGAAATCGCGAATGCGTCGTTGGTTAAGTCCGATTCGGCGGGCCCATCTCCGAATCGCAGTCGAACGCATCAAGCAAAGCAGGAGCTGGATATTCTCATCCGTGCACGCTACCCGATCATTTATGTTTCGACATGGGAGGAAGAGCGAGTCGAACAGTGTTTGAGGCAGATCGCAACAGCGAGGAAGAAGCACCTTTTCGTTTGGACAGTGACGCAGGGCTTGGTCCAGTCTGGAAGCGAGACACGGCAAGGAAAGACTGGCTCGGGTAGCACGACCGATCCGCTTTGTGCACTCGACGCAGTCATCCAGCACGTGGAGCCAGCCATTTATCTTTTCAAGGATTTTCACAGGTTCACATGTGATGAACGATGCAATCTGACTGTGATTCGGAAACTGCGCGACGTCGCGTTCCAGCTGCGAGACACGTACAAGACGATCGTCATAACATCCTCGACGATTAAGATTGCTCCGGAGCTCACCAAGGACATCACCTTGATGGAATTCGGGTTGCCGGAAACACGAGACTTTGACAAATTGCTTGAACGGATTATCGAAGAAGTCAAAGACAATCCCAAGGTGACGATCGATCTTGATAAGGAATCGCGAGAGCGGTTGTTGAATGCGGCTCGGGGCTTGACGCTTAAGGAAGCAGAGAACGTGTTCGCAAAAACGCTTGTGACGGACAATCGCTTGACGGCGGAAGACATCAACATAGTCTTCAGTGAAAAGCGGCAGATCATTCGCAAAGATGGGCTGCTCGAATACTACGAGGCAGAAGAAAAGATTACGGACGTTGCGGGCCTTGATAACTTGAAGAGTTGGATGATCAAACGATCCGTTGCGTTTACGGACAAAGCCAAGCAATTCGGACTCCCACCTCCGCGTGGCGTGCTATTGCTAGGGGTTCAGGGGTGCGGAAAAAGCCTGTGCGCAAAAGCCGCTGCGAGCCTGTGGCATTTGCCGTTACTGCGGTTCGACCTTGGACGGATGTTCAGCAGCTTGGTTGGTTCGAGCGAGGAGAACATTCGACGCGCGATCCAAGTTGCCGAAAGCGTTGCGCCCGCCGTATTGTGGATCGATGAAATAGATAAGGCTCTGGCGGGAGCAACGAGTTCTGGCGGGAGCGATGGGGGAACGTCGTCACGCGTGTTTGGAACGCTATTGACTTGGCTTTCGGAGAAAAAGTCACCCGTCTTTGTTATCGCGACCGCGAACGATATCAGCAAGTTGCCGCCGGAACTACTTCGAAAAGGTAGGTTGGACGAGATTTTCTTTGTGGATCTACCCAACCTCGACGAGCGTCGTGAGATTTTTCGCATTCACATTGCCAAGCGAGAGCGGAATCCGACCTTGTTTGATCTCGAACGGTTGGCACTACTCTCGGAAGGTTTCAATGGGGCAGAAATCGAGGAGGCTGTGATCGCTTCGTTGTTCGACGCGTTCAGTAGTGAGTTAGAGCTCAATACGGAGATCATCGTCAACTCCTTGGGTGAGACGATCCCACTGTCAAAGACAATGAGCGAAGAGTTGACGCGGCTACGAGGTTGGGCGACAGGCCGCGCCCGGCCAGCAACCAGGCCCCTCGAATCGATTGAAAATAAGCATTCGAGGCGAAAGATCGAGTTGTAGTTTCCCCGTTGTGCAGTCCATTTTGTGCAGTCCATTTAAGAAGAGAACGGAGAGTTTCCAATGAGTACCATCCTGGTGGTAACCCCTATCATCATTGCCAGTTGGCCGGCCATCACCGCAGCAGTGTCGGCTGCAATCAGTGTTGCAGGTTTCACCGTCGTGCAACAAGCCGCATCATACGGCAACAATCAAACGACTAAGTCTAGGGAGATTATTGATATCGAGGAAAGCGAGGTACTCGACGCATCCGTTGGTACCGACGAAGTCATTGTCGTTGAAAAGGATGGCGTTCGCGCCACTTTTCGACGCGACGCGCGCGGCGGATTGCAAATCTGCATGGAGGGAGACCATGTTTCAAAAGCCAAGCTCCGATCGATGGGTGAGGAGTTGCTTGGGAAAGTGACGCAACAGTACGCATATCACCGAATCGTAACAGAACTGAAGAACCGAAACATGACCATTGTGGATGAGCACATGACGGAATCCGAGTCCGTGAAAATTCGTATCCGAAACTGGTAGCCGCATTCGTAAATTCTTGAGAACTGAACACATAGGAGATTAAGAAGTGGCACGCGAAGAAATTGAAATTGAGGTAGACCGGTTTGGTAAAGTGACCATCCGCACTATTGGCATCAAAGGGACGCGTTGCATCGATGCAGCCGAAGCACTTGTCAAGTTGATCGGTAGAGAAGAGACCCGTAAGCTGACACAGGAGTACTACGAAACCGATACGCATGGCCAGAGCCAAATTGATGTGCGACAGCGACACTAAGTGAGCTCTTGAATGCAGTGCCCAAGTTGTCAATTCGAGAACATGCCCGGTAGCAAGAATTGCGCTCGATGCCGAGCTTTTTTGACCATTGTCGACATCGACATAAATCCGCCGCGAGCAACAGCTACGCAGCGTGCCATCCCTAAATTCCTTCCTCGCTCGTTGAATAGGATTCGTTATCGGATTCTCGATTCGATTCACGAGGCTTTCCACAACCGACAAACCGGCGTCCAATTCGATGGCAAGCTTGTCGACTGGCTATCACTGCTCATTGGAGGGCTTAGCCAATGGCGCCGAGGCGAGCCACGCGGATGGATGTGGTTCTATTCGTGGCTTCTATTGTTGTTCCTCTCCCTACTTTGGGCGGGTACGCCGACAGGATCCTTTATGTTGGGATTGCTGTTTGGGTTGCATGTCGCCTCGGTTGTGGGTTTGTTTTTTCGTCAATTCGAGGAGTTTTCGGTTCGCATACGTGCTACTGTTCTCGTACTGATCTTTACCGGACTCGTTTACTATTGTCTACTTTCGGTGATTGGCAATTTTGCGGTGCCGATCCGTTTTGGCATGAATACAGATGAACTTCGGGCGGGTGATGTTATCTGGTATCGACCTGGTGCCATATCTCGCCCAGGGGATGTCGTTGTGTACGATCTTTCCGGAGGCCGAATCCCCGGTCGAAGGGGGAATGCAGCAGTCCAAGTCGAACTTCGGGGAATGCGTGTAAATCGGTTGGTGGCAACCTCTGGCCAGCGCGTCGCGTGGAAACAGAAACAGTTGTTTGTCGATGGCAAAGTCTGTGATTGGCAGCCAGGAAATACGATGAACCTGTTTGAGAGTTTTGATCTGTTGGTTCCAGCGAATAGCGTATTCATTTTGCCAGAGGATTTGGTCGAGGGCGTTGACTTGCAAAATCTTTCAAGATTGGGGCCAACCACCGGAACCGTGCCCAACAATATGGTTCGCGGACCGGTTTGGCTCAGGTCTTACCCTTTGTTTCGAATGAAGTTGTATTAAGATAGGGCTGTTTCGGTGCGATGAGTGTACCGAGAAAACGACCTGCGAAGGATGTGGAAGTGGCAAGATTTGACAAGCTTGAGTTTGATGACGCCGAAGATATTTCGACGGGACACTCAACGCCTGAACAGGTGAATGTCGAAAAAGACGAACGATACTGGTTGGCGATGGCCGATACTCAGCGACGCAGTGGGAATCATGAAAATGCACTTCGTTTTTACTCGCGTTCGTTGGAATTCGATAAGTCGTTGATTTTGGCTTGGGTCGGACAAGTCCAGATGTTGATCGTGTTAGGCGAATTCCCGCAGGCCAGCACTTGGAGCAAAAAGGCGTTGGAGTTGTTCCCAAACAACCCGGACCTACTCGCTGCTCAATCGCAGGCCGAATGCCGTATCGGTGATTTTAAACAAAGCAATGCACTCATTGATGGTGCGCTGAGAATGCGAGGTGAGTCGGCATATCAGTGGCAAGTGCGAGGCGAACTCATGGTTGCTCAGAAACAAAAGACGGATCGTTATTGCTTTGACAAGGCCCAAATCGCGTCTACGGACAGCCTCGTGCCGTTGGAAACGGCGTTGATTTATTTGCACTACCGAGAGTATGCCAAGGCACAGCAGCGAATTGGAATCGTACTGGAAAAACAAGCAGACTCATACTACGCATGGTACTTGATGGGTTGGTGCCAGGAAAAGTTAGGGCTTACTCCAGCGGCCATTCGAAGCTATCGTCAATGCGCAGAACTATGCCCAAATCATCATGAGGCAAATATGCGTTTGACCCAACTTCGGTCTGGTGGGTGGAACATTGCAGGTTTATTTAGACGTATCTTTCGACGAAGCTAATGCATGGCGATCACCCTAGAAAAGATTCTCAATTCGGCCCGGAAACTGGGTGCCAGCGACGTCCACCTTGTTTGCGGAATAGCACCGGCCTTGCGGATCCATGGCGAAATTCGTGTCGTTGAGGGAGCGCCGCTGACCCAAGAAGATCTCCGGCGCATTTTCGATGCGCATTTGAACGAAGTTCAGAAGCAAACATTCGAAAACGATTGGCAGGTATGCTTCTCGAAACGACTGGAGGGAATTGGGCGCTTTCGAATAAGTGTCTATTTGCACGCCGGTGCGCCCGAATTTTCCATTCGTTTGAGCGAATCACATGTTCGCTCATCGAAAGAACTCGGCTTACCTGAGGCTTTGGAAGACCTCTGCCGACTGACCGATGGCTTAGTGTTGATTACCGGTCCGACCGGAATGGGAAAGACAACGACGCTCAATTTTATTGTCAACACGATAAATGAAACTCGGCGAGCCAAAATTATTACGATCGAGGACCCTGTCGAATTTGAACATCAGAACAATCGAAGCATTATCATTCAGCAGGAACTTTTAGGGGATGTGAAAACATACAAGAGTGCGCTCCGACATGTCCTCCGACAAGATCCTGATGTCATTGTCGTCGGCGAAATGCGGGACCTGGAAACAATGGAAACAGCGCTCATCGCCGCAGAAACGGGTCACCTTGTCATCGCGACACTTCACACGCCCGATTGTGTTCAAACATTGCAGCGCATTTATAGCGTTTTTCCAGCGGAACAACAAAACAGCATCGTGGTTCAACTCGCAAACAGCATCCAAGCCATTGTCGCCCAGAAATTGTTGCCACGGGCAGCTGGGAAAGGCTTGGTCTTGGCCACGGAAATCTGTATTTCTACACCTGCTGTCCAAAATCATATTCGAGAAAAACAGGTGCATTTGATTTACAACGAAATGCAGACGGGTCGCAAAAACAAAATGCAAACCATGGACCAAGTGCTTTTGGATTTGTACCAACGCGGCGAGATTACTTATGACATTGCGCTCTCGCATGCTCATGACGCGAATTTCATTCGCCATCGGGTTGAACAAAAATCAGAAGACAGCTCTGGAAATACGAGCACGGGCGGCCTATTTCGTCGCTCCTAAGCGACCTATACGCTCGACGCGGCCAACCATCAAGCAATCAGATCATGCACTACGTTGCCATGAACATCCGTTAGCCGATAATCGCGTCCTTGGAATCGATACGTTAGTTTTGTATGATCGAACCCAAGCAAGTGCAACCATGTCGCTTGCAAATCATGCACATGCACTGGCTTATCTACGATGGAGAAACCGAGCTCATCGGTGTTGCCGTAATCGAAGCCTCCCTTTGCACCGCCTCCAGCCATAAACATCGTAAAGCAATCTGGATAGTGATCGCGACCGAGCTGGGCTCCTACAGCCGTGCGGCCTTCGCGAAAAGGTGTACGGCCAAATTCGCCACCCCATATGATGAGCGTTTCATTCAATAGGCCACGTTGTTCCAAGTCCTTGATCAAGGCTGCGACCGGTCTGTCCATGGTCTCGCATTTCTTGGTTAGGCCATCGCGAATGTCTTCCGCAGGCCCCGTTCCATGGAAGTCCCAGCCCCAGTCGAAGAGCTGAACGTACCGCACACCCGACTCCACCAGTCGCCTGGCCAAAAGGCAATTATTGGCCAAGCTTGCGCCTCCGACTTTCGCGCCATAGGCGTCAAGGGTCTCTTGCGTTTCTTTGGAAATATCCATGACGTCGGGAACACTTGTCTGCATCCGAAATGCGAGTTCGTACTGCGATATGCGTGTTTGCGTTTCTGGGTGGCCAAGCTCCTCGGCTTGAATGGCATTGAGTTGGCTGAGTGTGTCCAACGTCTTGCGACGAAGATTGCGATCCATGCCCGCAGGATCGGAGGCAAATAGAACCGGGTCCCCTTGCGAGCGACATTGGACCCCCTGGAATACGCTGGGCAAGAAGCCGCTACCGAACGAACTTCGACCGCCGTTTGGCTGTACACCACTGCTGATTAGGACAACGAATGCCGGCAAGTTCTCGTTTTCACTCCCTAGTCCGTACGAGACCCAAGAACCAAACGAAGGCCGACCGCTACGAGGTGAACCGGTATAAATCAACAATTCGGCAGGCGCATGATTGAACTGGTCGGTGTGCATGCTGTGAACAAGGCAAAGATGATCAGCCACCCCTTGCAAATGCGGCAAGCAATCCGATAGCAGCACCCCAGAATTTCCGGAGGCAATGAATTTGTGAGAAGTACCAAGGAGTTTCGGAACGCCGGTGGTGAAGGCAAACTCCTTGCCTTTGAGGACTGAGTCGGGAGCATCTTGGCCATTGAGTTCGATGAGTTTGGGCTTGTAGTCGAATAGATCAAGATTGGGTGGCGAACCGGTCATGTGTAGGTAAATCACTCGCTTCGCTTTGGGTGCAAAGTGGGCGACTTTGCGTGCGATGGAGTCGACCGCGACAGCAGAATTCGACGACGATGTGCCTATGAGGTTAGATAAAGCTAAAGCACCTAGGCCCGTAGACGTTTGGCCTAAGAAGTACCGTCGTGTTCGCAACGCGAGTTGTTGTTCGATAACTGAGTTCATGGTTCGATCGGATCGGTTGGTGTCGTCGTTTATCTTCGAGCCGCAGGCGACGGCTGGTGCGCCGAAGCACCATCGCGTCGGCTCGAAGTCAAACGATGTATAGAAAATTATCTAAGGGGTCATCAGAAACTCATCGAGGTTCAGAATAACATTGCATATGGTCGTCCAGGTTGCGAGTTCAACCGGATCTGCGTCGGTCGGCAACGGGCCAATTGGTTCGGTTGCTAGTCTGTTTGCTCGCTCGCGTTCGATTGCTAGTCCATTTCGAGTTTCGTGATAAAGTTTGGTGATCGCTTCCGTCTCTCGAGTGATGGGGGTACGTGAGAGGGTCAATTCAAAGACCCGTTCTATGCGCTGTTCGATGGAACCTGCGGGCAAGTCGTAAACAACAACTCGTCTTGCTAGCCCTTGGGCTGCTTCAACATACGCCGGATCGTTCAAGGTAACGAGGGCTTGTAGCGGTGTATTGGTACGATCTCGCTTGAGAACACAAACTTCACGATTCGGTGCATCGAAGGTTGCCATGGATGGGTAAGGGTTCGACCGACGCCAAAGCGTGTACAGTCCGCGTCGAAAACGATCTTCACCTTTGCTAGTCTCCCAATCGGTTTTGCTGCCGAAGGCTGCTGTTAAGCCGAGAGACGGTTGAGGAGGGCGAGCTGGAGGACCGTATAGTCGCTGAGACAACAGCCCGGCTGAGGCTAATGCCATATCCCGAACCTGTTCGGCCGACACTCGAAAGCGAGGGCCACGCGAAACATAAACGTTGTCAGGATCTTCTTCGTAGCGTTTTGCCGATACCGAAGATTGCTGCCGGTAGGCAGCCGACAAAACGATGTTGCGAATGAAGAGTTTCGTGTCCCATCCATATCGTATCAACTCGGCCGCCAGATGATCCAGCAATTCAGGGTTGCTCGGCAAATCGCCCTGGGAACCAAACTCTTCACTCGTTCGCACGATGCCCACGCCGAAAAAAGTTTCCCAATAGCGATTGGCTATGACCCGAGCAGTCAGCGGATTGTCTGGCTGCATGAGCCATTTTGCAAATTCCAAGCGGTCCATTTTCGGCTGACCACCGCTCGTGTTTGCAGGTGTCCAAGGATGAAATGCTTTTGGTACGCCGGGGGATACCAAATCGCCTTGGACCTTGTAGTTGCCCCGTATTTGGATATGCGTTTTTCGTTGTTTATCTGGCGGTAGTTCGGAAAGAATGGGAACGGTCGTCGTGGGTTTG
>JANMHA010000146.1:0-60756 GCA_031374925.1 Pirellula sp. | reverse complement strand
TTTTTGTTTTTGTTGTTGTGCTAGGCAATTTTTTTTTTTTTTTTTTTACCACGCTTGCGTGGGATTCGCTCGGCCACAAGTCTCGCTCGGCCACTTGTTCATTAGACCAAGTACAAGATCAATCCCAGCCCCAAGCATACCAACGCGAAACCATCGGCTTGCGTCATGCGATCGCTGCGAGAATGCCTTCGTAAGTACTGAAAAATCGCGCCTGTACCACAACCGAATCGGCAATACGCCATCGGGACTCTCAGCGATGCGATTATCCCAATCACGGCAACGCAAAGGGTTGGCCAAGCAGCCGACCGCCAAGCATAAGCATCAAACGGCTCGATATCCACCAAGCTGAATGGCAATTGCAACATACTGACCAAAACAACCCAGGCGATCAAGGCGGGCCGAATCCAAAGCAACAACCTCGCTAAGTTGCGCGGCATCGGCTTCTTTTGCTTCCATCGTCTGGGAAGCAATTGCTGTACCGCCCCGTGTGGACAAAGATGCGAACAGTAAACATTGCTGCGAGCAACGATTGGCAACATGATCGCGGCGACCGCTAACACAACCAGCCCGATCGCGTTATGCCAGGGCACGCCGCTTTGCGCCCAGCCTGCGAACATTCCCATCGACATTAGATCGCCATTGATCAGACCAAGATACACGATGACTACGATCTGAAATGTAACACGGATCCCTTTTTTTCCTCGAAGCCCAGTTAGACCAATGATCAATCCAAACCCGACAATAAAAACTGTACTGAAGTTGCGCCACAGACTGGCCACGTTCGCCCCTTGCACCGATTTTGCTGCCGATTGCACTGACTCGTACTCTGCTGCTGCCGCCACCAGTCCTTGTGCAACAGCCATGCTCGTCATCGTCGCCCCTGATACGCCTTCGATTCCGGCTTGCTTGAGATCTAGCTTGCTCCACTGATTGAGAGTGTATTTCATCAATATCTTTTCAAATCCGACGTCTCCTTTCACGTAGCCGACGTAAGGTTCGTTGTCAAAGCTGGCTGCGATCGCAATACCGACAATCGTTCCATCCGGTGCAAACGCGATGTGACTTTCCGTGGGGCCTTGATAGCCGATGATTTCGTCCGCAACAGGTGAAGTCCTGAGGACCATACCGCATTCTCCCGAAGTGTCATCATAAACATGCCAAAGCGATTGACTGGAAATGCTTGGCTCGATTCGAATCGCAAGCGGGAAGAATCTCTTGACGTCAACCAGTTTGAGCGGTTTCGGGAATTTTGTTGAAACCTCCGTCGCACCCAAACGCTTTTGAATTCCTTGGACCATCGCCAAACTTGTGAGCGTTGCTCCAGCAACACCGTCGATATCCTGCCTGGACGCGGCCTCTACCCAAGACAGTCCGACCCAGGACTGAAAGAAGTGCCGATTCTTAAGAATCAACTCGACGTGATCGCGAGTATCGCGACTAGTAAACAGAAGGATACCAACAATGCGATCTCGAGTGTCGAATGCGATCAGCAGATTCGTTGGACCTGAAAACCCCAGGTATCTTTCGCTGTCGGGAGCGGTTTGAATGACGTATCCTAGCGACTCACCGCTGCTTGCTAGGACCTGTCGGCCAGCATGGCGTTCCAACTCGCCCCACGCTGCCGCCTGAGGGTAGAGTTCGCGAACACGGTTCAGTTCGACGTTGGAAAGCGATCTTGTTCGATCAGCCGTCAACAGACGATCGTGTTGGAGATGCATGACGAGCAAGATGCAGCAGAGCATCGCCACACGCATAAAGTGCACGCCCCATCGGCAAAAATACTTCAAGAACACGCCCAATCCCTCCATTTCACTTCGCAATAGTGCGCCTCGTTAACGCACTTTGCCGATAGGCTGTGAATTTATTCGCAAGGCGCAGAACTTTGTCGCCTTTTGCTCCGCAAAAGTGTGTTAACGAGGCGCACTTTCGCTGAGCGAAAGGCGACAATAATAAATTTACAGCCTAGGAGCGAAAAGCGACACTTGTGGACGAGCGAGGCCCTTCGCTCGTTGGAATCGAAAAGAGCGAGGGCCTCGCTCAGCCACAAAACGACGGTCCTCATTTCGCTGGCAATATCTGAATAGCGTCCGCGTGCACGATGCCGCCCGCACGATCGGTTGATAGGAGGACGGAGACTGCATCCCCAGCCTTTAAATTATATTCCCCCAAAGATACAAAGGCATTGTCAATCGCCGCCTTTTCTTTCATGTTGATACGAACTTCCTTTTTGGTTGTTCCCGCCGTAATCGTGACGGGCACGCTCTTGCCTCGATTCTCGTGCGGTTGGTAGGCCAATCGGATTTCGGCCCGCATGTCTTTGTCGGATTGCCATTCGAATTGCAAAGTAGCCCCCGAATCCGCAGAAGCATACACATAGTCATAGGCGACATAACCCTTAAGCCCTGTGCCTGACGTCCAGTTGCCCTCAGATTTCGCTTGTCGGTTGTCGATTACCAGTCCCTGTAGGGTGCTCGGATCTAAACCTGTTGGTACCCCATAGGCACCCGCTAGTGGAAGCGAATCGGCAGGAATCGTTATGGCATCGCCTGTCTTCACACGAAAAGCCTTGCCCGGCAATTGCAGCAATTTGTCCATCTCGGTCCAGTAGCGATCGTAGACGGCAGAAGGCGGGCAATCGCGGTTGATGCAGATCGAAGCCGCTTTGCCGACCACTTCACCCATCATGCCGCAGGTCTTCATAACTCGAACGGTTCCGAGGGCTTCGTGACTCACACTGATGCATCGACCAGCCATGAACATGTTTTCGATGTTACGTGAGTAAAAGCATCGATATGGAACTGGATATCCGTAATCGCGGTCGATCCGCCGATCATGTTCAGCAATCGAAATGAAGGGATTATCAGGAAATTTTTCTGCGTACTGCTTTTTAGGATAGTGTAGATCGATACTCCAGGTGCTCGGCACGCAACCGTCTGGAAATTCTTTTTTGCTGACGATGTCTTCTTGTGTAAGAACCAGATCGCCGAGCAGCTGCCTCGATTCTCTCGGTCCGCCAATAAAAGCTACCCAGGTCAAGAATGCGTTCTCATGTTTGTCCGCTCCATCGCGATTCTTCATCGCATTGAAAGCCCCGAAGACCGCTCGCAAGTTCCAATCGCGAATGCCCTCTGCGTCCCCGATGGCATCTTTGTCGAAACCACTCTCCCAAAACCATTGGCCATGATGATCGACAGGATAAGGGAAATCACTCATGTTCAAATCGAGCGCCCATGGTGTCTTGGGGTATTCGACGGTCTTGTCTGCTTCGTCCCAAGCCCACATGTTGCTCATTCCCATTCTGCCCTTCTCTGCCATGGTCCATTCGGCTTGGGCCAAGGCCCCGAGCGTCCCATGGCCCGTCGCATCGCAAAAGAGCTTGCCCGTGAACTTGGTGTGCTGGCTTGTCTTGGTATCGAAAGCATAGACGGCGGAGATGCGACTCTGGTCCATGTCGACTTGGAACGCATGCTGATTCAAGAATAGTTCGATGTTCGGCTCGGAGCGAACGAGGGCTTCCTTTTGAGCATCGCCAAATTCTTCGAACGTGCCTGGAGATTTTTTGGCTTTGTCCGCAAACTCCTCCACGATCTCGCCGATGCGAGGGTATTTTCCCCGCCGTATGAGCCCCATCGCCCAAACTCGGACTTCGCTGGATCCGTTGCCACCCAGCACTGGTCGGTCTTGGATCAAGGCCACTTTGCAGCCCATGCGAGCGGCGGATATGGCCGCTCCCATCCCTGCGTAGCCACCACCCACCACCACCAAATCGTAACCGCTTTTCAACGTCGGCTTGTCCGCGAGTCCGAGCATAGTGCGACGCCACGCTGGCAAAATATCGCTGCTGTTCGGTGGCGGCTGAGTCCCCTTGGTGAAAACGATCGCATCGCATCGGCCATCGAAACCGGTCAGATCATGCATCGCAACCGTGGCGTTTGTGTCTTTGATTTCAACCGTACCACCGTCCTGCCAATTCCATTCGGCTCCCTTGGTTCCAAACGTTTCCGTCAAGGGTGCACCATTGACCAGCAGTTGGAATTTGCCAGGTTGCCCAGGCGCGTTCCAACGCGCTACCCAATCCTTGGTTCGGACAAACACACGATACGTTCCCGTTTCTGGAAACACAGCCTTGGTAGTCGCATCGACAACGGGCGTTCCTAGTCCATGCGCCAGTAAATAGGGCGAACCCATTTGTCGGATGAATTGAGTATCAAGCGACCAGCCGCCGTGCTGTTCAAAGCTCTCTGCCTCCACCAACAGACTAGCTCCTTTTTCCTGGCCGAGGGCATCCGATTGAATCAACGATCCAAACAGACAAAACACACAAGTGAGCAGTCTTTTCATCATTTTATTCGGTCTTTGTTCAAAGTAATTCAATGGCTTTTGGCCATAGAGCAACGCTGTAAAGCGTGTTCTCCAACAATTGTTCAAGTTGAGCAGGAGCTTGCCTCCCCTCAACCTTGTTTTGGTGTCCTAACAAGTCTAGCTTCAGACTAGCTGACGCCAAAACGGAGTTCGTCGGATAGGCTGTGAATTTATTCGCAAGGCGCATAACTTTGTCGCCTTTTGCTCCGCAAAAGTGTATTAACGAGGCGCACTTTCGCGGAGCGAAAGGCGACAATAATAAATTCACAGCCTAGGCGACAAAATCCGAGCTGACAAAAATGATTCAAAGCGTTCCGGTTGGGCCAATAATTATCATCGTTGATCAAATTCCTGGGCCGAAGGCCCAGGCAATTATATTCGTATACGCTAATATATGCAGATCGCGCCGCGCCTCTTCGCAGCTGTTTGAACATTTTTTGGGACTAATTTTTATGACTAGGCGAGTCCTTTCAGCCGAACTTCAACCAACCCAAATAAAATTGGTGGGCTTCGTTTTCGGTTTCTTGATGCTGGGGACAAGTCAGCTTTTTTCTCAAGACTCTGCGCCATCCACGGCCCCCTCCACTCGAACAGCATGGACGACATCACGTGTCAAGGGTTCGCCCGACGCGCCATTGCCATTAGCCATTGAACCTGCCTTTCCTAACTTGAAATTTAACGACTCGATGCATGTGCGTTGGCAAGCCGACTTGGGACGCTATTTCGTGTGCGAACTTGGCGGCAAGGTCTGGAGTTTCCCACACGATGCGGGGATTAAAGCTGCAGATCTAACGATCGATCTCAAGGCCTCGCTTAAGTCCTACGATGCTGATCGCAGTGGAGGGGTCGAAAATCTCTTCTCGATCTCCTTCGACCCAGAGTTTGCACGTAATCGATACGTCTACCTATGCATGGTTCTTTCAAGCAAGACCGGCCAGCCTTTGCCGGATGGCAGCCGCATTTCGCGGTTCCGTGTTACCGAAGAGATGCCGCCACGAATCGATGTGAAGAGCGAGTTGCCGATCATCACGTGGTTGGCAGGCGGGCACAATGGCTGTGACATGGCCTTCGATTCGTCTGGCTGCTTGCTTTTTAGCACAGGCGATGCGACCGATCCGAGTCCTCCCGATCGACTCAAGACTGGGCAAGACATCAGCGACCTCCTGTCGAGTATTTTGCGAATCGATGTCCGGGGAGCAACGGCAGAACAGCCCTACAGAATCCCAAGCGATAATCCGTTCCGTGACATCGCTCATGCTCGTGGTGAAGTATGGGCTTTCGGATTTCGCAATCCCTGGCGTATTTCAATCGATCCACCGACGGGGCAATTGTGGTTGGGCGATGTTGGATGGGAGAAGTGGGAGTTGGTTCATCGTGTCGTGCGAGGCGGCAACTACGGTTGGAGTGTGCGCGAAGGCCACGAGTTGATTCAACCCGATCAACCGCTCGGCCCAGGACCGATTCTCCCAACGCGGGTTGCGATTTCGCATGCCGATGCGGCGTCGATCACCGGCGGATTTGTTTATCGCGGTAGCAAGCTCCCCGCAATTCAAAATCAGTACCTCTTCGGTGATTGGGTCACCGGCCGCATTTGGTCTTTACCGTTGGATGAAACGAGCGAGCATCGTGAAGTTGCAAGTGGTCAGCTTCGCATTATAGCCTTTGCTCCGGACCGAGATGGCGAGCCTTTGGTCGTCAACCACTTCAACTCAACTACGCTTTTCCGGTTGGTGAAGAATCCGGAATATGAAATGGAGTTGACACACATGAAGGATTTCCCCCGACGGCTCAGCCAAACTGGGCTCTTCCGTGATACGCATGCGCTCGAAGCAAATCCCGGCGTGCGTGAGTTCACGATCAATCAGCCACAATGGCAAGACGGCGCCATCGGAAAACATCTCTTGGCATTGCCGGATCTGCAAAAAGTAACGGTATTCAACGAGCCGCAACCCGTCGGGGCCATAGCCATGTTCAACAGTCGCCTGCATTATCCAAGTGGTACGGTGCTTGCAAAAACGTTGTTTTTTCCTGGGAAAAGCCAGGTTTTCGAGCCAAATTCGGATCGCAAGATCGAGACACAGTTGTTGCATTTCGATGGCCGGCTTTGGCGAGGATACAGCTATGTCTGGAATGAAGATCAGACCGATGCGGAACTGGCTCCTGCGGCAGGAATGGATTTGAGCTTGCCAGGTACCAACCGGCAACGTTGGCGAGTGCATAGTCGCACAGAGTGCCTGCAGTGCCACAATCCTTGGCCTGAAACCACGTTGGCATTTGCACCGGAACAATTACACCAACCTGCCAAGGGGAGTGCATCTCAGTGGCTAACACTTGTGCGTGAGGGCTACGTCGAAACACTAAATCCTCAACGAACCCTCATCGAACCCGACAAATGCGTGCGGCGATCCTTGAGCGCTTCTGCCGATGCCCCGTTGGATCTAAAGGCTCGCTCCTATTTGCACGCCAATTGCGCGCACTGCCATCAGAATGGGGCGGGCGCGGCTGTCGATTTGTCCCTCAAGATCACGGACAGCGACCAGGCGCTAAAGGCGATCAACATCGCACCTAGCAAAGGCGACCTCGGATTGAAGGACGGGAAATTGATCGCTTCGGGCGATAGCCTCAGCAGCGTGTTGCTATTTCGAATGGCGTCCAGTTCTGCCGGACGCATGCCGCATATTGGATCGCGCGAAGTCGATTTTTCCGCCATCAAGCTAATAAGCGACTGGATCAATCGCATGTCACAGCAGCAAGCTTCGCAAAAAACTAGCTCAGGTGATGACATGCTAAGAGCGGCAAATGCGATTCTTGAATCATTTGCCGTTGCAGGATCCAACACAGGTGCTAACTCGACTATGCGGCAGGATCGACTTCGAATGGCCATGAAGCTTGCGGTCGATCTTGCTGGTTCCAACGCAATTACCAAAGACTCGCTCCCCTCCGGTGCGGAGCTAGCGGAGCAAACTCTGCCTGGAGAGGTGTTGTCGAAATTGGCCCATGTTCCTGATCCGATGATCAGCAGTCTATTCGAAGCCTTCGTACCCGCAAGAGACCGGCAGCGACGACTTGGACCAGGTGCGACTTACGTGGAGATAGCGGATCTCAGCGGCAACCCGGCAACTGGTGAAGCTTGGTTTTTTGATCTCAACAAATCGCAGTGCGCCAAATGCCATCGAGTTGGCCAGCGTGGCGGTCAAGTTGGACCCGACTTGTTGCACATCGGGACGAAATTATCACCTTCGCAATTGTTCGAATCGATCGTCGATCCCAGCCGAATCATTGAACCTAGATATCAGAGCCATACCGTATTGTTGACCGATGGCAAAGTCATTACCGGACTGCTTGATGAGGAATCGGCACAACAGCTGAGACTTATCAATGCACAAGGCGAGAAGATTACGATAGACATAGCCGATATCGAGTCGCGAAAGCTCGATACAAAGTCGATCATGCCAACAGGTTTAGGTGGTGAATTGACCGCACAACAAACTGCAGATCTGCTTGCCTATTTGTCTAGCTTGCGATGACACACAGGTGTCCCAGAAGCGAAAACGGACACGATAGACAGCAAAAGTCTAGAATAGCGAATGGCAGATGAGAATCTTCCGTAGCTGAATCCGTGCGAAATCCATTGAATTCCCAAATTCAAACGAATTGAGCTTCCAGCCCGTTGTACGGGTTAGAACTGGCCGTTTTCTTTTGCAGCTTTCTCAAGAACATTTTTCGTTCTTCGACTTCATTATTTAACCTCCATGAGTTAGTATCATTGCCGAATTCAATGCTTTTTGTCTCTTTTTTCCCAACCGATAATCGGAGTACGCTGATGAGTCATTTTACAATGCTGGCTGCCAGAGGAGGTGGTTTCGGTTCCATAATTGGCTGGTTCATTCGAGTCGTTATCTATGATATTTGCATCACTACCATCTCCGAAGTGCTAGGCGTTCCGCGACTAGTGGCACTATTCATCTTCTTGGGTATCCTCGGCGCCATTGCCATCGGCGGCTATTTTCTAAAGCAACGCATTGCTCCGGGCGTTGAAGACTAGACCTCGCTTAACCCACTGTCAGTTCGATTCATGGAATACTCCGTTTTGCATGGTCCTGTCTTTTCCGTGCTTGAGATTCACATGAATCAAGGGGACTTGGTGATGGCCCAACCCGACAGCATGCTATCGATGACGTCGGGGCTACAACTTTCGGCCTCGGTTGGCCGTCGCGGCAAGGGGAACGCCTGGATAAGCGGGGCACGAAATCTGCTGGGTGGAGAGAGTATGTTCACCGCTGAGTTCCTGGCGAAACGCGATGAACAGGTCCTGACTCTCGCCCCTTCTGTCCAAGGCGACATCCTTGCGATTCCTCTTTCGGACCAAACCGGATTCTTCATAACACGCGGAAGTTACTTGGCCAACATCGGTGAATGCAAATTGCAAATCAAGTACGGGGGCATGAAAGGAGTTATGTCCAAAAAGGGTCTCTTCCTTTTGCATGCAAGCGGCAGTGGAACCGTCTTTTGCCAAACCTACGGAGCAATCATTGTAAAGGAATTGGCGGAGGGGGAAAAATTCTTCCTGGACAATCGTTTCGCCGTGGCATTCTCTGACACTGTTACCTATCAATTGGTAAAAGCCACGGACAGCGTTCGGGACTCGATCATGTCAGGCGAAGGCCTGATCAACCGGTACACAGGGCCAGGCAGAGTCTACTACCAAACACGTGGTAAGGCACCGATCAATTTCCTAAGTTATCTCTTTAGCTCGTCTATCTAATTCGAAAGCACGGACAATCGCATGGCCCAAGCACTCTCGGTCCCGCGTCGCGCTGACTTGCTCGACCAAATGCACCGGGCGAACCGCTTTGCTTGGATACTTCTGTTGGTGGAAATCGCCTTGATCGGCATCGTTGCAGTCATGGTGGACTGGGGATGGGTCCTACGTGAACCGATCCTAACCACGGTCGCCATCGGTGCCATGGTATGTCCCTTCGCTTCGTCGGTACTGATTCATTTAGCGACCAAAAAAAAGCGGATCCAAGATCTGAAGGAAAGCACTCGATTTGGACAATACGACAAATACCGACTACAGACCCTCTTTCGCGAGACGCTGGCAAGCCTCCGATTGCCTGACGAAGACTTGCCAGTTTACATTGTGGCCAGCCGTTCCTTGAATGCTGGCGCGATGCATGTGGGCGTTGGAAGCCTATTCAAATCACTCAATGGTATCTACCTGAATCGCCAAGTCCTCCACAAAATGGAGCCCGCCGAAATCCAGGATCTAATCGGTCACGAGTTGGGACACTACTACAAGTACTATCTCATCATCGATCGGTTTCGAGTCGTTACCGTAGCATTGGGTTCTCTACTTGGTATCCTGGTTGTGCAACGCGTTGGACTGGGCAGCTACTTAGGATACGCCATCTTGATGGGGGTACCCTGGCTGTCGTGGTGGCTCTCGTCGCTCCCGTACACAAGAAACGCGACGGCGATTGAATTCCTGTGCGACGATTTTGGCGCTCAAGTCGGAGGAGTTTTTCCATCCATACACGGGTTGCTCAAGCTTGGCCAGTCCGCGGAAGTCGAGTGCGTGGTGATGCAGCAAGCGATTTTGTCCAAGGTAGCTGGCAATTTCAATCCGTCCGAGCTTATCGACGCCATCACGTCTAGCATCCCCTACGGCCATGCCACTCGCGAAGAAATCGCTGACAAAGTCAATCGCGAATTGAATCATCGGGCAGCCACAAATTCGAAGTCCATCGGGGGCTTGTTGCGATACATGTGGAACAGTGACGTGGATGCTGACTCGGCGGCGGAACTCGAAGAAGAGGCCAGGAAAATTGCGAAAATTCAATCCGAGCCAAGACTCGATTGGGAGCAATTGCTATCGAACCCATCGGAATTGCAATTCGGTGAAGACGGCATGCGAAAACTGATTGCCATGATCGAAAATCGACCTAACGAACTTCTTTTTCGAGTGCCAGAGAGCCCTGGTGAAATACATCCTCCATTGCGTTCCCGTATCCTCTACCTCTGGCACAATCGCAGCGAAATCGAAAACCAACTTCGATCTAAACCACGATGAATCGCAGCAACAGACTTTCTTCTTTTTCACGTCGCAGCTTCCTCGCAACCACCGCAACTTCACTAGCCGCCATATTGCCACCGCCGAAGACACCCTTGGAAATCGATCTCTTGGCGCGTCGGGCTCGCGAGTTTTCGCTGAGCGAAAGGCGACACTCCGTCTATAGCCGCGGAATGGTGGGCGGTGGGAAGGGTCGCATGCCCGTCGACTGGGGCATCGGTCGCATCGGGCCAAAGGTAAACGTCACCGGTCGTGGCGGAGGAGGGGGCGATATCATCGAATAGCGACAATCCATTCCAAAAGGCCGTTCCAATTCCCAGCTAGCCAATTGGCTCCAAGGTGTTTTTGGGTGATCGTAAATGACTCGCTCAAGCAGCTTGCGGGCCATCTTCGAACGCATTTCAGAATCGGTCCCACCGTAGAGTTGATCGGATTGCACCAGAATAAAGTGATTGACTCCTCGAGTCAGAATCTCATTTTGTATGTCCGCTTGCTTCAATCGCTGGCGAATATTCATATACTCGTTGATGCGAACACTGTGTGCCAACAGTCGGCCAAGATTCAAGCCGTACCATGCTCTCCATCGCGAAGAAGTCTCTGCATCGTAGGCGGCGGGCGTCCTCAGCCCATCATCGTCGGGCTTTGCCGAACTGCGTTTTGAATTCGAAACTCCTTGACTGCCATAGTTCTCAACGTAGTCGGGTAACAGCAACATGGCGATGGCCTTTTCGATGGCTTGCTGGACAGGAAGTAGGTTGGTGATGTCTTCGGAAAGGTCATGCTCAAGCGTTGCGATCGCCTTGGTTGGCTCCATGTATGGAACGAAATGCGCATATGGAAATTCTTTGCTCCCGATAGACGGGAATTCAAACCTAGGTGGCCAGTATTCGATGTCCCCCATCAACGCTGCTGATTCAATGATTGCCCGTCTCAACGGGTACTTATCGATATCCCTAGATATCTCGAAGCCGCTTCGATAGTCAGGCAGGTACTCTTTCAATCTCGCAGTGTCGAAAATGGCTGCGTCCCCTGGTCGTTCTAGAGCAGTAAAGGTCCCACCCGTGGCCAAAGCCAGTCGCGTCAGCGCATACGGCCCAGTCGGTGCAAGCAGTCTTTCTCGGTGCGGCCCGCCGAAATTGGCGCCATTGAATGCAGAGGGCAATACATTCCCACTTCGCCACGCAAAATGGCTTGTGCTATCCCAAATCGGCAGCCGCGCTCGTTCGACAAACGCGCTGTCTGGCCCTCGATTGACAGGTAACATTACGGCATAGTTGTAGGGAGCACCGATAACATACTGCTGCAAGCCCTGACGCATCCCAAGGACGGAAAGAGGACCGACAACATGGACGCGAGCCTGACGATATCGGCATTGCTGAATCACATCCTCCAGCATCCCAAGGTCGTCGCCGGATTCATCTGTCCATATGACCACTTCGATTCGCATGTCACGCGTATGCATTGGAACTTTGTTGAGCGCGAGGCTCAATGCCGACATGACGTTTTCTACCCCAGTTTCATCGATCGGCAACTTGGAGATGGCGCCCGCGATCGTATTGGGTGTGGGTTCTCGTGAATCGTGTACTACCTGAACGATCTTGTTCCCAAACGCATACACATCGGAGCTGAGTTTTAGATTTCGCTGTTTGTTCTTAGCCTCCAGTTTCTCGTAGAAGGAATAGACGATAGGGGCCAGTGATTGCCGTTCGTCGACGAGGCTAAGTGAGGCATCCATGAGCCAAATGATCGTAACCGGACCATCGTTTTCGCCATCGCCGATGCGTTCGAGTTGAGACAGGATCTTGCCCACTGCACCCTGCGCAGAGTTCTCAACTTGCACTCCTTCCTCGGGCAGCGTTAGCAACTCCTCTGAAATGCTTGTACCTTTCTTTGATATCGTAGGGATTAGTCCTTGTATTGTCTTGGAAGACCTCTTCTTGGCTCGACTCTCAGCCAGGCTGTTCGAAAGGGCAGCCGATGGTGGTAGCGGCTCGGATCGATTCACGGGCTCGACGAGAACGCGCTCTGGCAGTTTGAATTCCACCGGTAACGCGATGGAATCGATGCTGATCGCTTCGGTCTCAATTTCCATGGCCGTTTCCGCATCCCGCTCACCACCACTGAGTTCCATGGGTGTTTCTGGCATCGGCAAGGATGTTAGTTCAAAGCTGGTTTCGGACTGGTTCGGGGACGAAAACAATGTCATAGCTTTTTGCCCGACATTGGGGCCCTGGAAAACCATGATTGCGAGAATCAAAATGACAGCCAGATGAACAATGATCGAGCTTAAGGTTGCCGCCAAATCCTCATGCCGCCAAGCGACGCTCGCAGCAACGCAAGTTTTGAAACGACGAAGGAATTCAAATGAAGGAGGTGTTGGCATTGCAACTTACCATTTTCAATTTTTCGTGCTTGAGCGAAGAGAGATCGCATTCTAAATGCGTCTTTGTCAGTCTAACGACCTAGCGAGAGTACTGCAAACACCTAAGCCAAATCAATCAAATCGTTTGCTTTTTCGTTAGGCAAGCGTTACAAAGTTCGGACGTTTCGTGTTTTCTCGCATTCGTTTACTCGAAGATTGAAATGAATTCATGCCAAGTGATCCGTACAGTGCTTCTAGGCAACCCAATCCAAAGGTAAGTCGGGTTCGATTTGGGATGATTTTTTTGGCCATGCTGGTCGCGGTGCTTTTGTATCTCGACCGAATTTGCATGAGCACGGCGGCGGAAGCGGTGTCCAAGGATCTTTCTATTTCGAAGTCAGAACTCGACTGGTTGCTTGGTGCGTTCTTTTGGACGTATGCGCTTGGCCAACTACCGGCGGGTTGGTTGGGAGATCGATACGGTGCACGCTGGATGTTGTCAGCTTACGTTGTGCTGTGGTCGTTGAGCACCGGTTTGATGGGAATCGCCAATGGCTGGGCAGCCATTCTAATCCTAAGGCTTTGCTGTGGTCTGTTTGAAGCGGGAGCTTATCCCGTTGCCGCCGGCATCGTAAGTCATTGGATGCCGATGGGTAGCCGCGGCATCGCGAGTTCTGTCGTGGCAGTGGGTGGGCGGCTTGGTGGTGCCATCGCGCCCGTGCTGACGATACAGCTTATGCTATGGTGGACGCTCGGTGATCAGTGGTGGAGTGCCTCGGGCGTGGCGGTGGCTTCCCCCACAAGCTGGCGGCCAGTCATGGTCCTCTACGGCGCGATAGGGATTGCCATCGCCATGCTATTCGTTTGGCTGTTCCGTGATTCGCCAGAACAGCATCCGGGTGTCAGCCCATCGGAACTCCATTTGATTCAAGGGGGCATGGGATCACACCTTATCCCGAAAACAAGAACGGCAATCCCGTTTCGAGCGATGTTGCAATCGATTCCAACTTGGCTGAACTGCTTTGTGCAGTTTGCTTCCAATATGGGTTGGGCTTTCTTGGTGACGAAGATGCCGCAATATTTGAAGGACGTTCACGGATCATCGCAATCGGCGCAAGGTTGGCTTGTGAGCTTGCCTCTCATGGCCGGGATTGGCGGGTTGCTGCTGGGCGGGGTGTTCACGGACGCAATGACCCGGTCGCTCGGACTGCGGTGGGGGCGAGCTATCGCGATGTGCGTCTCCCGAATCATTGTGGCTATTGCATTTTTTGGGTGCTCGTACGTTACGGATTCACTTCAAGCGACCCTGTGTCTGGCAGTGGTCGGATTTGCGACAGACCTTGGGATCGCTGCATGCTGGGCATACGGACAGGATGTAGGTGGCAAACACGTGGGTTCGGTTCTTGGCTGGACGAACATGTGGGGCAACTTTGGAGCGGCATTGTCGCCTGTGATTCTCGGAGGAATAGTTGGACTCTTTGTGGAAGCCAGAACGGGATGGACCGCAGCATTTATCTGTTGTGCACTTCTCAACGTGGTCGCGGCGTTTGCTGCTATTGGGGTCAATGCGAAGAAACCGTTAGTTTAACGGCGAGGGGCAGATTGGATCCTACCTGCCGAGTCGTCCTGTGGGAGAGCGAGGCTCCTGCCGAGCTTGGTTTTGACTCGGCAGGAGCCTAGCCCCACCCAGTAAAAGCATACCTGCGCTCACTTAACGACATGTTGCGAGCGGGACTTATCGTTGCGTCGGTAGCTGCACCTCCCCCCTTCCAATTGGGTGGTGGCGTCGGGTATTTTGTAGGCTGTGGTAGGTCGCGTTTTTTCTGTATCCTCAATCCCTGTATTTCATGTTCCGATCCAAGGCAGCCGTTGTTGGTACAGGATTCATCGGGCCAGTTCATATTGAAGGCCTGATTCGAGCCGGAGTGCAGGTCCAAGGGGTGCTCGGTACGAGTTTTGAAAAATCGAAGCGAACCGCGGATTTATTTGGTATCAAAAGAGCTTATCGCGATCTCGATGAGCTAGTTGGCGATGACGAAGTGAACGTCGTTCATCTTACGAGCCCAAATCGGTTTCATTTCGAACAGACGATTCGATGCTTGGACGCGGGCAAGCATGTCCTCTGTGAAAAGCCGCTTGCCATGAACTCGGACGAGAGCGGAGAGTTGGTGCGACGGTCGAAATTGGCAAGTGTCTTGACCGGGGTCAACTACAACGTGCGTTTCTATCCGATCTGCATCGAGGCATCCGAACGGATTCGACGCGGCGATGTCGGTGACATATTTCATATTTCTGGCAGCTACGTGCAGGATTGGTTGCACAAGCCAACGGACTTCAATTGGCGCGTTCTTTCCAATGACGGTGGTCCACTCCGTGCGTTGGCCGATATCGGAACACACTGGCTCGATCTGGTTCAAACCATCAGCCACTTGGAGATTCAATCGGTTTGTGCTGACTTGCAGACGGTCCATCCGATTCGACAACGGCCCAACGGAGGCGTTGAGACCTTTTCCAGTAAAGTCAATCGGCAAGAGCAAAAGTTAGTCGATGTCCCAGTCGACACGGAGGATTATGGTGGAGTCATGTTGCGATTCAAAAACGGTGCTCGTGGCCTGATGCACGTCTCGCAGGTAACCGCCGGCCATAAGAATTGCATTCGATGGGAAATCGCTGGTTCGAAACAAAGCCTTGCATGGAACAGCCAGCGGCCAGATGAACTGTGGGTTGGCAATCGAGACTCCGCCAACCAAACACTGCTTCGAGATCCAGGATTGCTTTTGGAAACAGCTAGATCACATGCTCAATATCCAGGGGGCCACAATGAAGGCTTCCCGGACACGTTCAAGCAACTATTCCGATCCTTTTACGCGGCCATTGAAGCCCACGAAACCAGCAGCAGGATACCCTTTGCAAACTATCCTACGTTTTCGGATGGGCATCGAGAGATCTTGTTGTGTGAAGCCATTCTCAAGAGCGCCCACGAACAACGGTGGATAGATTTGGGGACTCATGGCACTTAGCGATTCTACACTCATCGGTCTGTTAACCCACCAATCGGTTGGTGTACGCTCTGCATCGTTGGAATTGCTCAGCGGTAGTTTTTCTACGGATGCTCGCTGGTTGCCACAAATATTCGCGGCATGGGATCGATATGGTGCCCAAGACGCATTTCCCGAGTTTCCACTTTTGACTCACTTTGCGATCCCAAGTGATCTCGTGAGCGAATGCATCGAGCGAGCACAACGCATGTCGGCAGGGAGAGCCCTTAGTGATCGCGTATGCCGATGCGCCGGCAAACTCATCGAGGCGATATCGGTTGCACCACCCGTGACCTTTGTGAATCACGTGGCTGCCATTCATGATCTCAAACTCCAGTCGAAAATTTTCTTTCGAGTCAACGATCAAAAAATGCACGCACGATGCGGTTGGATCGATCGTGAGTTTTCGGATTTGGCGGAGACGTTGACGCATAATCCTAGTAGCGTCCTGAACCTCTACGAAGTATTGGAGAGTCAGTTCCTGCAAGGCCGAGCGGACGAAGTCCTGAAGTCGGCTTTCCAGTCGCTTCGAGCGGATTTGCATGGACAGCACGATTCGCATGAACGCACGCTAGAACAAGTGTCCCATGTCTGCCTGGAACTTGCAACGCGATATCGAATGGTAGGGTATGAATCGTGGTTTGTGGATCTTCTGGATCACAGTGAATCCTCGATTGCCGATGCGGCGTCCGTTGGATTAGCTCGATGCCGTACCGACACTTCCTTGTCGCTAATTGCAGATCGTTTTGCCGATTATTCCAAACCCGGCCAATTGCGGTCGATCGACGTGCTGCGACGAGGTAGAATTCCGAAGACGTCGGAATTGCTTCGTTTTTTGCGAGCGCATGGACATGGCTCCCAGGTCCAGAATGCACTGCGTGCGGCCGAAGTTCTGCAGTTCGATTTTTCGTCTTTGGAGGATTGGCTGGAAGCCTTGGTAGTCGTCGATGAACCCAGTTTCGAGAGATTGAAAGGGGCGTTGGGCATCGTCGAGCCCCTGACGGATTCGTTGTCCCCTGAAGACAAAGCGAGAACCTTGCAGCTTCTGCGAAGTCGATTCAAAGATTAGTTGTCGATTCCATCGCGTGTGGCATGCTAAGCGTGTGGTAAGCGTGTGGCACGTCCCTGAGTTTGCACGTCCCTGAGTTTGCGAAGGGCGTGTTGAGTCACTAGAAACACCTGCCATACTCCCCACGCCCATCGCTAGCGTTTGGGCGTGCCACACGAATGGTTTTTGCACACGAATGGTTTTTGTGGCTGAGCGAGGCCCTCGCTCAGGTTGAATCGTGATCCAACGAGCGAAGGGCCTCGCTCGTCCACCATTGTCGCCTTTCGCTCCGCCATTGTCGCCTTTCGCTCCGCGAAAGTGCGTTTACGAGGCGCACTTTTGCGGAGCAAAAGGCGACATTGTCAACATCGAAGCCTCACTATGACACGTTGCATACTAGCCATTGAATCGACCTGCGATGAAACCGCGGCTGCCGTCATCACCGAGGATGGAAACATCCTTGGTGAATGCATTGCAACCCAAACCGAGCTCCATGAGCAGTTCCAAGGTGTTGTGCCCGAGATCGCCGCACGTGCTCATTTGGATCGTATTCTGCCAGTCATCGATACCGCCATGCGTCAATCGAATACGACACCGGAAGACTTGGTTGCAATTGCCGTCGCCACCTACCCAGGATTGCCTGGTTCGCTTCTTGTAGGGCTGTCGGCTGCCAAAGGTTTGGCGTTGGCGTGGAAAAAGCAACTGGTAGGAATCAACCACGTTCAGGCGCACATTTATGCATGCGGGATGGGAAAGTCGGAAAGTGTTTTTCCTTGTGTTGGATTCGTAGTTAGCGGTGGCCACACCAGTTTGTATCATTGCATTTCTCCCACCGAATGGATTTATATTGCTGGCACGATCGACGATGCTGCAGGCGAAGCGTTTGATAAAGTAGCCGTCATGTTAGGCCTGCCATTTCCTGGTGGCCCAGCCCTTTCCAAATTGGCCGAGCGAGGAGACCCAAAGGCTATCCCGTTTCCGCGGCCAATGCTCGATGACAAGGCGCGATTGGACTTTAGCTTTTCGGGGCTAAAGACCGCGGTCAGGTATCGTATTGCTGGCACTGGAAAACAAAGTTGGAATGAGTTGTCTTTGGCTCCTCAATTGAGAGCGGACATCGCCGCATCCTTTCAACAAGCGATCATCGATTGCTTGGTTGGAAAAAGCATGCTAGCGGTAAAGAAATTTGGTGCCAAACGCCTTTGCGTGGGTGGTGGGGTCGCAGCCAACCGCGAGTTCCGAAGCCAATTGACACTTGCCTGCGAGCGTTGGAAGATTGATTTGCACATCGCTGCCCCGGAGCTTTGTACGGACAACGCAGTGATGGGCGCGTTAGCTTGGGAGAAGATCAAAATTGGGCAATTCGATACGCTGGAGCTCGATGCAAAGCCGGGTCTGCTGAGAAGGTGTTGACCCGATTCCATGCGAACGGTTCACGTCGACGCTACTCGCCCATCCGCGTGTGGCACGTCCCTGAAGCATCTGCGTGTGGCACGTCCCTGAGTTTACGAAGGGCGTGTTGAGTCGCTAGTAAGGTTTTTCTAACTTCCCACGCCATCGCTAGCGCTTTGGGCGTGCCACACGACGTAGGTGCCACACGAGGTAGGTGCCACGCTACGGCAATGGGCAGATGCTCAAGCTGTCGAAGCGAACTTTGCAGTCGGCGTCGTGGGCTTGTAACATAATCGTTCCCGCTTCCGTGCGGAGCCCCTTACGCGGGTTATCGTTTGGCTCGCGGGTGTCTTGGAAATCCACGACTTGAATACCGTTGACCCAAGTGCTTATCGAGGGACCATCCGCGACGATAGTCAGAAAAGTCTTTTCGGCGGAATCGGAAAGGACAGCCCTTGCATTTTGCCGTCGAAAGATAGCACCCATACCGCCATCAACCGGCCGACGTCGGTCCTCTTTGAACCCGTGATGCACTTGGCATTCGTAGCCGTTCATGTCCTCGCCAGGAATACAACGGAAGAATAGCCCTGAGTTGACGTTTTCGGCTAGGGTCTGTACCGCAAATTGCAAGCAACAGTTGGCGTGCGGTTGGAGCAACTCGATGTGGCCCTTTCCGCCGATTAAGGTCAATGAACCTTCGTCGCTGAGTTCCGTTTTAACACTACCAGCTGGCGCATTGAAGTCTTTCAAGTCTTTGCTTGGTAAGACCGCGTAGGTTATTGGTCGTACCTTGACATTGCGAAATCGAATGGTACCCTCTCGGAATTGCAGACCAATGAAGCCAGCAGTTAATCCTGTTGTATCCAAGTAGTCCGCAGACAGCTGGCCATTGACCCAGGCTTGCACATGCTCCCGATCCACCATCGCATGCAACGAATGCCATTCGCCCGACTCCGGCTCATCGATTTGATCGCTTACTTTGACGCGTCCAACCAAGGAACCGGTTGGAAATGGATTGTCCGGCGGGGCTATGTTCAATTCGAAGCAGTTTTTGGCTGGGTCGGTTGGATTCAACGGAGTCCGGAGAAATACACCACTGTTCGTATTGTCTGTGCCCTTGTATTCCAACATCAATTCGAAATCGGAAAAACGAACGGAGGTGCACAACAGCCCTGCATCTCCCGAGTTCGCAACCAAAATGCCATCTTCGACCTTCCAATTGGCGTTGTTGGAATTTCGCCAGCCCATCAAAGATTGGCCATCGAATAACCGGATCCAACCCACGCTCAATTCGTCCGTCGGCAATCGGGTAGCCAACAATTTTTCGACATCCACCGATGGATCCAGGGGGAGATCGACGGGTTTGGCATCGGCCGGCGGCGCAATCGCTTTTGCCGCAGTCGTATTCTTGGGTTCTGAGCCTTGTCCCTCTACAGACCTAGCATCCCCATTGGCATCGGCCACCGATTGTTGCGTCTCCACTTTTACCGGAGTTGTCGCAATGGTACCGGATGACGTTGAATTCCAGCATCCTGTTTCGAATGCAAGGATGCAAACAATGCAAAGGAAAGGGGCAACTTCGATTAGTCTAAAGGGCTGTCGCCCGAAATTTCTAGCCATGCTGCGAAATGCTCAGGTAATTGGGGTTTCTCCGACGGAGCACCGCGCCATTTAAGTTCCACGCGATTGACAGATTCCATCATACCGGTGATCGGCACGGTCGCCAAACCCTTAATAATACTCAAAGGCAGGTGGATGTCATTTATCGAAAAGTCCATGTCCGTCGAAGCTGGTTCAAAACAGAAGCGAATAACCTGATTAATCGATACGCCCGTCGGGCGGTGAAACGTGCGAAAGCCGCAGATCGTCACGTGTCCTGGGTTTTTTGGGCCGAGTCGTAAGTCGACTTTCCAGTGGGAACTCAGCGAAATCCGATGCGGACTATTCACATTCCTGCTCGCGAAGCTCGTGGCTTGGATAGACACCCGGTCCATCCATGCTGTACCAACGATCCAGAGCCGCAGACCATTCGGCAAGATTCTTCACCCGAGCGAAGCTCTCACGCACTTCTAGGGACTGAGGATGAAGCGCCGAGTACTTGATGCCAAACTTACGCATTGGAACTCCTGCTTTGTCGTGACCGTAAAGTTCTTCCGCCAATTGAAAATGTTCTAAAATGACCGCCCGTTGACGAAAAAGCGTGGGGGGAGGCGGTAGAGGCTTTCCATGAAAGATCGCCTGAGATTGCTCAAAGATCCACGGATTACCAATACATCCGCGAGCCACCGTTACGCCGTCGATACCTGTTTCCTGCATCATTCTCAAGCAGTCATTCGCCGTGAAAAGATCTCCACTTCCTAGGATAATACGGTTGGGACCGACGTGACGTTTGACCTCTCGCAAGAACTCCCATCGGCTCGGTCCAATATAGCGTTGTACAACAGTCCGACCGTGAACCGTGATAGCGTCGATTCCATAACCGAATGCCCCATCGAGAATTTCATAAAAATGGTCGCGGCTCTCCTGGGTGTCATCAAGACCTCGGCGCATCTTGATGGTCACAGGAATATGTTGGGGTACGATATCGCGAGTTTGACGCACAATCTCCAAAGCCACTTTGGGCTGGCTCAAATGGAAACCACCACGGCATCGGCCGAGTACCTTCTTAACGGGACAGCCAAAGTTGATATCGATAACCGCAAAGCCAGCCTCGACTAGCTTCAACGCTCCCAATGCAAACTGCTCAGGCTCGGCACCCATGAGTTGGCCGGCGACGGGCTGTTCCTCGGGAGTATTATGCAGGAAGTGTTGTGTCCGTTTTCGATCCTTCAATTCCACCAGAAACTTGTCGAGCATCACTTCGCACAGACTATACGAAGCACCATGACGTCTTGCGATGACTCGCATCGGCCAGTCGCTATAGCCGCTTAGCGCGGCTTGTACGACAGGAAAGCCTATGTCGACGGCACCGATCTTGAGCGGCCGATACAGCGGTGAAGGCTCGCCACCCAATTTGGAGTGCTCCGATTCATCGGAGCTTTGAGATTGCTGGAATTGCGACATACTCTTCGATGTTTCAAGTTTTGTTGCGGCTCATGATTCGCTCCGATCGTAGGGCATTCTTCCAGGATGATCAACCCGCAAGCAGCATATCTCGGCAAACCACTGGAATGGACTCTTCATCGGGAAGGGCAAATACGGGGATATGATAAGCCACCAGCCTAGCTGCCGAATCTTGCAGACCGTCTTGTTCATGTTGATTCACGATCACGGATACGGCAAAACCCCGCCGTCGCAACATTCCCAAAGTCAAGGCCATGGACTCGTCCACTTGCTGCACGAACACCAGAACGGAAAGTTGGCGAGATAGACGATTTTCGGTTTCCATCAACAAATCCCCAAAACGCAAACCATCGGTTCGCTCTAGCCTTGCCAGCGTTCGATGCACTTCCGCAAACTGCTCTGGCCCATTCCTCGCGCTGACGACAACAGGACGCAGTCGATCGCTTTTGGCGTTCATTTCGACGTCAGCACGAACCGAACTGCGATCGGAAAAATCCTGTTCTAGACGCTTTTGTCGGACACGATCAGCCGCATCGCGGCCATTGCTGATCAAGCCGAAGGGTTGATTCATCAAGTAAAGAGTGTGGGCCAAGGAAGCAGCCATCGTAACCGCCAGATCGGTGCGGATGGGCTCGTTGCGGTCGGGGTTCGTTTCGCTGTGCATGTCCAAAACGAGCATGGCACCTTGGATGCAGGTCGGTTGAAATACACGGGTATGCAGTTTGCCCGTGCGTGCAGTTGCTCGCCAGTGAATACGATTGAGCGAGTCGCCCGCTCGATATTCGCGAATGCCGACCATTTGGGTAGGGTCTTCCATCACTCGGTCATTGACGCGTAAATCCCCCATCGGACGGCGACTAGAAATATTCATCCCTTGAAGCGGCACTAGCTTAGGCAGCACAAGGATGAATTGAGGTTCCGATGCGACTCGATAGTTGCGATGCAGCCCAAGCAGGTCACCGGTTTCTAGGATAGTTGGACCCAATTGAAAGTAACCTCTGCGTAGTGCTTTGATTTGATACGTCATCAAAGCGATTTGCCGAGGCCGAAGGAAATAAAGTTTTGCAGGATACCCGGTGACTTCCAGCGCCCGGTTGGGTTGCGAAGTAGCCCGCTTGGACAACAGATCTTCCGCAAAGAGCCATGGGATGAAGTAGCCGGTGTTGTTTTTGATTCTGAGTCCCACCGCAAGGCTTTCACCGATTTGCAACTCGGCCTTCGTCACTTGTCTTACGACCGTTAAACTCGCAGCCCAACGATCCGCAAAGAAGCGAGTCAATTGGAACACAATCAAAAGCGAGCAGGCACCCAGCGCAAACAAATTGGCGCCAGTCAACATGCCGATCAGCAATACCAACGCAATGATTGGTAAAATGGCCATGCGCTCAACCTTAAAACTAGAAAATAGCGATTTCTAAACACGTGATCACAGTATGACCACACGTGGGCAGAATAAAAGCCGCAAGGAGCTCCGTCATGGAATAAATGTAATCTCGAAGGCGGTGCCTGCTTCGCGACGGATTTTCAGCTCACCGCCGAGCTGCTCAATCAGAATACGGACTAATTGCAGCCCCAAGGACTGATTGCGTTCAAGAACGGTATCGTTTGGCAGTCCGATGCCGTCATCGGCTATCGCAATCCGCGAGTGAGGTGCACCGTCGGCAGTTTCTTTCGCCCTAGATGTTGAATGGTGTACTCCGTCACCCGACAGGAAACATCTCCGCCTTGCAATCCTCTTGATTCCTGCATCAAATCTCCCCAATCTCCTATCGGTTTCACCGTCCTCGTGCTCTTCCGAACAAAACACTAAACCATGGATGGGAAACCGAAGCGCCAAACGCGCACAGAATATATCTTGCTAAATCGCCGTTGCCAAGAATTTAGCATAAAGTCGTTCAGCAGTTCCTACCTAAGCGTGTATCTTGTCATATTGTCTTGTCCTCTGTTGTTTCACTCACGAGATCGAATCGCTCAAAATACTCATGGATCGAATTGAGCTTGCGGATGGCGGATTGATTCTCCTTGACGGAACTTTCCTGCCTAGCGAAATGGCCGATCGTTATTTTGCGGAACTACGAGATCAATGCGCCTGGGAGCAAAAGCCTGGGATTTTTGGTCACATGCAGCCAAGACTAATAGCCTCCTACGGTGACAAGAACATCACCTATCGATATTCAGGCAGGGTCAACATCGCTCTCCCATGGATCCCAGTATTGCTGGAGATCAAGAACAAGATCGAAGCCGTCCAAGGTGAATACAATTACTGCCTACTGAATCGCTATCGCACTGGGGCGGATAGCATGGGATGGCACGCGGATGATGAGCCCGAAATGGGTGACGTGATTGGCTCCTTGTCGCTTGGAGCAACCAGGAAATTTCGGATTCGGCACAACACTACGAGGGAGTCGAGGACATTCTTGGTCGGTCATGGAACACTGATCCTGATGGCTGGGACTATGCAACAATTTTGGCAGCACGAAGTTCCTAAAACCAAGCAGCCAGTTGGTGAACGAATCAATTTGACGTTTCGGAGGATTGAGAATTTGCGGAGCATTAACCGACAGGCTAGTTGTCGCACTCTACTCCCGCCTGGACCGTCGACGTCCATCTAGTCGAGAGTGGAGTGCGATCTTCAATTAATGGGCTTTCCAAACGCTGACATGCCCCTCAGGTGACAAAGCGAGAACCGCATCCCCCTGATCGTTTACTGAGACGCAAACTACGCGTTGGTCTGGCACTTGCATGGACATTATTTCTTGACCTGCTTGGAAATCCCAAAGTCGAATATCACCTGTCCCACCGGAAACCAGCCTCTTTCCGTCGGGAAAAAACGCGATACATAGCACCTCGCCTTGGTTTCCTGTCAATCGTGTGATCAATTCTCGTGTGTGGGTGTTCCACACATGTATCGTGCCCGATTCATTGCCACACGCAACATATTTGCTGTCTGGGCTAAATGCGCAGCCCATTCCCCAAGCCCAAAAGGACTGCCATTCGGCGTAGTTCTTTAGACGCTTGCCACTTTCGACTTCAAAACAACAAACTTCTCCATATTGAACTCCACCAACCAACAGTTTCTCGTCCGGTGAAAAAGCAAAACCAAAGCAACGCGCATCGAAACTGTGGATAGGTCGCGGATCTTTTGTGGTTAAATCAAATAGTTCAATGGACTTACCCTCCCCCCGTGTTGCAAGCCATCGACCTGACCTCGAAAGCGCCAAACAATTTTGGTAGATCGAGTAAGGGACGGTAATGGATGACGTGACATCCGTATTACGATTCCAAATTTCCAGAGTCGTACTACTGTTCGTCGTTGAGTGAAGTCCAACAAGAATGCTTCCATCTTTTGCAGCCCTTTGAACGGAGCGCAAATCGCTAAAGGGACGCTCTTCATTAGATGTCGGCGACCACAAGCTGGTCGCATCATCTCGCGCTAACAGCACCTCCGATGTGGCTGGCAGAAACTGTGCAAATTTACATCCTGATTCGCTATCCGTTCGCGAAAGCGGCTCAGAGGCTGCTGAAGTTCCCCACATGCGAATCTCACCACTCGCGTCAGCTGTGATCCACGACGTTTTTTCCGAATTGATAGCAACAGCCGATAGCGATTTCTTAACTTGATAAGCCTTTTGAACTTCTCGGGTCTTTCGTGAAAAAGAACGCAATTCACGGTCGTTGCGGGAGGCAAGCAGCAGCGTTTGGTTGTCATCCTGAAATCGAACAGAATGCAGTGGTCCAGTACTGATCGATTGTGTGTCCAGGACAGAGCCTGTAACAGCATCGGCGACTACGAGTTCTCCCCAGTTCATTCCAACCACCAAGCTTCCATCTGGTGATTCGTCGCTCAAGGATAGGTTCATAAAGTCCCGAATGCAGGTGGGTTTTCCATCGGTTACCTTCCATTGTGTCGAATGTCTACCATCCCCCCCCCAGTCCGTGGATGTGTAGAGTCGAGACTGGTTCATCGAAAAGAACATCCGTAGAATCGGTCCTTTTTCCGCGTCGATCGTTGCCACATGTGAATAGTCCTCCGCATTCCAGATTCCCATTTTGCCTCCTTCGTCGCCTAGAAACAGGCGCTTTCCATCGGAGCTCCAGAGAAGCGATTTCGCGTGCAATCGGGTGTCAACGTATTTGATGGTATCGGCCGTCTGAAGATCACAAATCGACATGCCGCTCGCACTCGCCACCGCGAATCGACCTCCCGTTGGATCAAAGGCACAAGCGTTTACGATTGTCCTCTGCGTCTTGGTTATCAGTATTCGCCCCGTGTCAGCATCGAATGTTCGAAGGTACCCGTCACGGATCCCGCCCCCTACGGCTAACACCATCCTGTCGTCCTTGGAAAACTCGACCTCCATGACTTCGCCAAGTTGGTCATTGGATTGCCATTTAAGATCTCGCATCAGGTCATTTCGCAGCAAATGCCACTCGAATCCGATGAACTCCGCCTGGGTTTGATCCAATTGCATAAAAATGTCTTCGGCTCGAGCCATTTCGTTGCGCAGGATCGCTTGATGAGCAAGGCCAATGCGTGCATTGTAGAAATGTTGATTCGCTAATCGCTCATTTTGTTTGGATGCTGCGTATGCCATTTCGCGTTGCACCAACGCGGCGGATTTTTCCTCTAGGGCCACCGTTCGTTGGCTCAACGCGATGGACTTCTTCCGTGATTCCGCTAAAAGTCGCAAATTCATCCACCCAAGACCAGCCACCGAGCCTATCGCCAAAAAAAGGATAATTGCTAATGCTCCGGTCAACGCAGGATTGCGACGACACCATGCGACGAAATGATCCTTTAGATTCTTTCGCTGAGCTATGATCGGTCGATGGTCTAGGAATCGCTGAAGATCGTCGATCAACTCTCGAACGGTGGCATAGCGTTGTTCGGGTACTTTTCGTAAGCACTTGCTCGCAATCGTTTCCAATTCGACAGGCACGCGGGGCTCAAGCCTCCGGATGCTGATCGGCTCACTGTTGCGAACGAGCTCGAGGGTTTCCGAAATAGTAAGCCCACGGAAGGGTGGACGGCCTGTGAGACATTCATAGAGGATTGCTCCTAAGGAATAGACGTCCATCAACGCGGTGGCGTCCTTTGCACCGCCGCTTGCTTGTTCAGGGGGCATGTACGTCGGCGTCCCCAAGACGTATCCCGTTTCGGTGTTCAGTCCCTCTCCATCGAGCAATTTCGCCAATCCAAAATCGGTAACCTTGGGATTCCAATCGGTTTCGGTTTCAAGCAGGACGTTGCTAGGTTTTAAGTCTCGATGAATGACTTTGTTTTCATGTGCGGCGGAGATGCCTGCAGCGATTTTTTGCAGCAGTTCAGCCGCTCGCTTTGCAGACAGTGGCTTCCCGCCTAGACGATGGGACAAGCTACCACCTAGGCACAACTCCATCGCCAAAAACGGCTGTCCGTCGACTTCTCCCACGTCAAAGATCTGAACGACGTTTTCGTGCCGAACGTGCGCGATCGCCTCCGCTTCGGAGCGAATTCGTTGCAAGTCCTCGTCGCTCGCGTCGATTCCAAAGCGCAGTCTTTTGATTGCCACATTCCGCTTCAGTTTCGGATCCCAAGCCTTGTAAACGATTCCAACGGCGCCGTGACCAAGCTCGGACAAGATTTCATAGCGATCGATTTTGGCCGGTAATAGCCGTCGAGAAAGCGCCGCCAAACCAACGGGGGGACCAGGAATGCCACTCAACGTCGAACCTACGGGCGAGCGCGATTCGATGGAATCAAGCTGCAGCAATCGATCGATCTCCCATTGGATCGCTAGTACATCGGCCAGTTTAGGAAATCGGCTTTGATACTCTGCAAGCTCGACGCCCTCACCTTGAGATTCACGCAACGCGACTTCTTGACAAATCAAGGACATCAAGTCGTTTGGACTCTTGTCGAGTGACTGCAATCTGTCGTTTCCAAGCAACTCCTCGACGTAAACTCGCTCCCCACTTGTCCATTGTCTAGCTTGAATCTGAATCAATTCCTCCAACGAATAGGCAGGAAACTTGGTGTTGGAATTATCAGCGGGCTCTTCGTTGTTCATAGAGGACTTGGTCACCAAAATATCACTCAAAAGGTAGCGTTTTGCGATATCGTAATCCAAATTGGCCATAGTCCTGCGCGTCGACGTCACCGTCTTGATCAAAGTCTAAGGCTGAATTGTAAGCAGTCGAGGCCGATGTCTTGCGATAGGTTAATCCGAATCGACCATAGTCCTGCGCGTCGACGTCCCGATCACCATCCGAGTCCCCAAAGAAACGGAAGAACTTGTCCGCCGCTTGTTGACCAAAGACTAGATCGTCACCCAACACCCCATCTTTGTTTCCGTCCAGCAATCCAATGGCACTGCTTACTTTGGAACCCACAATTCGCAAATCATAATTCCCATCGAGCAGTGACCCATTCAACGTGAATCCGCCACTAAAGACCAGCGTGGCTACGGTTTTTCCGCTTACCAACTGCGTCGTGAACGAAACACCAACTACCCCGCCAGCCGTACCACGCTTTCGAACTTCAAAGGCATCGCTGTCAATCGTTACCACCCCGTCGAATCCGATGACTAGCGATCGTACCATGGATCGTTGGATCTCACCCCCATTGATGGCAATAGACTGCACTTCAGAGACATCCGTGACTGACAAGATTAAGCTTTTCTGGTAGCTATTCGACGCAGAATCGGTAACTCGTACTCGAACGGAGTAATTCGGGTTCGACTCGTAATCGAGTTGCTGTCCCGCTTTAAGAAGTAGTTGATTGCCAGAGATCTTGAATCGAGCATTGTCCGTATCGCCGACGCCAGGCAGAAGGTCAAAACCAAATCCATCGTTACCATCTGGATCGGTCGCCCCCAATGTGCCGAACAACAAGTCGACAGCGGTCGCAGAATTTTCTCGTACGATTTGCGGCACAACCGAAATATCCGTGGGAGCACTATTGACGACATTGACCGAACCACTAACAAAGCTAAAGCTGAACGGTGGCACATTGGCATTTCCTCCAACCAGGATTGGCGAAACGCCCAAGGCGGCGTCCAATTTCACTTGGAAGGCTACGTTGGCAATCACTCCCGTGGTCGAGGTCGAAGGCGTCGCACGGTATATGGCTAATCGCACTTTGCCTGTCGCATCGTCCGCAAACGAATCGATGGTCCAGCCCGCTTCCGTGGTAAACATTCCCGCCAGCGCCACTCCACCAACGTTGAGTCCATTGGGGAGATCGAGCACATTCGTGTTGTAATCCAGGAAGACATCCACTCCCCAAAGTCCAGTAGCACTGTCTGTAATCCTAAGCGGCACATTGACGATCCCGCCACGTCCCGCGATCACCAACGCATCCGCCGCGATGGTTGGATCGACTCCAGCATGAACGGTGATGTTACCGGATGGTAGATTTGGAATCTCGGGTTGCAGGGTATTGGACAGTCCTTTTCGAGCGATCCAAGAGGAGTCGAGACCATCGAGAGTACCGTTTTGGTTGACGTCTGCAACAATGGATGGATCGGTCCAACTGTAGGCGTCAAAGCCCGTATAAGCCGCCACGATAACGCCGGCATTCCAACCCGCATCCTGGGCTGTGTACTGTCCGTCAGCGTTGGTATCGCCAACAAAAACTGCTTTATGTAATCCTGCATCGCCAATCGATGGGACCGGCGTGTTGCCTCCCGACTGTGTATAAACCGAAAGGTTTGCAACGCGTATCAGGTCCGATGCGCCATACGGTGCGTTGGCAGGAATATTGGCCAATAGTCGCGTGATGGTCTGTGGACCTGCATCCAGCGGAGTCGTTCCTGACAGCGATATCCGCATGCGACCGGTCGAAATCAAGTTGACCGTCGTGCTCCAGCCACTTGGCAGGACACCAAAAAAAGTGCTGGAGAAGTTGATCAAGGCCGGGTTGTAGACGACGTCGAAGTCGACACCCAAAACACCCGTTCCATCGCTGATGGTCACAGGCACTCCTGGATTGCCGTTGTCGAAGGAAAGGTTTACGTTTTGGCCAGCCGTGCTAGTCGCTCCACGAGCAAAATCCGGAACCGAAACAACGCGAGCCGTGCTGGCACCCACTGTAAACGTTCGCACAAAATTACCGCCCGCCACACCATCGCTGTCGCCATCGAGCAATTCTCCAGTTGTCAGCTTGACTCCGTCCGTTCGACTGAACATGGTGAGCGTATACGTGTCAGCGGCCAACGGCCCGCCAGTTTTTATAAACGTCAACATGCGTGTATTCGCATCCCACAACAATGAACCGCGAACGGATCCAGTATTGGTACCAACCAGCGTGATATCACTTGGATCGACCGTCGCGTCTACTCCGTCATACAAATTAAGCGTTGTTAGATCGATAGCGCTATTGAACGTTACATTGACGCTACTAATATCGGAAACAACACTCGACACTTGAAATACGTTCGGTCGAACATTTACTGAAAAGGAGGTCTCGACCTGAGCACCGCTTGGATCGGTGGCTCGCACTGTTATCAAGGCAGTGCCTGCTGCGGCGGTGTTGAATCCAAGATTCAAGCCACCAGAGGTAGAAATCGTTGGCGTCACCAAGGCAGTGGCCGTGTTGCCAACGATCGAAAAGGTCAATTCATCCCCCGCATTGTCTACGTCGCTAAACACATTTGTTAAATCAACATAACTGCCGATATAGGCAAATCCTTGCTGAACCGTGTAGTCTGCAATAGGTCGTGCAACGACAGGAGCCGAATTCGAAGTTACCGTTACCGCGAATGGCTTCGTCACCGTTGCGCTACCGTCATTCACGCTTACTTGGACCGTATAGGTTCCAGGGTTAGAATAAATATGGTTTAGCGAAAATGTTTTGGTTAGCGGATCGAAAGCGATGGGTGTGCCCGGCAATGCGTCGCTGGTGTCATAGTCTACCGTAACGACCCAAGGATCTTGACCTGGATCGATAAACGCTCCGGTCTTCGTGAACGCGTGACCCGCTACGACACTGACATTGCCGCTCAAATCAAACAACGGCGCTACGTTGGCGACGGAAATATTGACGGTTTGCGGTACAGGTGTGCCGCTTTCAAAGTCGGTCACATTTACCTTCACCGAGTAATTTCCGGCAGCCCCAAACACGTGGGACAGTCTAAACGATTTATCCACGTTAAGGGATGCAGGCACGACCAAGACGGAACTGTCGCCGACTCGCTGGATTTCGGCGGTTCCTCGCCATTGATCCACACCTGGATCGACAAACAAACCGGTAAGAGTTGCCAATGAACCTTGATTGATCGATGACTCAATCGTTACGCCTCCAACAATTGGAGCCACGTTGAGTACATTGATCTCTCGACTGAGGTCAGTTACCCCACCGTCTTTATCGGACACGCGACCGCGTAGCACAAATATTCCGCTCGCAGGGAACGGGATAACTTGTGATGTCGTGGTTACATTGGCGATTTCGTATATGCCATCGCCATCGAGATCATAGGAGTAAGTAAAACCCACCAAAGTATCAGCACTCGAAGGATCGTTTACCGAACCGATGGAGAAAGTTAACGAACTGCCTTCATTGATCGTTGCCGATGGAGTTACGTTGGCAATGGCTGTCGGAGGCGCATTCACAGCCGTGACTGTTATCGTCTTCGTGATCGCATCGACAGCTAGCATGTCGTCGTCGCGCACCGTTACACTGATTACATAGGTGCCATCGTCGTTTGGCACAAAGGACAAGGTAGGTGTGGTTTGCGCCGTTCCGTAGGCCTGGCCGTTGCGAGTGATCGTCCACGTTCGAATAAAAGTGTCTGCCGTTCCAGGATCGTTTTGGGTTGTGCTCAAAACGAACGAACTGCCTTCGACAATATCGCCTGTACCACTGGGCAAGCCTTGAATAGTGACATTCGTCGGAACACTGTTGGTGACGGTGATCGTCTTTTGAACTGGATTGCTTTGATTTCCACCGTTGTCCGTTACTCGCAGCGTCACTACGTAAGTACCATTGTCGTCGGGTAATAGTTGGTAATCCGGCGTGGTAGCCAATGCATACGCGGTTCCGTTCTTGGTGACGCTCCATGCATAGGCGCTAATCGTGTCCAACTGGCCTGGGTCGGTGAAAGAACTTGTGAACTGCACAGTCGTCCCTTCCGATACGCTGGCACCTCCACCAGAAATTGTGGCCACCGGATCAGCATTGGTCACGACGATCACAACACTGCCTGCTGGGTTGCTAACCAGTCCTTCATTGTCTGTAGCGGCGAAACGGACTTCGTAACTACCGTCATCGATAGGTGTAAAACTGAAGTCGATACCATTCGTATTGGTCACCGGATAGGCTTGCCCGTTGCGTGTGACGGACCAAAGGTATGTGAACCCACTGCGACGAACTGGGTCTAGGTAGTCAGCATCGCTGACCGTGCCATGCAATGAAATGAGCTGACCTTCGACCGGTGAAGCAGGCTGGCCAGTGATGCTCGTCACGGGCTTTGCATTGCCCACATTGAGCGTGATAGGTACCGCCGTCGCAAACGCGCTATCTTTATCGGTTACTTTTAGGCCAACGACGTAGACTCCATTATCGTCAGGCGTGAAGGACAACGTTGGCTGAGTCAAGCTTGGGACCGCATAATTCACACCGTTCTTGGTCAGGGTCCAGGCATAGGTGAAAGTATCAGCGGAGCCTGGATCTGTAAAACTGGCCGCGAGGTTGATGGCGGTACCTTCCAATGGATTGGTCGGCGCGCCCGTGATCAATAATCCACTCGGTGCCACGTTGGCAACCGTAAAACGTCGGGTGTCCGTATAAACTTGGTTGCCATTGGTCACATCGGTCACTATCAGCGAAACGACATAGATACCGTTGTCGGCTGGCGTGAAAGAGTACGATGTCGTCGTGCTACCGATGAATGGAACTTCGGTATTGGGAATCACGGTTGCATTTGGAAGTGTGAGTTTCCATTGATACTTAAGATTTGCACCGACCGACACTCCTGGATCGGTAATGATGCCTGAAACGTTAAGTTGCGAACCTTCGTTCGATCTCCCATCGGCTCCGATATCTACGACGCGTTTGTTGCCGATATTGATTCCGGTGCTGAGTCCCGTCGTCGGTGGGATCACGACGACCGAGCCACCCGACATCCGCCAAGGAGTGTTGGCTCCGAGGATTTCGCGGACGAATCGACTGGTGGTAGCCTGAATCGCTAAGCCAGCAAACGCATAATCGCCGTTTACATCGGTGATGGTGGATAACTCACCATTGTCGAGTGCCTGGTTATTGTTGTCATCCAAATAGACTTGAATGCCCTCCACGCCCGGTTCATCTGCATCGCGCACTCCATTTCCGTTGGTGTCGCGATACTTCGTTCCGTAGACGGCGACGCGGCCAACGTTGATATCAAAGCCAAGTGTTGACGAGCGCCCGAGTTCTTGAGCAGGGTTTGCACCGTCGTGCGCGGTTACCGTGATATGCGATGCACCGTCTAGGCCGGAGTAGTTCAACCAATCGCCTTGAACGTTGAGCGTATCGGAACGGTCCGAAGTGGTCGTAAAATAGACGCTTCGATCAAAGCTCATAAAGTTTGTACCGTTCAATACACTACCTAGCGGAATGATTAGCGCTGGCGTGGATTGAGTAGAAATCGGCAGGCTGTAGGCTAATAAGCGATCATCGTTGGTTACACCGGTATCATCGATTTGAACATACAGCTTGCCGTTGGATGCAAAGCCGAGCGTTTGAATCGGTTCGTTTGCTGCGTATGAGGCAACAACAGTACCAGTCAAAGCATTTTGGGTTGTGATGGTTCCTGGCGATGCCGTATAAAAACTACCGTTAGCAAGTGCGGCGACCTCGCTCGCTGACAGTGCCCGATTGAAAAACGCTACTTCATCCATGGCACCATGCAGATCCGTACTGTTAAATGTTCCGCCAATACCCAAGCGTTTGCCGGCACCTCCAAATAGTGTTGAGTACAACGCATCTACCGTACCGGTGTAGGTCGAGCTGCCATCCAAGACTCCGTTGACATAAAGCTTCACCGTTTGAGTCACCGAATCTCGAATGACAGCTACGTGATACCACTGATTGATCTGCAGCGTTGTAGCTCCACCAACTATCTGACCAGACGAGCTGCTTGTCGTGGTCGACTGGAACCATCCAAAGCTGAAGTGCCCATTGTTCAGTGCTTGGAACAAAGAGCCCTGCGAGCGAGAGCCGTCAAAATTGAAATCCGAAATGAGGTATTGCCCAGCGTTCAATGCGTCGAATTTGACATAGGTCGAGAAGGTCATGCTGCCGGGGACGTTAAGTCCATTGTTGCTCAGTTGCACGTAGTCGTTAACACCATCGAATTGAAACGCCTGGCCGAATTTGCCAGCAGCGGTAATCGTTGCACCGTTCTGGAAAGTACCAGTGTTCGTACCAATGGAATCATTTGCATTGCCGTCGCCACGCCAAAGATCGACTGCATTCGGAATCGTCGTCGTTGTAAAACTAGTCGGAATATCGAATTTAACAACTGCAGGAGTGTTAGCGGGTGTTTGGCCAATCCCGTACAAACTCGCGTCTGGTCCGAATGCAAAGTCACCTTGTATTTCTGGCGAGGTGGCGAGCCGTCCCAGGGATGTGCCAGTTGTCCCGTTGTAGCGATAGACGCCATTTGAAGTGCCGACGTACAGGATGCCATCACGCCCGAAAGCCAATCGCTGTGGTTGATTGATGCTGGCTACAAATACTGCACCACTATTCCCTGAGGACGGCAGAGATTGGAACGTGCTCCCTGAGTAACGCAGGATCTGATGGCTGTCGACTGCTACGAAAATATTTCCGTCGGGGCCGAACGCAATTTCTTCGACTTGCGCTGGAAAGAACGGGATAATCGTTTGACCAGACGTTGCACCGACGCTTTCGTAACGCAGCAAACTTACGCCGTTGACGACGTACCAAAACCCATCGGGCCCAAAGGCGGCGCCAGCCGTTCCTCTGAAATCGGTGTGAGATACCGAACTGCCAGTCGTCGTATTGTAGATTAGCGAAGCGGAACCCGACTTACTTGACAACACCAGTGAACTTGGTGCATCGGCATCATCGGAGAACAGTTGTACCAATTTGGTTTGCCCAGCAATTGTGCTCGTGTTGGCGATTGGTAGCGTGTTAGGCGCATGCAAGTCCGCGTCATACACCAGACCTGGAATATTGACAGCGTTGAGCAGGCTAGGCACTGTCGGTCCAACGAATACCGATTGATTGTCATTGTCCAGTGGGTTGCCGTCTATAGTCAGTGTCTTTAGGTGCGACAGCAGCGACAACGGTTGACCATTATTATCAACACGAATCAATCGAATCGCGTCGGCAGCCACTGTCCCATCCGCTTGCGAACCGATTGAAACTTCTAGTTTACCGCTGTCGATTGGAATGCCGGTCTTGAGTGTTTGCCAATTCGAACCGCCAAACGTCTGGCTATTCGGTGAAAGAGTTTGGTCGACACTCCCCAGCGAATTGCTCAATATGAATAATCCACCGAAACCATCGTTCTCGTTAAGCAGTGACAGGTTGCTTGCCGTGAATACACCTTCGCTTGTGGAGCCTGCGACCGAGAGGGATTGTGTGTAGCGAAAAGAGCCGCTGGCGTATCCGTTTGGTACGACGGTCAACCAAACCTTTCCCGGTAACAAGTCGATAGATACGGGACCAGTTGCGCCTGGCGTGAACTGTGCATCGCGGGTGTAACCGCCTTTCTGCAGTTGATTCAAACCAGAATTCGAATTGCTCCCGCCAACGGTGTAAACACTCGTCGAAAGTTTGGGAGCCGTGATTGTCTGACTGGAAACATTGACAAGGGCCACAATATCGTAACCAACGAAGTCGTAGTTGAGATTGAAGAGACCCGTATCGAGGCGGAAGAGTGCTAACAAAGCACCGGCTTTTTGCGCCTGCTCCAGTACGCCCATGTACGGAGTAGTTGCTTGAGGGTCACTGGGTTTGAATAGTTCGCTAGCCGTAAACGTTGCAAGACCAAACGATTCGGCTCCTTCGACCAAGCCCGGAATTGTCGGGGTCTTCAGTGGCACATTGCCGGATGTGACCGTATAAGGATTGTCGCGGAGGCTGCCGGCAAAGTAGTACTGAGTTGAGACATCCACCATGTTTCCGCTGAAGGGCGTGGAGGTGTTTGTGCCGAAATCGAAACGCCCACCGGTTGCTGTTTGAAATTGTATATTATCCGGCATGTAGGTTGTTGAACCGCCATGTAAATCTACGGATACGCCGGATGTATCAACGACTGAGCCAACTAGTCGCACGGTACCTCCCGATCCGCCTCCTCCGCCACCACCAAAGCCTCCTGTTCCGCCAACGCCGCCCGCGCCGCCAGCCCCGCCATTGCCACCCGCCGCTCCCGTGCCAGGGGCGGTCAAGCCTGGACTACCTGCACCGGGCGTTGAACCCACCGAACCCGCTAAACCCGGTTTCCCTGCTTGGCCATCACCGCCATAGGCGCTGAGGGTTGAATTGGCGCCAACGATCAATCGTCCGCGAGCTTTGATTTCGAAAGCCCCGCCACCGCCGCCGCCTTGACCACCGGCCCCGCCCACACCACCAACCCCACCGGCAGCCCCAAGGCCACCTTGTCCGCCATTGCCGCCGACATTGTTTATCGTAGCCAGGCTCGATCCACCTCGGCCGCCGCCAGCTCCACTGGCACCGCCGCCGCCACCACCGCCTCCGCCGCCGCCTGCACCCGCGCTTCCGGCCGCACCGCCGCTAATGAAATTCCCATCGATAGGACTTTGGTAACCGCCCGAACCCCAACCTCCGATTCCGCCAGTGCTACCTATCGAGCCTGCTCCGCCAGTATTTCCGTTTTGACCAAGCTGCGCTGGCGTTGAAAACGTTTCTTTGGCACCGGGTTCTCCGCCCGCAGTTGGTACACCCGAAGCGCCTGGCGCACCACCAAAACCTGGATACGAAAAAGAACTATATTGCGATGAGTTGTTAAAACCGGCACCGCCAGCGGTTGAAACGTTGGTGCCGGTTCCGCCAAGCGAACCGGACGGGCTGTAGTTACCAGGAAAACCGGCGGCGTGATTAGTATTCGCCGACGTACCGCCAGCCCCTCCAGGATTGCCACCACTGCCACCGGTTCCACCCGTGCCTCCGAGTGCAACAATTGCATCTGGAGCTCCACCGCCCGGCCCAGACGTTGATCCAACGGCCGACGCGTCAATGGTTGCACCTTCCGCAATGATCACATCATTGGCGACGATCAACGATAGCGGTCGAGAACCGACGACTTGAATATGATCGTGACCGATTTTCAAGTCACCAGCAATCAAGAAAGTCGCGATCCCGCCGACCACACTCGCGGTGAAGCTGACACCGTATACCGTGTGGGGATCGGCATCGTCACCGGTAATGGTCAACACTGCATCATTGGTATTGATGGTAACCGTTTTCGAAGGCGAGTTGTCAGGTGGCGATACCTTCGTGGGCGAATTGAAAAATCCTCCAGGAACAGGAGCAATAAACGGCGTCAACTGCTGCGTCGTGTAACTGGCATGTGTTGTTCGGCTTTCGTCGGCAGTCCAGGTTGTTTGAACCGCATAGGAACCGGTAGGCAAGTTGTCAAAGCTCCACGTCGCTTTTTGCAATCCCGATCCGGTGGCAATCAATCGATAGTCGCCATCGAACGCGTTCGCGTTTTTGTCACCCAACCAGCCGGCGAGATTCTCTGCAAAATCAGGGCTGCCATTGTCGATCAATCCTGTATTTGTCAAGCCCGCAATGCTGCGCAGGCCATTTCGCGATAAATACAAATACTCGAGATTGTCCAAGCCTGAAAGTGATGGCAGAGAACTGGCTGTGACGTGATTGTCGTTCAAACTCAGCACACGCAACTGATCCAGTCCAGAGAGCGGCGAGACATCGGTAACAGTAGTGCCAAATGCTGCATCAATACTCAAGAACCGAAGCTTCGAGAGCTGGCTGAGTTTGGTCAAATCAGAAATGGAAGAAAGATCCGCATTGATCGCCCAAAGCTGAGTGAACTTGTCGAGTGAACTTGCGTCAATTCCATTTTGTGCAATGTCAAGTGTTTGTAGATATTTCCAACCAAGCAGCGCTGAAGCGTCGACTGCATTGGATGAGCGATTAGGAACGACGCCTGCCAAACTGCTTACAAAATTGTTCGACAGATTGAGATCGCGGAGGTTCGTTGCATACTGCAAACCGTTAAGGTCGCTAATGTTCGAACCATGCAAATCCAGATGCAGTAGAGTTGCCAGATCGCTTGCATGGATAGGGCGAGCCAATAGCGGCGAACCGAAGTAGCTAGAAGTCGTGGAAATATGAAGCACATCGGCTATTGCTCTCAATAAACCAAAATCACTGAAGGTGACTTCGGGATCAAGTTGGGCCACTGTAACGTGACTAATCGATTCTGAGGGAACAGGTGCGAATAATAGTCCGCTGCTATCGACGTCGCGAGCCTCCACCGCATCGGCGACAAACGTATCAAGGCCACCATCGCCAAACAATCGATCGAGGTCACCGTTGCCGATGTTAAAATCATTCCCATCTCCTCCGTGGAGAGAATCGCGATCAGATAGTCCGAAAGCGGCTCGCGATTGTCCTTCGGGAGGTGCAAGGAAATTAAAAGACGCGGATTGCGCCGAGCCGGTAACACTTCGCGCCCTTACATAGTATGTGCCAGCCATGAACGAACGCAAGTCGACCAGCGATGCATCGCTCGCCAGTTGGACTCCGGTGGCATCGAAGACATCCGCGACGACGCCGTCAGGCCGCGGCATAACCGTGACGCTTGGCGTGTCGCTAAAGCTGAGGGAGATATTCGTAAGTGGAAAAAGCGTTGTTGTTACCGGCGCGATTCGGAAGGCAACCCGCGTGATACCGCGCCCTAGTGCGTCGACGACAATGTTTTTCAGCGAACCGTCCAGATCTACAGCCCCCGAGCTTAAAACGTTGACCGTATATTGAGCTTGTATGGGCTTGGTTACATCTTGTTGATTGGCGAATCCGTTACTTTCGTCGCGCAATTCACTCACCAAAGTCGTCGTCGATAGATCGCTGGCGACGCGCTTTGTTCCGCTAGCCGTTCCATCCGAACCGTAGAATTCCAAGTCGCTGCCGGTAAAATAGATGCGGCCATTGAACGCGGACAAGTTCTGGGGGTTAGTCGACTGAGGTCCGTTCAAAATATCTTTTACGAGTTGTGTACCAGCCAGAGTTCCATCCGTCTTATACAGCTCACTGCCGGTCGCGGTGCTGCGGGCATTAAAATAAATAGTCGACCCGAGAGCGGTAAAGCCCCATGGATCCGCACTGCTAGTGGGGTCGTTAATTCGCGTGACCGTAATCGTAGAACCAGAGGCTGATGCCACGTAGGCGCGAGTAATCTCATTCGGGTCGTAAGCCGAAAAATAGAGATTGCCTGCAAGCGATGCAAAACTGCCAGGCGACTGCGAAGCGACTTGCGCGTCGATAACAACGGAAACTGTGCCAGGCAAGGTCCCATCGCTCGTCCAGAGTTGAGTACTAGTCGCAAAATACAATCGACCATTGACGTCTGTCAACTGCGAAATGAATTGACCCAGGTCTTTCACCATTGTGGTCGTCGCGGCCGTTCCATTGCTTCGCCACAATTGATTGTTCGACCGAAAATAGAGCGTGCCCCCCGACGATGTACTGGAGGTCAACAAATCCGCCGGCCCCGTTCGCATCAGTGTCAATGCAGGCGCCGTAAAGGAGCTACTCAGATCCAACTTCCTCAACTCAATCGTCGAAACATTGTTGGCGGTAAAGAAAAGTTGGTTGCCAACGAGTGTCAATCCAGTGGCATTGGTGAGCTTCGGATTTCCAGGCACATCGCCAAACTGTTTAAACACCTTATAGGAAATATTGGTGGTCAAATCGGTACGATATAAGTCCCCATCAACGGTGAACAGTAGTTGGTTTCCTGCAAACATCAAATTGCCGATAACACTACCCGTTGACGGGGTTGCAAAAACCGTTATGGGCAAAGCGGTCGGTGACGTGAATAGCGATACCGTTTTCTGAACGGTTATGAATGACATCGAGGATACAGCCAGGACCGTACCGTTGCTGACGAGTTGCGTGATGTTAGCAATCGGACTAAGCGTCGCCATAAAATGAGCGGCCGTGCCATCGGTATAGACCAGAGAATTGCCCTGAACCGTGTAAAGGATTTGTTGGCCACCGACGGTTACAACCGCTCGTTGCGCTAGGTTGATCGATGTAAGCGAATTGTTCAGGGTGGCGTCAATCGAATCGAAGTGAGCGCTCGCAATGAGATTGGCTGGGGCTTGCTGGAGTGGCAATAAACTGGCAAGATCGAGGCTTGCAACATAGGAGTTCGTAGAGGTTGCCGAGTCGTAGAATGTGCCGTTGGTAGGTACAATCGAAACGGGCTTGAGTGGCTCAGGGCCAATTCGCAAACTATTCTCTGGCCCGCCGTCACCGGCAGTCGTGAAGCGGAACCATTTTTCACTTTCGACGACACTGGGGGTAGTCGGGTCGTCGATCGGCTTGGTCAATGTCTCAACCAATCCAGGTCCCTTGCTGACGATCACATCGCCATAGCCCGTAAAGGTTCGATTGGTCAAAGTCGCAATACCACTCGTTGGCAACGATATGCGATGGGGTTGGCCAAAGGCTGTATAGATTCGTCCGACGTTTGAACTGGTGGTTCCAAACGTACTGTCCGCCGTGGCCGAACCGAAGGCAAGATCATCGATACCATCATGATTAAGGTCGATGTTAGGTGATCGGTTGATCGCACTCAGAATTCCATCGGCACTGTTCGAATCGATGACCGCATCGGCATCGCTTAAATTGATTGCGGCTGGCCAGGTAGCTTTGGTAATGCCATGGAAAATGTAAATCTTGCCGGTCGCCTTCGACCCGGTTGAGATTAGGGTGGTCGATTCCAGAACTGCCAAATCGGCCAAACCGTCAGCATCGAAATCGCCAGTTGACGGAATCAGCGAAACGCTTACACCCGCAGTCGAGCCCAAACGATTGATCGTATGCCAAGTTCCGGCATTGCTAGCGGTGAAATTGCTAGCACCTAAATGCAGCGTTATCTGATCCTGGACTCGATACGTAAATGTCGCTGCATCGAAAGAACTGAGCGAAGCGTTTACCATGGCAAAGTCGCTGTAGCCATCGCGGTTCATATCGCCCATTGGAACGATACGGACACCCGCCGCATGATCCACATCAATGTTGGCACTGGTCGTGTAAGCCGCCGTGGCGTCATTCATGGTCAGCGAGCCCGCGCCGGGCAAGAAGTAAACTCGCGGGGAGGGAAATTGCACGAAATTGGAAACCAAGAAATCGCCGCGACCATCGCCGTTTACGTCTCCAATCCATTGCGGAGTCAGGCGATCACGCGCTCGATCATCTTGCTCATTAGCGACAAGCGACGAAACTGTGTTGACGGCCGTGAGTGACAAATTGTCGAAGTAAGGATCTGCACTAACGATGTTCGGACGATTCGCGATCAAGCGAATACGGATGGTGCGCGTACCGACAGGTGCTTCGCGTGCACTATCCGATAGAGTTGTCCAACCCGTCGTCAAACTTTGAAAGCCACTGTCGTAGTTTGTGAGCACATTGCCGCTCGAACCGCGATATTCCACCACAATTTTTGAAGAGTTCACAGGCGTTGAATTGTTGGAACGCACTTGACCACTAAAGCTGAATTTCAAATGGCCACTGTCGATCGCTGACGCGATATTAGCTACTGAAATATCTTGGTAAAGTTCACTCGTGCGACCTGCGGCAGTCGTGGGTGAAAAGATGCGAGTTCCTTCTTGGGCCGGTGCAGCACTGACATTGGAAGCGGACTGCCATGTTACGAACGAACTTGTCGGACTCTCGGTCCAGAAAGGAATTCGACCCGATGAATTCAACGAATCTTCGGCGCCGCGATTCTTGATCATTTCTTGACCGGCATAATTGGTTGCGGCCAGTGTGGAAAAATTTACCGTAGATACCACAAAACCGAGTGGGGTTAATGTGTTTTTATCACGCCCGAACAAGTAGATCTCGGCAAGCCCGTCCCCGTCGCGATCCACAAGTGAAACGCTGGCTGTACCAGCTGCAAAGGGGTTTGTAAGCACCATTGAAAGCGTTGGACTGTTGATGGTGCTCGCTGGCGTTAATGTTCCGCGAACGATGCCGATTGCGATCTGGAAAGCATTGATTTGTCGGACATATGCGAGATCGCTTAAATTGTCCAAATCTGTGTTTGCAGCGTTTGACCAGACAGCGTCGGGAGCGGCTGACAGTGCGTCCGACAATCCTAGGGTAATATCGGCCCGCGAAGTGATCCGATCATACTGTCGTGCGTTGATCGGTCCCAAAAGAATGGAGGCCGAACTTGGGCCTGTTACAAGAAAATCTTCGATCTTGTCGCCATTAAAATCACCGATTGATTTTAGTTCGCTCAAGCCCTGTCCTAAATTGCTTCCCTCAATGGCTGGAATTTGATTGAGTAAATAGTTGTGAACTGTCGAACTGGCAAATGGCACTCCGGGTAGATCGAGATTCGACGTCGGTTGAAGGGGTGTGGCTAGTGAAAAGCTAAAAGGTACCGTTGTCACAGTATTGATTTGAGGTGGAGGATTGATTGAAATAGTGCGACCACCCAGCGTTATGTGTAAACTTCGGCCGCCAACCGTATCGGTTATGCCCAGCTCGTCGGCATGATCTCCATCGATGTCACCCAACGAATCAAAGAATGCACGAGGCGCTGTTGCCGGAACAGTAAAATAACTTGGCTTGCCTGTCTCCAGAGTAAAGGAAGGATTGGTAGCTAAGGTACTGGCTCCTAAAAACACTTGGCCCACCGCGTGGGCTAATAACGTGGTGCCTTCCGACAACTGCGGACTGGTCTCCATCGTAACGCCACCGATGTCCGAGAGCGTATCTTTATTGACGTCCCCCAACGCAGCGAGCGGACCAAAGGCAAGGGTCGTCGTCGACAAGCTTTGCAGTGTGCCCGTTACCCCGCTTGTCGGTTGTGCACTTGTAAACACATAGGTGCGACCAGGGCCGGTGACTAGCCAATCCGGCAGACCATTGGGGAGAGAAACAGTTGCCGCACTTCCGTCGAAATTGCCCGCATTCACAATTCGATAGTCGGTCAGTTTTTGATTCGCAGCCGCAACCGTTCCAAGCGTATATTCAGCGGCGTAATTAGCATTGCTCACTGTGCCGCCCGCCAGGCTCGCAGACCCATTGAAGACCAGCACGCGATCGGGCAGCGTAGCTCCTGAGCCACGTACGCTCATCGCCGCAAATTCGCTACGATGATCACCATTGCGGTCACCCAGCGAACCGACACTAGCTCCAAAGCCTTCGTTCGACGCTGATCCCGTAAACCTTACTCCAGCGCTGGCTCCGCCGGACAGGCCATCGACCTGCACTGCTCCTTCTTCCACCTTCACATCATCGATGAACCAACCCAAATTGTCGTTGTACAAATAGTCCACCGAATCAAATTCAAATCGCACAAAGATTGGGCCGGTGTAACCGTTAAGCCAAGAATTTCCGACGCGCCCCAGCGGCAACGATATATTCTGATACTCGTTAATACTCCCGTCGGCCAATAGTTGCGTGGCACCATTCAGGCTGAAGTTCACTTTGCCAAGCGTGTTTGCCGCAATGACCGTGTTCAGATTCAGGTCAAGGCTTGCGAAATTGGCTGTGGACCCCTTGGCGATGCGCACAACCGCTTTGTCAAAAGTGCCCGACGTGTCGTTCTCGGTTTGGAGTAGCGAAGCAAAGGAAAGGGTTACATTCTTGCCGGCCACCACATTGATTGCCGGTGAAGTTAGCGTGCCTTTCACGGCGACATTATTGGCGGCATTGAAGTTCTGGATTTCGGTTGGAACGTTTCGACTAAAGTACCAAGAACCGGGGTTCGTATGGCCTGGCTTCACGCCGCTGGTAGGATCATTTAGAGTCAAGTGCCAGTTTACGTCGGAAGCTACTGGACTACTTGTATTAGCTGCCGTAAAACCGCCATTCACACCGGCAAAATTTGAAGAATAAAGGACTGTCGGAGCGGCTGGCAGCACGTTCCAACCGGTCTGGCCATAAAGTACGGAGACTGCTCCAAAGCCACCATTGGCCGTCGGATCGCCTACGAGAATATCGTCAGCAATATTGGTGGTTCCGTTGCCATTGACATCACCGGCCGTCGCCACCTTCAACGTATGGGAAGTTAACGTCGTATCGCCAAGCACCACATCGGCACGCGATTCGACGTCGACGACGCCAGACCATGAAGCGCGATCCCGACCGAGCAACAGGTAGGTTTTCGATGTCGGCGGTGAGCTGTACGAGCTGATAATCTCCGACTGTGACAGTGCTCGATTGAAAAGCATCGTCTCGTCGATTTTTCCGTTGAATGTGAAGCTGGGATTAAAGTAGCCTCCCAGAATCAAAGGTCCCGTTGTCGTCGCAATGTTGGAAGTATAGATTTGCGAGCCATCCTGCACACCATTAATGTAGATCTTTTGTGTTCCAGCGGTTTGGTTGTAGACAGCGGCCACGTGATACCATTGGTTATTCGAAAGTGTGGTGGCGCCGGTTACTTGACCAGTCCCTTCAGTTATCGATCCATTCAACCGAAACAACAGCTTGTTATTGTTGATCAGCAGCGAATAAACGCCTTGGTCGCTGCCGAACGTGCCTTTATAAAACAAACCGTTGTTCACGTTGTTGGCCGACAGATTGATCCAGCCCGCTACGGTCAATGATCCGGTAATATTCAGGTTCGTGGAATTTGGAACTGTGACGTAACTTGTGCCGTTAAAGTTGATACCCTGACCGATTTGGCTTGACGGATAGGTGACCGTTCCGACATTGGTGCCATTGTTGGTTCCGAAACTATCGCTCGAATTCGCTTCGCCTTTCCAAAAACTAACTAAACCCGCCAGCGCGGGCGCGGTCTGCGCAAACACGCCAATGTCGCCAATACCGTCGCCGTTATAATCGCCATGCAGAATTTGCACAGGATTCGTTGCTCCGGCTTGATTGGTTAACGCACCTGGCAATTTCAAGGTAAAGTCGTATGGCTTGTTGGCAAGCTCTGCAGCGCTAGAACCGAAATAAACTCGAGCCAAAGCGCCGCTGCTTGTTTCCTGTACTGCTCCAATAAAATCGGCTTTGCCATCTCCATCGATGTCCCCCAGTGGAACTGCGGCTGGTGCATCTTGGACATTGGAGGATTGCAGGTGGATGTCGGCTCCACCGGTTGTGACATCACCGCCACTGGCGATGTCGGTGGTCTGAGCCCATGCCGAAGCCTTGAACGTCAGCGTGTATTTGCCAACTTCTGACGGATACCCACTTGAAACATTCACGACATGTAACAAGTAATAGTCGGGGACGCCATTGGGTTGCTCGACAGGATTGACGCTGACGGTGCCACTGGAGTTATCAATTGCGCCAGCGAACAGGAACATTGTCTGGCCTGGTAAGCCCAACGCTTTGTCGTATCCCGCCGCTGTAAGCGTAGCCAACACGGCTGCCGTCGGATCGACGAACTCGATCTTGATGGAATCCGCCATGACCCGCGCCGCTTTTGCCCCGCCCACGTTTTTCAAGGCGACCGGCGTAGGAATAACGTACCAATCTCCCAAATCACCGGCGTTAAGATTGAGATCCGGTATCGTCCGGTCTTGACTAAGTGGTGCCCTTAATACTTGAGCATATTCGGTAAACTGCGTTGCACCGGCAGGTGTATCGTTCTTACTACCGCTAGCAAACTCGTAACGATCAGGCACAAGAGCCGGCACTCCTCCGGCCAACCAATCGTCGCCTGCGTTGCCTAGTACAGAATCGTCCCCGCCACCACCCACGATGACGTCGTTGCCATCGCCGCCATCGATCACATCGTTGCCCGCGCCACCGAACAGTCGATCAGCCCCAGCACCACCGTGAATGATCAGGTCGACCTGCGCACCTTGGGGCCTAGCATCGGGCGCGTAGCCCCATTCGGATGTGCCACTATTGGCTGTTCCATCGATTTTGTAACCTTCGTCTGCATGAACTTCATCATTGCCCGCTCGAGTGTCGATGACCGTCTGCTCAACGGAAGTCGTCGTAAAGTAGGCATAGTCCTGGCGCGTCAAACCGGTCTTCGTATCGATCACCCATGTTTGATTGGCCGTATCCCAGACGCGGCTAGTCAATTCATTGCGATGGAGAATTGTGTTGAATTTAATCGCCACATTGTCTGGTACTACTCGTCCCGCGCTGTCCAAGTCGCCGCCCAGGAACAGCACTTGATCGGTTCCATCGCCGCCATCGAATCGATCGCTGTAAGTCGGCACGATAGTCGATTGATCGGCCGGATTGATCGATCGCTCTGTCGTCTTTAGCAGGGGCAACTGATCGGGCACCAATTGGAAAATGTCGTTGCCATCCCCGCCCCACATCAAGTCGCTGGCTTGTCGATCACTTCCACCGGTCAGCACATCATTGCCATTTCCTCCAAAGATCCAATCTTCCCACGATCCGCCTGACAACACATCATCGTCATCGCCACCGATGAGTACGTCGCGCCTCAGTATTCTTAGCTTGCTAGCCAAATTGAACGCTTTTGGCGGATTGTTATCCAGTCCCGGTTGCCCAGGTTGCGACCCCGCCGTTGGAGTATCCAAAATCCGCGTGCCAGGACTATCACCCAAAACCGGTTGCAGTTCATAGTCGGCAAAACTGGCGGTTGTCGCAATTTTCAAAAAGTAGTTACCCGCTTTCAATCCGGCCAAACGCAATGTAGATGTCGTTATGCCGCCGACACCACCCGCTGTTACTGTAAGTGGCTTCGGGTTCACAAGCGGTGTGGGCGCGGCACCCAATTGCACGACCGCACCGTTGCTATCAAAGATTGTCAGGCTTGCGTTATCGCCTGCGCGAAGGTTGAGATTAATCCGGTTGGAGCTATTGTCCCCTACGTCTTGGGAAACATTGAATTTGAACCAGTCTTGATCATTGGCATTACTCAGGCTTAGCCCGCTGATCGAGCCATACGATTCCAGTCGACGATCCTCGCGCGTCAAGTCATAGGCGCTCGAAAGTACGTTATTGGGTTCGGCCCAATCGGCGGTGGAGACATCCAACTGATAAACGGTGGGAATGAGATTCGATGTAACTTTTAACCAATAAACCTTTGTGGGCGATAATGAATATCCCAATGGCAAGCTGCCGGGCTGACCAGTCGCTGTCCCCCACACCAATCTTCCATTGGTATTGCCCTCTGCCAGCGTGCCGACCGTTTTCGCCGTACTGAGTAAATGCATATTGCTGAGCGATGCTGGCAGCAACGGGTTATTGAGCTCATAAAGCTCAAGCTGAATTCCATCCTTGGCGTCCAAACTGCTGATGCGAATGGAATCGCCGGCTTGCGGCACGTTGGCCGGCGTATCAAAATTGAAGCGATACCAATCGGCATCGTCTCGATTATCGAGTGTCAAGCCGCTGATCGTTCGCCGCTGCCGCCATTGATTGTGAATGCCCGCAACGACATTAGAAGTCTCACCCGATGTTAGCAGCGTAGCATTATCGACATCCAGGTTGTACGCCGTTTCCGGCACGTCATTGCGGATCGGTAGCTCCGACAAATCGGTCAAAATGGGTCGGCCCGATTTGTACTCTACGCGATCATTGCCTTTACCCGCGTCCGTCCAAACCGACTTGATGACCGTCGGACCAACCGTGATCGTGTCGTTGCCGTCGAGCGCGTCGATAATGATGGCTTGAAAATCGCCCTCGGGGGGCAACAAGTTGGCCAGGCCGTTGGAACCGATGAAGCCGGTCGTACTCTGTTGGCCATCGATCAATCCAAAAAACGTTCGGGCCGTTTCGTTGACACTTACAACCAAGAGCGAGGATTCGGGGCGGAGCTGTGGATCGATGCGAACGAGGGCCAGTTTGCCTTCGCTCAATCGCGCGCCGACTGTACCGCCAAGGCCGGCCAAAGCGAGACTGGTGTTCATGCTCGCAATCAATTGCTTCAGGCTGGCATTGGCCTGAACGGGTACGCTGACACTGCGTACCTGGCCGCCATCGAGACTAAGTGCAAACTGAGCCGCGTTGGTCAAGCTGCCATCGGCTGGCAACGCCACACTACCGATGACGGCCGTCCCATAGTACGAATCGTTGGGATTCCAAATCAAGTTGCCATCTTCATCGCGAGCTTGAAAATCGAGCTGAACCTGCGCATCAAAAGTGAAGTTGCCGTTGTTGTTGGTCAGACGCGTGATCAGATGATGCCCCTGCAATACGCCGGGCTCTGTTACGAAGTCAACCGTGATCACGTCATCTTTATTCGTACCGCCGTAGTACCAGACTTTATTGGTGCTCTGCGCATAGGCTTTCCATTCGTCACCAGCAAGACCTGAATCGCGTGCGCTAAACAGTTTGCCACTGCGATCGACAATGGTATCACTGCCATTGACGGCTCCGTTTCCATAAAGAAAATCCAATCCCGTTCCACCATACAGCGTGTCGGCCCGCGGACCACCCAAGACACGATTCAAACCGGTGTCTTCGTATTTGAGACCTCCACCAAGATTGGTGTCGTAGAGTACGCCCTGATCGTCGACGAATATTCCGAATTGGCTACTGGGCGGGACAGTTGGAACATTCAAGCCTGGATCTGGATCGCGCGACCAGGCATAGAGGTAATTTGTTCCCTGGCCGCCAAGTAAATCATCGTTGCCCTGGCCGCCATAAAGCCTGTCAGTATCGCCAGCGTCTCCTTGGTTTTGTCCACCGTCGCCCCACAACTGATCGTCGCCCGCGTAGCCGTACAAGTAATCGCTGCCTGACCCGCCATCGATTCGATCGCGGGCGCCGCTGCCTTTCAAAATGTCGTTCATTGGACCGCCGTCCAGCACGCCAACCCAATCATCGCTTCGCGACACTAGATCGGAAACATCCAGAGGTGATTCGGTCACATTGCCGGCACGCGTCACCGATTGATCGATAAACTCCAGCGTGTCATTTCCGTCGAGTCCAGCAATTTGAAACTGTTCGATCAAAGGCTTTCCGTTGGGATCGCTCGAAACGCTAAAATCGCGCCAGTCCGCGGTAACAAATCTCGGTGAAAAGCCTTCGAAGGAATAGTCGACTCGTAGCTTCGTACCAGTGCGACCGCCATTTAATGTATAAGCTACCTGCCCCAAACTTATCGTGTCTGCACCGCTCGTGCCCTCGATAACTAAGATGTCCGTCGCATTGTCGTCACCAATATCGCCTGGCTGAAGATTGCCCCGATGACCATCGAACACTTCGGATCGATTGGATGGAATCGCTGCATAAGCGGGATTCACATCGAGAATCAGTTTGTCGATCGCAGATCCACCATAAAGTGTGTCGACGCCATTTTGTCCTTCCAACCAATCGGAATCAAAACCACCCCAGAGCACGTCGTCGCCACCGCCGCCGTACAATCGATCCTCTCCACTTCCACCGTAAATCGTGTCGTCACCACCAACGGTTTGCTGAAGGTCCCAAGTTAAATAGTTGGATCCTGCTAACGCATCACCGTAAATCGTCTCGTTGCCGTCATCCCCAAAAATAGTCTCTTTGCGGATACTGCCATACAGCCAGTCACCACCCGAGCCGCCATGCAGCTCGTCGCCGATCTTACCCGTTTCGCCATTGGCATTGATCGAGGTCAACGTGGCGTTATACGAAAACGCATAAAGGTAATCGATACCGTCACCACCAAACATGCGTTGGTTTTCCAAAATTTGAGTGTTATCACCGGCATCGCCGAAAAGTTGATCTACACCCGAATCGCCATAGATCTGATCGATGCCAGCATCGCCATGCAACAGGTCAGAGTTGCTGCCACCTCGCAGCGTGTCATCGCCCGCTCCGCCACGAATACTGTCGTCGCCAGCTCCACCATCGACGAAATCATCGCCGTCGCCGCCATCGAGGTCGTCATTGGCACCGCCGCCAAAAAGCCAATCGGTACCTGCATCGCCGCGGAGTTTGTCATTTCCATCATCGGTATTGCCTTCGACTGCTTGCCCCGAAAACAGAGCTGGCACGAGCAACTTCATTCCTGCCGTACTGCCCCAGGCGGCACCCGGAAAATTAGTGGGATAGGCAAAAAACGTCGGAACATCGCGAGTAAAGGCTGCCACACTAATGGTTGCATTGCCACCCCATAACACGTCGCGACCGAAGCCGCCACTGATGTCATCGGCACCGATACCACCTTCGACATAATCGTCTCCCGCACCCGCATCGACGCGGTCGTCACCCGCTCCAGCATAGACCGTATCATTGCCGTCGGACGTCGCAATGACATCGTTTCCTTCCTCACCATAAACGACATCAGTACCGATTCCGGTGTTGACAATATCGTTACCGATACCAGCGAAAACCACATTATTGCCGTCACCCGCGTCGACAAAATCCGCGCCGTTTCCGGCGTTAACAGTGTCGTCGCCACCATAGCTATAGACGACATCGTCACCAAAACCAGTTGTGATCGTATCGGCACCGCGACTGCCGTATACGCGATCACCATGAGCTGCCGCCAGAGAGCCTCCCGGTACTCCAATCGCTGAGGCTGGGTCGGCTTCGATTAGGTTGACATCCGCCGCTGTCCCGCTCTCATTGCTTGTGCCGCCAACATAAATCGTATCCGCTCCCCAGCCTGCATAAATCTGGTTGCTGCCGCCGAGCGCATAGATCGAATCATCGCCCGTATTGCCATACAGGACATCATTCCCGATGTCACCATAGATGACGTCAGCGTTCGCCGATCCAGCCGCCGGCCCTGCTAACACGTTGTCGGTCGTTTCGTCGTCACCATAGATCGTGTTGACATCGGAGGGCGATCCCCCACCGCTAGCAGACCTTCCGCCATAAATCGTATCGCGGCCCAAACCGGCAACGACGCGATCGGAACCCGCACCCGCATAGATCGTGTCATCGCCGGCTCCCGAACGGATCACGTCGTTGCCATCGAACGTGTAGATCTTATCGATCCCGCTGCCGCTGGTCACCTGATCGCTGCCGAAGTCACCGAAGATCGTGTTGTCACCTGGGCCAGCATCAATTGTGTGCGTGGCTCCAGCTTCGCCACCGGTGGCATCCGACACGCCAATCTCCCCAGCTTGGATCCAATCGTTACCATTGCCACCAAATAGACTATCGCTTCCCAGTCCGCCATATAGCCAATCGTTACCATCATCTCCAAATCCTTGGTCGATACCGAGGCCCAATATCAGCACGTCATTTCCACTTCCGCCGTGCACTTCGTCGTTGCCCGCACCCACATCGATGCGATCATCGCCGCTTCCTCCAAAGACGATATCTTGCCCCGATCCAGTCGTAATGTTGTCAATGTCACCGCCACCGTAGACAACATTGTTTCCCTCCAGCGCGTAAATCGTGTCGACACCGGTGCCGGTATTCGCGTCGATATCGCCATAGATCGTGTCGTTGCCTGAATCGCCCCATATTGTGTCATTCCCGTTACCGCCATGAATTTCGTTGACCGTGTCGAAATCCCCGCCCAAGGCCGACACGCCTGCGTAAATCGTATCGTTGCCATTGTCGCCAAAGAGCACATCCCCGCCGGCACCACCATAGATCTTGTCAGTGTCTTCGCCGCCATGGATCTCATCGTTGCTTAGCCCGCCATCGATCGCATCATTTCCTTTATCACCATAAATGACGTCGTTCCCCAGGCCACCGCTTATTATGTCGGCGCCATCACCGCCATGAATCTCGTCGACGCCGTCACCACCATCAATGGTATCGTCGCCTTCGTTGCCTTGAATATTGTCGTTGTCCAAACCACCGAATAGAAGATCGAAACCTTTACCACCGCGCAGCGTATCGTTGCCGAGTTCGCCGTCGATATAGTCGTCGCCATCTCCGCCTTGTAACGTATCGTTTCCAAAACCGCCGCGCAGGTCGGCTTTGACCGCCACGCCTGGCATAACCAGGATCTCATCGTTGCCCAGTTTGCCATCGGCAAAAATCGAAACCACTCCTGTAAATTCTTTCGACACATTGTCCGTCGTGCGCGTTACCCTGATGGCACCACCGGCACCTGGTTCCACTCGGAAATGGTCATCCTGGTTGGTGGTTGATATTATCAGCACACCGTTTTGCAAAACGGCTGGAGCATTCGAGCTCGCGGCTGCAGTTGGTTTTGAGGGCGTACAACTGGTTTTGAAATCGATATGCTTGCCAGCAAAATCATAGTTCTCGTCAAGGATCGTGATATCCTTGGAGAAGAATGGTGTATCGATAACACCAACAACTTTGATAAATGCGGTCAGCTTCGCATCGAACGCTCCCCGAACGTCGAAAGCGCAGCCAATCCCCTGGTCCAACTCGTGATACAGTTCGTCAAAGTGAACTTTGCCGTCATGATTGGGATCGATCAGACCGATCGACACATCGCCAAAGATGCCGCCAACCACACCCGTTTGAATATCGATGCCAACTTCGAAGCCTGGAAATGAGTATCCGAATACGATCGGCGGAATCGTGATACCTGCGTACACCGCACCACTGAGCGCTGCTTCTGGAATGTCCTTGTCGCCTTCACGCTTGTCGACCACATAAAAACCATTGACCAAATCACCTAAATCGCCGCTGCTGATCGCATCCGTCAAGCCCTTGGTGTCGTACCCAAAGTCGACGTCGACGTATCCTTGAATATCGCCTACCAGACGCAATACAAGAAAGCCGATCGATGTGGCTTCATGGAATTCAAACTTTGGCAAATCGATCGTAATCAAGTTGACGTTCTTTCCGAGCAACATGCCAATCGCACTGGACGGGTTTTTGACGATCGGGAAATCGACTTTTACTTCATTGCTGTTTTCTCCACTAACCATGGCCGCAGCTGAATTAAGAATACTCTGCACTTCAGCACCCACTGCGCCGTTTGCGAAATCCGGCAAAACACCCGGGAGTAACTGTCCCGCCAAATTGAACAACTGGTTCATGTTCAAATCGGAAATATTGGACAATCCGCGAACATCGGGTAACACGAATCCGTCCAAGTTGATTCTGAATGAATTGACGGACCCCGCTTGCCTCGCCAAATCATCGAGCTGCAGGAGCATATTCAGGAACTTGATCGCCTTGCGTTCTTGCTCTTGTTCGGCCGGTGAGGCAGATTGATTGTTCATCTGAGCTTGCAACTGTTTCAGTTCAATAAACGTTATCGGGCGTCCTGCCAGATCGGAAATCACAGGCACCGGCGCGCGCAAAAGATCAATCAGCGGCCTGAAAGGATCCAGTACATCGTCGATCTTCGTGAGGAATGGTTTGACAAACGAGCTGATTGCTTTCCCAACGTCTAACGAAACGTTCTTGAACGCCACGCGTGGCACACTACCGAAATTGGCTAGACTTCCGCCGGTCCGCCCATTGCTTGAATCAAAGTTCCAATCAATGACCAGTTCAGCATCCAGCGATGGTAACTCGGTCGTTCCCACGTTCCCGTTCAAGTCAAGGTCGATGTGAGCGTCACCCACGAAGGTCGCTGTAACGAAGCTGCCGAAATCGAGCTGACTGATCTCGGCCATCGTCAGCTTGCCATCGCTGCCTCCGTTCAGATCCACATTGAAACCACCAGAAACATGCGTCCCACCGTGGTCTTTGGCCATAACGTGCAAGAAGCCAAGATTGCCGGTGGCCTGCAAATCAGGGATCGTTGCATCTACGGTGAATTTCAATTCGTTGGCGGTACTGGTGTCGAGATAAAAGCCTTGTTGACGACTTAATCCAAATCCGACGTGAAATTGAGTCCCTAGCTTCAAGCGAATTCCGCCATCTACCGCCAGGCCAATCGCCGGAATGCCAAGATCAAATCCTAGCGGAATATTCACGACAACCATTGGCGCAATTAAGTCAAAATTGAATCGCACGTCCTGCGGCACAACTACGACGGGATTATTGATCGGATCAAAATCCTGACCATTCACTTTGACGTTGATTGCAGTGATGGTCGCGCCTGCACCCAGCAAATTCAATCCACCTGGGCCGAGGGCTTCAAACATCTTTTGACGCACAAATTGAATCGACTGCGTTCCAATCTGATGCAAATTGTCACTGACCTTATCGCGAACATCCGTCAGAAATCGGGCCGCATCCTTGAGGCCGTCACCGATCAATGGAAGTTTGCTGGCGAACGCAATCGTATCGACAGCTTTGTCCAGCAGCGTGAGAAATCCATCGATGCTTTCCGTCATCGCCGAAAGGTCATTAGCTAAGTCAAAATTGCTGATCGCAGCCACGAAATCAGGCAGTACCAAGGTGCTCGTTCCGGCTATGTCATTGATGTTTCCAATGCCAATTATTATGCTCGGATGGGCCGCATCCAGTGGCGTTCCGCGAAGTGGAAAATCGACCGGAAAGTTGATCGATAAACCGCCCACGGCCGTACCATGCAGATCTGAAAATATATTTTCGTCCAGGTAGTGCCGACTGTCTCCATTGCCATTGGTCAGTTGAATTGCAAATGTCACCGGCTTAATCGATGTTCCTGCCCCGTCCTCATCGATATGCAGCTGGCCATCGTGTACAAAAACACCTAAGGGCCCAGCAGCCAACTTGAACGTCAGATTCTGCCCATTCGCGAACAGTTTCACTGCCGCCGAAGTCGTGTCGTAGATGAAAGGCTTGGGGAAGGCCGGATTGGCAAGATCGATACCAATGTCCAGTTCCAATGCCACTTCACCGCTAAATGTCAATTGCCCCTGTCCTTGGGCATCGATCAGATGACCAATACCTGGAATACCGGCCTTCGCTAGATCTAAATCGAAATGCAGATTGGAGTTCAAGAATTTTTTGGGCAACGAAGCATGGATCTTCAACGCGTTTCCGTCGCGGGTGACAGTGAAATAAGTAGATCCTTCGCCTTCACCCGAGCCGGGGAACTGCAATGGATCGAATACCTGATGGGCAATTTTTTCTAACGATGCTCCGGTAGTTTGGAGCGCATCGTCTTTGATCTTAGCATACTTGTCGATGATGCTCTGTAAATCACTGCCCAGATCGACTAAGTCATTGACGGCGGGTCCGCCTTCATACAGCGGCTTGGATAGAAATGGGATGTTCTTGATGTTCGAATAGAAACGGACTAAGGCTTCAAGCGAGTCGAGAATATGCTTGGCCTTGAGCACTGCATATTTGGTCAAGCCGGTGAAATCACCCTCCAACCCGTACTTGACCTCGGCTGGCTTGAACACATCATCCAGTTCCACACGCATGGCTGGCGAAAAGCCATTCGCCGGCGCGACCAACGATTGACCATCCATGGTCGCGTCGATGGGGAGCCGCATCTTGATCGAGCCCGTCTTGACCGGCGCCGCAACGACCGATGTCGGTGTACCTGGTGCGACCTGAACTCCGTTGATCAGTTCGGTCGCCGTGATTCTGCCATCCGCTTCTTGCCCGAGGCCTGGGTCTTGCAGATGCAAGTTGAAGTTAACGTTGCCGTCAAGGGTGCCATGCATGATTCCGACTTGAGCAAAGCCGAAATTGGCTGCAGCACTCATCTCCGTACCTTGGAGTTTCAAATTGGCAACGATCTGGGGCGCACTAGCGCCGGTGGTTGGAATAAATACGTGCTTGTCTAACCGATCGCCATGCAGCGGCGTGCTCCGTAGTTGACGCGTGCCATCGGCCGCTGCCTTGTCGGTCGAACCGAAAATGCCAAACCCAACACCTGTAAGACCGATCAGAGAATCATTGGCCCCGGTTATTTTAAAGGGTACAACTTTCCCGCCAGATTTATCTGTCAGTAGCAACGTCCCGCTAGCGTTATCTATAATAGCGCTAAACTTATCGGTGTGGCCTTGAGCAAGAAGCGCAACGACTTGTCCCAGCGTGGCGGTGCTTGGTACCAGACTGTCGAAGTTAACTGTCCATGTCGTACTATCGCCCAAAATGATTTGCAGATCGGGTTGGCCCGCTACATTCTTGTTGAGAGGATTGACGCCTGCATTCAGATCCTTCACCAGCGTCGTTTCACTGATGGGCACCGTTGCACCGAGCGGACGAAGATCCATGCCAACGGTAAATTTGAAACCAGCATCTGTCGTGACCTGCAGTTTGCTAGGCGACTTGATGTTGTTCAGCGGTCCAAGGTCGGACCCAAATTGAGCTGGGATATCAACCGGCTTAGCGCTCTTGGTAATATCCACATCGAAAGAAAACGAACATGTGCTGGGACTAAAATGAAACAGGGGAGTGTTCAGCTTTGCGCTGAATTCCTGAATCGTGTTGAAGGCCAACTGACCTGCTTGGCCTTGCAAACTGGCCGTGAGTGTATTCCATACTTCGCGTAGCTTCAAAACGTCTTTAATATTGCTCTTGACTTGAGCCGGTGCCGCGTTTGGGATCACCGACGTCTCGATACCACCCAGGAAATCGCCGATGTAATTGACCATATCCGCTAGATTGGTGGCGGTGAAATTCGTCCAACTTCCAACGCAAGCATTGTCGTTGGCAAAGCTCAACGTCGGATCGCCTGCAAACAAGTCGTTCGCTGTTAGCGTTATCGAGCTTTGAGGCAGGCCCATGAAGTTCGCATTCACCGGCAACGTGATGGTGCCCTGCCCAGTATGCGTCGTCGTCAATAACTGCTGAAGCGTCGATGCACGCAGTTGATTCAAATTTAGACGTGAATCAAGTTGACTGGTCACCTGCGGATTTATCTGCACAAGTGCATTGTCGACACCCATTTGCAGAATGCCGTTTTTGATATTGAAATCGAGATTGTTGGCGGCGGTCACTTGGACGCTCCCTGTCGCTTGCAACCAAGTATGCTCGATAAAGACGGCCTCGTCGGGCTTGGCCAATTGGCTGCGGTCCATCCCAAGCGTAAATCGGAAATTGAGATCCGGATTAAAGCTCACTTTGTCATTGGAGTCGGTTTGAGCCGTTATGCCGCGCTCGGCCGCTTTCGACCCTAATTTCAAATCGCGAGCCACGCCGGGTATCGTCGGGTGAAAAACGATATCAAATTTCAGTTCGCCCGCGCTTTCGTGCGCGGTGACTTGAGTGGCACCATGGGCGAGTAGAAAATCTCCAATATCGCTTACCGTGGCATTGGGTTGTGCCTTCAGAAAGTCGCCCAGTGGCTGGAACAACCCGGAGAGACGTTTGTCCAGATCGATTGCGCTACCCAAACTGATTTGCGTATCGGTAGGAACTTCTGCTGCCAAGACGCCAGTCCCTCCGATAATTGGTAGCGGTTGGCTGAGCAACGTGATACTGCCTTGCGGCTTGAAGCTCTGCGCCAACCCAACCAACCCTGCTCCAAGCACTTGGGTTTCCGTGGTCGCAAGTGCGTTCAGAACGGGTGGGGCAAAGTCGATATGCAATGGTGACAGTGGCGTTGACGAGGTCGATGTGCCGAGTATCGGTTCGATAACGGCTAGGTTGGCGGGCTCAGTTATTGCGGCATTGAAGGCAACCCGAGCGGCATTGCCTGCGGACGTATTTGGCAATCGAAACTGCTTGATCGCGGCTCGGTTGATCCCACTCGATGCATTGAAGATGAGGGTCAGCAAAGATGTCAACTGTATTGCATCTAAGCCAACAATATTGAGATCCGCATCCATTCCGGACAAATGGCTACCCCATGCAGTACCGGGATAGTAGAAACCGCTCACGCTTTGATCGGCGCTCAACGCAACCACCCGATCCATGGTGTTTGTGCCGTTGACCGTTGCCGCCTGAGTGAGTGTGTTTATGACCCAGTCTGTGGCAAAATGATTTGGGCTTACGATGCTTGCTCGATTCGTCCACTGCGGCGCGTTGGAAGCATTCAACCAACGCAATGTGCGGGCGTCGAACAAATCATTTGACGTAAGTGCAGACGGAACACCCTCACCACCTGAATCGATCGCTGCTTTGAATAATTTTGCAGCTGATTCGGTCTGAGCGTTCAACACACCTGTCACCGTCAGGGGTTGGCCGCCTTGGTCTGTGTAACCCAGCAAGTTCAATCGGTGTTGGAGTCGCGTTACGTTCAGCGGGGAGGAAACATCTGGTATCACCAAAGCGCCCGACGTTGACCAACCGCTATCGACAATCGTGCTGATCGAATTGCTGGTCACGATTCCCTGTGAGGTAACCGTGTATTCGAAACGCACTTCGCCCTGATAGCCCGAGGCCGTACTGCGGTCTGTCAGCAAAGAGCCAGCAGTCGAGGGGGCGGAACCCGCGGTTGACGGTGCGAAGTAAAAGTTGCCCGTCTTTTCAAACGGTCCATCCGCCGTTTCGCCATATCTGTCGGAAAATAGGACGGTGCCCGCAACTACACTGTCCTTGCTTAGCCGCAACAATCCTGCATTCGCATCTGGCTGAACCACAACACGAATGTCCTGTTGGTTCGCATCCACAAGATAGATCGACTGCAAGCGGTAGACAGGATTGATCAGCGAAGCATCGCTCGGCTGTCGAACCGACAAGCCTGTTACGTCGCCCGTAAGTAAATGCACTGGCGTTCCCACCAGTAACCGTCGCTCTTCAAGCAATTCGATACGAAACTGTCGACGAAACGACTTACCAGTCGATGAATAGCTTGATGCTTTCTTCTTTATCATACAACCCTGCACTTTCATTCTGTCTGGCGAGGTTTTTGCTCGGCGCGATTCATTGGATGCGATCAATATACGAAATTGCCGCACTTCTTGCTCTGAGCCATCAGACTTTTCAATTCGAAAGCCTCGTGTGGAAACCTCCCTTTAAGTCCATTCCCAGCAAACCAGCATTGTGACGAGAAATATGGGAATCCAGGACCTCATTAGCATGGACTGCTTTGCTTCGGACTTTAGCATCGGTATTATTCTTCGTTCTCCTCAAGTCCCAGTTCCATCGCTACACGTTGGATAGCGCGTGAAAGCCGTTTGCGAAGCATGCTCGGCGTCTCGCCAAACTGCTGGCCAATGGTCGTCCAATCCTTTCCGATGCTACGCAAACGAAAAAGCTCCAATTCCTGGGTCGACATACGCAGCGAAAGCTTTCTTAACAATTCGGTGGTATCCAAATGCCTTGCCGACGAGTTGTCAGGACTCGCGGCAAGCTCAGGTAAATCGGTAAGCGACTGTGTCTGTGCTCGACAGCGTTTGGCCGCCATCTCGCGACGATTGAGTCGCAAGAATTTCTTGTTCGCGATTGCTAGTAGGAGTTTGCACAGATCTTCTTCGCTATGAAGTTCGTAATCACCTGCGGACAAACGCATCAAAAAACCAATCAAGACAGACTGGCAGACGTCGACCGAATCGGCCGCAGGTCTGAGCGATGCACGTGCAATGCGGAATCGCAACGTACGACGAATGAACGGTTCGTACTTAGCGACAAACTGTTCTATCTCCGCGTCGTCGCGAGAACGCAAGCGGGTCAAACGATCGGCGAATGTTGAATCGAGCGATTGGTCCACGCGTTCGTCCTATCCCGTTTGTCCGCAAGAGAAGAATCTCAAATATCATCATCTGCGCGTCAAAAGGCGATGGCAAGAGATAATACCATTGCCATAGAAGAACTTTCTATTTCTTCGAAGAAATAAATTCCAAGTACTTTTGGTCACAAACTACCAACGTAGGGAATGCGCAGTTTTCGCCATTATTCCGCATTCTGCGAAAAACCTAAGCCACCTAGGAATAGCGGTCGGTAGGATCACCTGAGAACCGTGGCGGGCATGCCACCTTGCATGGGATCCCGGTAGTTGTTGCCGGGTGTCATTCCCCAGTTTTGCTGAGGCGTTACGTATGGGCTGGTAGTGGGGCGGAAGCTGATTCCGTTTTGGTTGTTCCCCCATACGTAAGGCTGTGCGACGGGAGTGTTCGAAGCGACATAGTTCGTGTTGCGATTGCTGCTAAATAAACTGTTGCTGAATAGACTACCTGTACCTGATGCAAAGGTCGGCCAAGTGAAAATGGGACGTGAAGCCGTGTTCGCATAGGGATAGTAACCTGCCGTCGCATTTGGGGCTGGTTGCAAGTTGGGTCGCAATGGAACTGCTGGGATAACGAAATTCGTATTGGAAGTGTTGGGCAAAGGCTGCATTGGGAGATTGGCGGTCGCAGCCATTGGATTTGCAGCGTTGTAAGCAGCATAGTTGTACTGGGCAGGGTTGTAGTTCAGATTTGGATAGTAAGCCGCCGGAGCTTGTGCGAGCAAATTGGCATTTGGGATGCCTCGGTATCCTGGATTTGATGGATAGTCGATCGGCCGTGTAGGAAAACGAGAGAGATTTCGATTCGCCTGCGCTACCTGAGCGGCTTGCTGATAAAAGTTCGGGTCAATGGATGGAGCGGGGTTGTTGGCAAGGGTGTTGCCACCGTTGGGCGATTGGCCAAGTGGTCGATCCACGAATCGAGGTACTTGCTTGGACTGAGAACTCAAGACGGGTACCATCCTGGTGACTTCTTGCTCCTCGTACTTTTGGTACGTAACGGGTTGAGTTACTTGGACGTAATTGGGTTGGTATTGGACGATGGGAACATATTTCCATACTTGTTGCGGTTGAGCGAACGGATTCCAGCCAGGCACATTCTGCAACTGAAGTTGTTGTGAGTAAATCGGGACGTACTGGGTAACTGTGGTTGTCTTGTTCTCGGTTATTGTTTTCGGAACATACACACGTTCCTTGACTTCTTGATAGGAGTAGGCAACAACAGGGACTGTTTCTTCGATAATGTAACGACCGTAAGGCTGGCCATTGGAAGGATCAACGAATGTCATCACGGGTGTACTTGCCGCAAACCCCGAACTATTATTGGGATTGACGTTATTGGAAGCATCGGTCTGCCGTCCGAATGCGATTGAGTTTAAGCAGAACCAGGGCGGAAAAAGGCAAATCGATAGAGATAGAGATGCAGCGAAGCTTTTGGAGAACATAGTCTTGCCGGATTGGATCCTTGAATATCTGCGTTGCCCGCAATCTAAAGGGAAACTTTTCCTAGCTTCTCACGCGGTTTTGGATGCACTGTTAGAGAGCGTTCGTAGTGGTGCGCTCGTTACAGTATTGGGTCGTACTATTTCCCAGGTTCCATCGCAAGGTCTAGTTAGTGCCGACGGTCGTTGGTTTTATTCAGTGAACGATAGCATTGCCAGGCTGATGGCTGACGAGGCGGTTCCATTGCAATGTGGCACGAAGGTCCCCGATGTGATCCTCTAGCATTCTCCAAGTTGACGGAGATTTCCTGCCACCCCTACAATGGGGTGGTTTTTCCGGTAAGCAGATAAGTGCCAGGCATCTATTGCAACATATTCCCGGTAGGTGCCAGGCATCTATTGGACATTTTGATCAGTGAAATGGCACGCTATTTGACCTTACGCTTTCCGTTCGGGCCCGCCCCGACGGAGGCAGCAATTGGCGGCTACAGGCATGATCATTCG
>JANMHA010000115.1:0-6083 GCA_031374925.1 Pirellula sp. | reverse complement strand
GCGAAGCCCAAATTCATTGAGATAGCGCTGCACACACGCTTCGGATTGAAATGGATTGCTGGCTATGATCGTTCGACCGGTCATCTCAAATACCTTGCGCACACTCCGAGATACTTCCGGATGGCTCGTGCACAGTTCGTTAAGATTTTCTTTCGTAACGAGATCGGTAATCCAAGTGGTGTTGCGGCCACGAGATAGCAAAGTGAAAATGTTTGAAAGAAATTGTCTCAACTCGTTAATGGTGAAGTAGAGCAGCAATCCCTCGGTTACTATTGTGAACGGCAAATACGTATCGATCGAATTCAGCGCCTCGAGCATGCTATCGAGGTCCAACACATCGGCCGCGCAATAATGCAGTAATCCGCGATTCACGGATGCAGTTGAAATGAGAGAATTCCGCACCATTTTTGCTTTGCGGATCATCAATTGCGGCAAGTCCGATTCAATATAGATCGTGCCTGGGCTCAACTGCGACCATTGATATCCGCGCGGCGACACACCTACTGCGAATTCGATGATTTGGGAAGCCGAACCCGATGCCATACCTATCGCCGCGTTCAACGCGTGGTAACGACTTTGAAATAGGACGGCCATGGCGACATGGGTTTCGGTGTCGGTGATGCCCAATTTTTCCAACGTAGCTGCCCCTTCCTGTCTCCACAGATCATCACCATCAAACTGAAGCGATAGGTCTAATCCACGCAAATAGGCGACAACTTTGGCAGTGGGACTGACCGGATCAAAGGTTACGTTATCTCGCTGTGATTCATGCAACAGTGACGGTTGAATACTGAACCGCAATTGCCGTGTAGAGTCACGAACACGGGCTGGCAAGCGAGCTTCAATCGTCAAAAAGGAGTCCAGCCGAGATTCGACCGAAGATGCGTCGGCCGGCAGCCCTAATCGCTCGTGATGCTTGAGCACTAAGTGCTGTAATTGTTGTAAACCGTGCAGTCTGGAGTTGTCTTCATCGAGAGAAAGAGTTTCGGCAAGTTCCCCAGTCGTCAGGGCGTCGAGTTCAGCGAAAAACCAATCCCTCACAGGATCGCTCGGCGGAAGCTCTCCAATTAGCTGTTCGACTTCTTTTGTTTGGAAGGACAACTGTTGTTTAAGGCTTACTTTGCACATCTTGAATGCGTGCCTCCATAGATATCAGGCCAGTTCGCGTACCGTAATTTAATGCTCGCCGCTCACCGTAAGGGGATCAAACATGAAATGTGCCTTTCCCAGTTGGAATTCGGTTGATTCTTCCACCAGCGCATGACTACTCATTCAAACCCAACGTCTCCGCTGCCTCAGCTCGGAATCGCTGGAGTTCTTCAGACTGTGACTTGCTGGTTTCTTGCCACTCGACCCCTTTGTCGTACCAGGTTCGGGCCGTATCCGCGTCGCCCAATTTCCAGTGAATCATGGCCAGGAAGAAAAACTCAAAGCCATCGCCCCCATTGCGAAGTTCCATCGACTTAGCGAGAGCTTCAATCGCACCTTTCGAGTCTCCGGCGCGATATTGGGCCACGCCGAGCGTGTTCCAGAATTCTCCGCTACTCGGGGAAAGTTCAATCGCTTTTTTTGCTAGTTCCACGGACCGGGTGGGGTTTCGCAACTTTACATTTTTGCACGTCGCCAGCAGCCAAGCCAGGTTATTGTACGCATCCACATTGTTGGAATTCAGTTCCAGGACCTTAACATAGTCGCCGACAGCATTTTCGACGTTTCCCTGGGAAGCGAAAAAAACGGCCCGCCGGTGCCACCCATACCAACCGCCAGCGTCCAACTCAATGGCTTTGCTGAAAGACTGTTCCGCTTCCCTATGTCGCCCATTGGCTTGTTGCACGGAGGCCAGCGACCAATGGCTGTGCATTAAGTCGGCGCGATATAAGGGAGTCTCGGGGAAATCGGTAGCGAGTTTTTCGACGACCATGCGAGCCTGGTCGTAGGCTTCCTCTGCGTCCCGGAATCTCCCTTTGGCCATTAAATCTGCGGCAAGGGCGTTATGGGCTGCCGCCATTTCGCGGCGAACATTCGGGTCTTCGGGACTGACGCCCGCGTCCCAAATACGAAGCAAGCCAATCTCCGTCGTGATTAAGCGGCGGCTGTCGGGGCTGAACGCTGCACTATAGCACGTTCTCTCATTTCCTTGAAAAGACAACAATTCCAGACCGGTTTCCGCGTCCCAAATCTTGATCACCCCATCGCGTCCGGCGGAAACAAGTCTTTTTCCGTCGTTGGAGAAAGCCACCGTATTGGCGCCTTGGGCGTGGCCGGAAAGCCTCTGCACTTCTGCACCGGTTATTGCGTCTACGATCAGAATGTCTTTGTCCAAGCCGCAAGCGAGGATCTGCTTTTCGTCGGGTGAGAATGTAAGCGTGTACAGAGTATCCTCTTCTTCCACTTTGAACAATTCGCGGCCGGTGTCCGTGTCCCACAACTGCAGGTTTCCCTCATGCCCGCATGTGGCTAGTCGGCTGCCGTCGGCCGACAACCGTGCGCACGAGAGCCAATCGCTCCCCTTTCCTACTCCGAAGCTGCGCACTTCCAGGCCCGTACAGAGATCCCAAATAGTAGCGCCCCGCTCGTGGCCGCCCACCAGCCAGTTGTCCTGGCGCGCAAACTCTACACGGTCGCCAAAGCCCATCGGCATCTCGTTAGCTATTGTGAAGCGGTGCAACGCATCACCCGTCTCGAGATTCCAGACTTGAATTCCCTCGTGCCCTGCCGTGGCAAGTTGAGTTCCCGTTGCGGAAAAGGCCACGTCGTAGACTTCGCCTTTAAAAGGGGAAATCTCGCGTTTGAGCTGTTTGCTGACAACGTCCCAGATGCGAACCTTATTGTGCTCGCCGACAGTAGCGACTAGCCCCCCGGAACGATCGAAGGCGGCCGTGAAGCTATGTCCGGCGTGGCCAGAAATCGCGTCCGATTCCGGGCTGGCCACGGCGTCCCAGATTTGCAATTGTCTTTGCCCATTGAGCGTAACCAGCCGCGAACCATCGGGCGAAAAATCAACTTGACTGATGGCCTGTGGCAGGCGAAGCAAAACGTCTTCCCTTCCGCTTTGCAAATCCAAAAGAACCACGTTGCCGTGGACAGTGCCGTACGCCAGTTTTCGATCCCCGTCGCCAAAGGCCACCGCGCTGATAGCAGGCTTATCGACATAGAAGGTGCGAACCTTGGCCCCCGTCGCCGTATCGTAGACCACCACAGAGTTTCCCGCGGCGTAGGCAAACTGTGTCCCTTCGCCGCGGAAACAGGGAAGTGCTCCGAAGAAGGAATTAGCGGCCGAACCGGGTGGCAAAACATCCGCGGCAATTTGCGTGAAGCCGGCGGTTTCCCACATCTCGAACCCCGAACGGTGGCAAGTCAACAGCCGCGTCTTGTCCGGACTGAACAGAAGAGTGCGGGTGCTATTCGTCTTGGCAGAAAGCGTTGTTGGGGTATCAGGCGACTCGCGCTTCCAAAGTCGCACTTCCCAGTCCCTCGTGCTCTGCGCGCCATGCTGCCAAACTGAGCCGCTGACAGCCCACCGAGCGCCGTCGGCATCAACGGCGATTGCTTCCAGCGAAAAATCGGGCAGGTCTGCCTTGAAAACCGATTTGCCCCCTTGCGTTTCACGCAGCTCAATATAGGAGGTGTGTAACAGGCCCATCTTTTTCGACGAGCCGTTCAGCATCAATTGCCCATCGCCGCTCACGGCTATTTGACCTAGACTCTCTCCCGGAGAACGAAATCTGGAAGTGGTAGCTCCCGTGGAGGCATCCGTGACCACAAGCTCCTCAGCCGCATTGGTGGCGGCATGATGCACTAGCAGCGATTTGCCATCGAGCGTGATGGGCATGCGGTTGCTCCCGGACATGCCGGCAGCAGACGCCGCCGTATATAAGCTTGCGGGCTCACAAATCCGCCGCAGGTAATGCCATTCCCAATGCCGCAGGTCGGGGTGGCAAGTATTCAGGAGATCCAGGGTTCGGGTGAGGTTTCCCTCCAGCCATTCGCGCCGCGCCAATGTTAACGTTTGGGCATAGGCGGTAATTCGCTCGCGTTTCAGCGCAGCGCTCTTCTCCACCAATGCGTCGCGCACTTTGCGTTCTTCAATCGACAAGCGATTTAGAGTATCGATCTTTTGTCCCAGGGCGTCCGTCCTTTGCGCCAAGGCGTCCAAGGTCTTTCCTTGCTCAATTTTCAGATTGCCGAGCGCTGTGGTGCGATCGGCCAGCGCTATCGCGATGATCTCTCGGCTATAGACCAGCACGATGATCGTCAAGGCGACCGCGAGCACGCTCACTGCACTGAGTCCTGCCACAACCGGCTTGCGCCGGCACCAGCGCCAGGCGCGCGACAGCGTTCCAACACGCCGCGCCAGGATTGGCTCGCCACTCAGAAAGCGTCCAAGATCGTCAGCCAGAAGCTGGGCAGTGCCGTAGCGCTTGTGCGGTTCCTTCTCCAGACACTTCAGACAAATGGTCTCCAAGTCACGCGGAATGCTCGAGTTGAGCGCGTGCGGCGAAACGGCTTCGGCGTGGATGACTTGATCAAGCGTCTTTATCACCGACTCTGCTCGAAACGGGGGGCGACCGGTTAGAGACTCATACAGAACGGCGCCTAGGGCATAGACGTCACTGGCGGGACCGATCAAAGCGCGGTTGCATTGAGCTTGCTCGGGTGGCATGTAACTGGGCGTGCCGACAATCTGACCAGTTTGCGTGAGATCCTGATTGCTTTCGACCCGCAGGGCTAATCCGAAGTCGGTGATACGGACTTGGTCATGGCTATCGATGAGGATGTTGGACGGCTTTAGATCGCGATGCAAGACGCCTTGATTGTGCGCGTAGTGGATCGCCTCCGCCATCTGACGCACGTAGATCGCTGCCGTTTTTGCTGGTAGTGGATTCAATCGAAGAATCGTCGATAGGTCGCGACCTTCGACGTAGTCCATCGAAAAATAGTGCCAACCCTCGTGCTGACCAACTTCGTGAATCGAAACGATATTTGGATGCTGGAGACTGGCGGCAGCTTGGGCTTCAGACTGAAAACGCTGCACATCCTGCTCGGTAGCCAACCGCCCGGAGACAATCATTTTTACCGCCACGAAGCGGCCCAAGGTCGCTTGACGAGCTTTATAGACCACACCCATGCCACCGCGAGCAACTTCTTCGAGCAATTCGTAGTTGCCTACATAGCTTAAGTGCTTGCCCGGCCCGATCGACTGGTACAAATCGTCTCCAAACTCGCGAATCGGATCGACCAGACGGTTCATGCGATCGCGCTGTGCAAAAAACTGTTCCAGCTCCGGCGCAAATTCTGGATGCTGCCGAAGGAGCGCCAGCCGATCCGGTGAACCACCCGCTTCTGACAGGCGAATGAAATCTGCAATTATCGAATCCAGCCGCTCGTGTTGCAGATCGTCGTGCTCTGGCTGGGAGTCGCTATGTTTCGACATGAAGATGACTCATTCGCTCAGGAGTTGGTGTAGTTTGTTCAAACCTCGAAACAGCAAGCCTGCAATCGCTGGCTCGCTACGGCCTAGCTCCTTGGCAACTTCTGCCAGCTTGAGTCCCTGCAGATGATGGAGCACGATGGCCTCGCGCTGAGCTATGGGTAGTACTTCGAGCGCCTCGGATAACCGCAGCAAGTCCTCCTGCTTGCTGACACGCTGGCTGGGTGAAGACTGCACGGCAGCCAACCACCCGTCAGCCCGAATCATAGATTCGTCAATGGTCGCTCCCAACTCTTGTTCGCGACGGATATCTCGTTTGTCGCATTGCTCACGGCGAAGAACATCGAGCAGATTGTGCTTGAGGATTTCCCGCAACCAAGCCGTTAGTTCTGCCTCGGACGAGCCACGAAATTGCTCTCGTTTCGAAAACGCGTCCATCAAAGTTTGTTGCACGATATCCGACGCGTCAATTTTACGACCATTGACAGGCAAGATTCTGGCCCGCGCCAATAGCATCAAATAAGCTCGATGCCGCTCGAGTATTTGATCGCTGTCTGTCGTTAAAGGATTCATGCACAGAGTTCGGGTGAGAGGCATTGGCGATGTCGCCGAGGTTGCATGCTGTCTATCAGCATAACTGTTCTTCGACGTG
>JANMHA010000097.1:0-8587 GCA_031374925.1 Pirellula sp. | reverse complement strand
GTCGGGGTGGCACCTGGGCAAGCCCCTAATGGTCGCTGGATCGATGCCCACAATGCTCGCACCGTCTACCACGTTATTATTGTGCGAGCTCTTGGCGATCTCGCCTCGGTCCTTGCAGAGCATCACAAGACCGAGCGGGCCGAGGTAGATCAAATCGCGAGACCCGCTATTGAAGCGTTGCTGGATGAGTTTGATGCGATGGGAATCACCGTCGAAGCTCTACCCGAACTGCTGACACTGGCGTCTCTTTATCCAAGCGACCTGCGCTTACAAAAAGCAGTGAAAGACATGGCCGCCGTAATTGTTGGGAAGTGCACTGACGGTAGACAAGTGAAAAAGGGTGCGCAACCAAATCAATTGGCCGCCGTAGCGCCTGCCTGTTCTGATTTCACGAAAGCCGCCATACCCGAGAAATAGGTTTCGAGTTCGCAATCTGGGTTCTGGATTTTTTGCGGGCTTCACGTAAGGCGGACCTTCAATTCGATGCACTATTCGTGTAGCCATTTGCACTTCAGAGCACGGAAAAACCAATCTCCGGTAAAATGGACAAATGATCGCAACAAATTTCCGAGTGCGATAATTCCCACATGGTAAGTACGATAGTTAAGGTCTTCTCCTCGATGGAACATTCTGAGCAATTTGGCGTCCTGATCGTCGACGACGAACCGAATATTCGTTCGGGGCTTGCCAAAGGTCTCGCGGCCGAGGCAGATACGATTGATACTGCGGCTAATGCCGACGAAGCATTGGTGAAATTCGGCTTAGCGAAACATCCTCTCGTTATTGTCGATGTGCGTCTGAACTGCAATATGACGGGGCTTGAGTTGCTCACGCGGATCCTCCAAAGCCGTCCGCAAACGGCCGTGATTGTCATAACCGCTCATGGAACCGTTGAAACGGCGGTTGAAGCGATGCGAGCAGGCGCATTTGACTTCATTCTCAAGCCCTTGGACCTCAATCTCGTACGCCAGCAAGTTCGAAAAGCCCGCCAGCACTACGAGCTTCGACAAGAAAACCTGACTCTGCGTCATCGACTCGCGGACTCCGGTGAGATGTCCAACATCATCGCGGGCGGGGCTGCGATGGAGGATATCTTTCGCCAAGTCCGTCAGGTTGCCGCGACAGAAGCGACCGTAATGATCCATGGCGAAAGCGGAACGGGAAAGGAGCTCATAGCGAGGGCATTGCATGAAATGAGCAACCGTAGCCGGGGGCCATTCATTGCTGTCAATCTCGGCGCGCTGCCAGAAACGTTGCTTGAGAGCGAACTATTTGGACATGAAAAGGGTTCCTTTAGCGGTGCAACGCGGCAAAAACCTGGTTGCTTTGAACAAGCCGCTGGCGGCACGCTATTCCTGGACGAGGTCACAGAGATGTCTCCTAAAAGCCAAATCGATTTGTTGCGGGTTTTGGAAACGGGTGAATACACGCGAGTCGGCGGTGAGGAACGATTGCATTCCGACGCTCGGATTGTTTCAGCTACCAATCGATCCACGCAGGATTTGATTGAGGAGGGGACGTTTCGCGAAGACCTCAACTACCGATTGAATATAATCCCGATCGAACTTCCACCATTGCGAAGTCGTCGCGAAGACATACCGCTGCTGGTCGAACATTTTTTGGAATACTTTTGCACTCGTCACAAACGTAATGTCAAGCGAACTTCCTCGGAGGCAATGAAAATCCTGGTAGCCGCCGCTTGGCCTGGTAATGTTCGTCAGCTTCGCAATGTCGTCGAGCGACTGGTGATTACTTGCGCCGGAGATGTAATTCAGGAAAGTGAACTTCCGGCTGAGTTGCGCAAGGTATCCCGTGAGAATACGAAGATACCAAGCTCTCTGGCTGAAGCCATGGATGAGTGCGAGAAGACTACGATCCAAATGGCGTTGGAAGCATGTAGTCTTCATCGGGAGAATACTGCTAAAGCGCTCGGTATCAGTGTTCGAACGCTGCATTACAAAATGGGTCGCTACGGTTTGCATTGAGCCCACATCGTTAGGAGTTCTTCCCATTTTCCTTAAATGATTTGGCGTGTACGGTTGAAACCTGTCGAAAAGCTAGCATCATGATTGTCGTATTGTCCCGAGTCCTGAAAGGACGAAATGATGTAGCCATTGGGCGTCAGCCCATGGTCTGCGTGGCGACATGGTTTGAAAAGTTTGAAAAGTCCTGATGGGACGACATGGAGTCTTCAGATACCCAAATACAACGATCGCTCATGCCGTCCCTTCGGGACTTCGGCAATGCCTGCCATCAAGTCCATGGGCTTTCGCCCATGGCTACAGCATGCCGCCGTTTCACGGCTAGTCGCAATCACGGCTAGTCGCAATCACGGCTAGTCGCAATGTCACAAAACTCAATTCGCAGGCATTTCAATCGTACAGGTCGAAATGATTTGGCTGGCAGCTTTCGCGTTGTGTCCTGTGTTAGCCCGAAAGCCCGAAAGGTGCACCCGCCAAGCCGGTAGGATTCAAAAATACCGCAGAATAGGCAAAAAAAGCAATCTAAAGACGAAGAAGTTCGTTTCCCAGACTTCGTCGCGCTTCGTCGTTGATTTGTTGCTCCTCGGTAGGATCCTCGTTGGTCACCGGAGAAGATTGGCACGTCGAGTTTCGGTTTGCACCCGAGGTAGTTGAGGTAGAAGTTGAAAGGTCGGCCGCTAAAATCGCGGTCAATAGAGACAGCCAAAGCGATGGTTTGATCATGGTCGCATTTCCTTTTGTGACGTGAGTTATTGATTTCCAAACAAGCGTTTTCTGTTGGATTGAAGCGAACGTTTCTTCTCGCGGAAAGCAGCCTTCATGGCACGTCCTCTTCTAATGCAAGTATAGTAAAGCACTTTTTGTGCCAATTCCACGAATAACGTTTCCCTAGACAAATCATTGCCGCTTCGTGCTTTGTGGGTGTCGGATGAAGCAATCCGTTGCACGGTGAGCCAACTTTTGCAGGTATAATCTCTCTTGAGCACAAATTGAAACGTAACCACTGTTTGCTGGGATCGTGAATGATTGAGACAAATGAAAGTCCGCGTTTCAAACAATTCGCGTTCGCCCTAGGTCTCCTAAGCCTATTTGCCTTGGTCGTAACCGCCTGGGTCTTGATGAATGTCCGCAATGAACAGGCAATTGTGACTCGATTGGTCAGTCATTTGGAAGGCAATGACTTGCAGGTCGCTAACGAACTGTCGAGCGAACTGGGGCTTCAGAAGAGTCTGTCGCTAGTGCTCGTATTAAACGTCGTGGCAGCCGCCGTTGCGTTTTCGTTCGTCGTTCGCGGCTATTTTAGCAGTGAGCGCAACCTGGAGGACGTGAAGGTGTTGTCGGCGGACATTTTGGCGAGCATGGACGCTGGCGTAATTACGACGGACATGACCGGCCGAATCATCAGTAGCAACCCACGCGGACGCGAGTTAATCGGTTTGAGTTCCGATAACTCAGTAGAAACAATCACGCAACTTGGCCCGGAACATGCTCTGCTGGCAGCCATTTGTGAGGAAATGAGCAAGTACCACCATCCGATCCGGGACCGTGATTACCGAACACAACGAAATGGTCACGGTGTAGCACTAAGAGCCGGCTGCACAATGCTCCGGAATCGAACCAAAGAGGAAATTGGTATGGTCATACACGTTCGTGATGTATCCGAAAAAGTCTTGATGGAGGAGAGATTGCGACGGATGGAACGCTACATGGGATTGGGTTCGCTCGCTGCCGGTTTGCAGCATGAAATCAAAAATCCGCTCAGTGCTCTGTCGCTTCATATTCAACTCCTTTGCGAACGATTACAGAAAGAGACTGGCGATCAAGAAGTCAACGAAATACTCGAGGTCCTGAACACGGAAGTCAAGAGAATCAGCAGTGTTCTTGATGGCTTTCGAAACTATGCATCCATTCACGAAATCGGGCGAGCGCCAGTTGATGTGTCGGTCATGATCGAGAAACTAGTCCGACTGCTTCGGCCTGATGCGGAACAGAAAAAGATCAAGCTCATCGTCGAACCACCTAGTAAAATTGCAGGCACTATTCAAGCCGACGCGGCTCAGTTGGAGCAAGTTTTGCTGAATTTAGCTCTCAATGCTATCGCAGCGATGCCGCAGGGGGGCACGCTCCGTTTCAGAGTTTCCGACCAGGAGGGAAAATTACGCATCGACATCAGCGACACCGGCAACGGCGTCCCTCCAGAAATACGATCTCGGATTTTCGATCCCTATTTCACAACCCGCAGCGATGGAACAGGTATGGGATTAGCGCTTTGCGACAAGATTGTTCGGCAACACGATGGCAGTATCGACTTTGAAACGAGTCCCACGGGAACAACCTTTACGGTCTTACTGCCGAATGAGACGGCCTAAGGTGTTGGTCAGTGTGAAAGTCACCATCAATAATAGGTGGCAAGAACGTTTCATTCGCCTTCCAATTCGAGCTATTGCAGTTGAATGTGTTTTCCGCGGACCTTAACAATATCTTTACTCGTGTTACTCGTGCAAACAATTGCATGTCGCGCGCAGGTTCTTGCAGATTCGTGACGTTCGAACTGTAGATTCCTTGAGGCAACTGAAAAAGACTTCCCTTTTTATTGTTCTCGCGTTGGCGCAGGTGCCGAACGTATGACTTGCGAGGATTATTCGCCGAGCGGTGGCCCTCAAGTGTGGTGAATCGCTATCGAACTGTCCCGTCATCGAGAGTATTTGCAACGCGTCAGCGTCCGGTTTTCAGTCAGCGGAAAGGGTGCAAACGCTCCGGATGATCCTGAAATCGATTTGCACCAAAGAAAATGGATGGGGGGGGCAAGTTTGGCCCGTCACTTGCGTAACGAACAGTTGAGTACAGATCTTTAGGAGAAGGCGGGATCTCGAGATCACACAATCGGACCGAATTCCTAGGGACGATCCTGGTTAATTAAGCTAGTAGGCACGCACCCTAGACATCACGCAAACAAACAACAGCACGATGAAATTATCTTTAATCCCACGCCTTATACTTCTCCTGGCATTCCTTCCGATCTCCGCTTGTGACAAGCCAAAGGAGGAAGCCCACCATGAGCATCACAAGATCTTGGTCACCTGCGCTATGGTAAAGGACGTGGTCAACACGCAGCAATATGTCTGTCAAATCCACTCGTACCGCCACATCGAGGTACGGGCATTGGAGAGCGGATACCTGGAAGCGATTGAGGTTAAGGAGGGCCAAACGGTCAAGCAGGGAGATTCGTTGTTCAAGGTCGTTACAACGCTTTACGAGGCAAGGCTGGACGCCGAGAAGGCCGAGGCTCAGCTCGCGCAAATTGAGTTCAATAACACGGAGAGGTTGTATCAACAAAAGGTGGTCGCGCAGCCGGAGGTGGCACTGGCCCAGGCCAAACTGGCAAAGGCAAAAGCGAAAGTAAACTTGTCGCAGGCCGAGTTGAACTTTGCCAACATCAAAGCTCCGTTCGCTGGCATCATCGATCACCAACGTCATCAGCAAGGCAGTCTCATTTCCGAGGGAGACATCCTTACGACCCTGTCCGATAATAGCGTGATGTGGGTCTATTTTAACGTACCCGAAGCTCGCTACCTCGAATATCAAGCCAGACCAGATAAGGACAATGTAAAAGTCGAGTTGATGCTCGCCAACGGACAAAAGTTTCCCCAGATCGGCAAGATCGCTGCAATCGAGGCCGACTTCAACAATGAAACTGGCAACATCGCCTTCCGCGCGGATTTTCCGAACCCGGACCGACTTCTGCGACACGGACAGACCGGCACCATTTTGCTCAGTCGCATGGTCAAGGATGCGGTCGTCATTCCTCAGCGGGCAACCTTCGAGATTCTTGCAAAGAAATACGCTTTCGTTGTCGAAAAGATAGCCGAGGGTGAGCAAGTTGACGCGCATCACGGCGAGGAGAATAGAGGAAACGATACTGCAGCGCACGGCGGCGACCATGAAGGCCGCCAGAACATCGAGCATGGCATAGTTCGCCAACGAGAAATCGTCATCCTAAATGAAACGGACGACATTTATCTGATCAAGAGCGGGCTTGAGGCAATCGACAGGATTGTTCTTGAGGGGATTCGCCAGGTTCGCGATGGCGACGAGGTGGAATACGAGTTTGAATCGGCCGAAAAAGCGCTGAGCCACCTCAAGTACCACGCAGAATAGGCACCCTTGATTCATGTTCGCCAAGATCCTGCATCGGCCAGCTTTGGCCATTGTCATCTCGCTGATCATCCTATTTCTAGGTGGATTGGCAATCGTAACGTTGCCGATTTCTCAGTTCCCCGACGTTGCGCCCCCGAGCGTGGTGGTCTCAGTCTCCTATCCCGGTGCAAGTGCCAACGTTTTGATCGACTCGGTGCTTGTGATTCTGGAGCAATCCATCAACGGAGTCCAGGACATGCGCTACATGATCTCAGACGCCACCAGTGCCGGTGAGGCAACGATTCAGATCGTCTTCGAGCCCGGCACGGACCCGAATGTGGCGGTCATGAACGTCAACAATCGCGTCCAAGCCGTAAGGAACAACCTCCCACCCATCGTGGATCGTGAGGGGATCATCGTCATGCAAAACATGTCGAGTATGCTCATGTATGTGAACGTCTACAGTACGGATAAAAATGTCGACCAAAATTTTCTTTTCAACTTCGCCAACAATCAGGTCCTGCCAGAGATCAAGCGAATCCAGGGGGTCGCTAGACCCACCATTCTCGGCAACCGCGCCTACGCCATGCGGATCGAGCTGAATCTGGAACGCATGCGTGCTTACAAAGTTTCCGCCGAGGAAGTCATGAAGGCGGTGGCTGAACAGAGCATCATCGGTTCGCCCGGACGACTTGGCCAAGCGACCGGAACGACGTCCCAAACCATCGAGTACGTGTTGACTTGGGTGGGACGCTACGACAAACCGGAGCAATACGAGAACATCATCTTGAAAGCCAACTCCGAAGGTGAAATCCTTAGAATGAAGGATGTCGCCAAAGTCTTGTTGGGTTCTTCGTTCTATGACCTGTACTCAGACATCGACGGCAAACCTGCGGCTGCAATCGTACTAAAACAAGCTCCAGGTTCCAATGCGAGCGAAGTCATCAAGGAGGTCAAAAAGAAGCTTGCGGAAATCAAGACTAAGTCATTTCCTCCGCTCATGGACTATGAGATCAATTATGACGTTTCAAGCTTTTTGAACGCGTCCATTGAGAAGGTACTACACACTTTGCTCGAGGCCTTCATTCTTGTCTCGCTCGTGGTCTATCTATTCTTGGGGGACTTTCGCAGCACGCTAATCCCAGTCCTCGCAGTACCGGTATCGCTGATCGGAGCCTTTTTTTTCATGCTGATATTCGATTTATCGATCAACTTGATCACGCTGTTCGCACTGGTGTTGGCGATCGGGGTCGTGGTGGACGACGCGATTGTGGTGGTGGAAGCGGTTCACGAAAAGATGCACACCAAACACCTTGGACCATATCAAGCGACTAAGGAAGTCATGCATGAAATCAGCGGCGCAATCATCGCTATCACGATGACGATGACAGCCGTATTTGTTCCGGTGACGTTCATGACCGGGCCTGTTGGTGTATTCTATCGCCAGTTCGGACTGACGATGGCGATGTCCATCATACTCTCGGGGGTGGTTGCATTGACACTCACGCCAGTTCTTTGTGCGATGATTCTCAGGCCTCACACGCTAGACCATGAGCAGGGAGCAATTTTAGGCTTCGCCAACCGTTGCATCAAAGGGATCGCTGGCCATTACGCCAACGCTCTGCGCGGTGTCTTGGCGCTGCTACTGGGAGCCGGAGCTGGCATTGGTATCTACTATTTACTAAAGATTGAGATCATCCACGAACTCGTTTCTGAACAAGTTCCGCTTACCGAAAGCATAACCTTTGGGATCTCTGGGGTCATGGCAGTGTTGTTCATGCTTACCTTTCGCTCAACGCTGTCTGGTAGAGAGCCGGGTGAGGAAAAGAAGCGTGGTCCGTTGGGTATGTTCTTGCACTTCTTCAATCAGTGCGTCGAGAAAGTCACCGGCGGTTACGAAGGGATTCTACGCCTTATTGTCCCACGGCGAGTCTTTACAATGCTCGTCGTAGCGTCATTTGGCTATGGTATTTTTCTAGTGAACGGTTTGCTGCCATCGGGTTTCATCCCGCTCGAAGATCAGGGAGTTATCTACGGTATCATTCAGACGCCACCCGGTTCGACCTTGGAATATACCAATTCCAAGTCCCACGAGTTACAAGCGATCTGCCAAGAGTTTGATGAAGTCAAGACGGTCTCGTCCATCGCGGGTTATGAGATTTTGACTCAAGGCCGCGGGTCCAATGCAGGGACTTGTCTCATCAACCTGAAGCCTTGGGCCGACCGCAAGCTGACGTCGAAGGAGATTATTCAAGAGCTCGAGAAGAGGGGGAGCGAGATTGCCAATGTGAAGCTCGAGTTTTATGAGCCACCTGCGGTGCCAGGTTTCGGTGCAGCTGGTGGTTTCTCCTTGAACTTACTGGATAAGACGAACAGCGGCAACTACGCTCAGATGGGGGAAGTCACAGACAAGTTTATGGCCGCCTTGTCCAAACGCGCGGAGCTGAAGGGGCTGTTTACCTTTTTTG
>JANMHA010000093.1:0-22936 GCA_031374925.1 Pirellula sp. | reverse complement strand
CGGAGTGCGGTACGTCAATGTCTGAGCAGCACTTTTAGTACGCCAAAACGGCGTCCGTCTGAGGCAATCTCCGATCGGACGAACATGCATCACAGCGTTGCCCGAGAGGGTGACCCTCAACTCTCAACCCTCCCTGACAAGACATTGCACATAACGTTAGAATTTCCTGCATTCTCATGACGGTTTTCTTCATGGCGGTAATTCTTCGGGGACAGACATGGCAGATTCAGGAGTGGTGATCGCAGTTGACTTGGGTGCTTCGAGTGGGCGGGTGATCGCTGCCGAGTTAAAGTCGGATCGCATTCAACTGACCGATGTTCACCGTTTCGAAAATGCTCCAGTCCACATGGGATCGAGATTGCATTGGAGCCTTCACGGCCTCTGGCAGCAAATTGAGCATGGGCTTTCATTGTCTGCCAAGGAGTATGGCGAACGGATTGACAGCGTCGGAGTCGACACATGGGGAGTGGACTTTGTGCTGCTGGATCGAAACAAGGATCTGGTCGGACCGGGATTCTGCTATCGGGATTCCAGGACCAACGGCATGATGCAACGCGTGTTCGAGTCCATTTCTGAATCGGATATTTTCGAGCAAACCGGTGTTCAGTTTATGGAGATCAACACGCTCTACCAACTCTATTCGATGCGAGCGGAAAAGTCTCCGTTGCTCGATATTGCTGAACATTTCTTGATGATTCCAGATTTTGTCAATTGGCTGCTAACTGGCGAGATGGTCAATGAGTATACCAATGCTAGCACCACTCAAATCCTTCACGCAACGAATCGCGATTGGTCCTCGAAAATCTTAGATGCATTGAACATTCCAAAACACATTTTCAAAACACCGGTTCAGCCTGGTACGCAACTCGCACCATTGCGTTCCAGTTTGCGAGGCAGAACTGGCTTGAATCAACGTGTTCAGGTGATTGCTCCCGCCACGCACGATACGGGCTCAGCAGTAATCGCCGTGCCAGCCGAAGATTTTGCGAATTCGAAACCGAATTGGTGTTATATCAGCAGTGGCACTTGGTCATTGATGGGCGTCGAATTATCGCAACCCATTTTGACGGAGGCTTGTAGGCAATTGAATTTTACGAATGAGGGAGGAGCCAATGGTAGCGTGCGTTTGCTGAAGAACCTTGCGGGACTTTGGCCCTTTCAACAGTGTCGGGCTTCGTGGCTACGAATGGGAACGAACTACGAATGGAGCAAACTGGCGGCTATGGCTGCTAGGGCAAAGCCACTGCAAAGCTTAATTGACCTTGAGCATCCCAAATTTGTGGCTCCAGACAACATGCTTGAGGCGATTGCGGACTTCCTACAGCATACAAAACAAACTCCTCCCGTCGACGACGGAGCCATTGCACGTGCCACGTTGGAGAGCTTGGCACTTCGGTACCGTTTCTGCCTGGGTTGGTTGGAACAATTGCTCGGCTATCGACTTGAGACAATTCACATTGTTGGGGGAGGAGTACAAAACGCACTTCTTTGTCAAATGACAGCCGACGCATGTCAGCGTCCTGTCGTTGCGGGCCCCGTCGAGGCAACAGCCCTTGGCAATATCATTTCACAAATGGTCTCGCTCGGAAGATTCTCATCGATCGCCGAGGGTCGGCGCTGGATGCGGTCGATAAGCGATATCGTCCAATACGAACCCAAGTACAGCGGCGACTGGGACAAGGCAGCGGAGCGATTGAAATCCTATATCAATATTGCCCAGAGTTGGTGAGGTGGACGACAATACAACAAAAGGCGTGATCACGCTGTTCATCACTCGCAGATAGTTTTGTTTCGATGTCCCTTCCAATCATCATTTTGCCAACAGGAGAAAAGTGGGATTGCCATCAGTGTGGAATCTGCTGCCGAGGTAGTTTGGTGCCACTAGATGACGGTGACGTGGAACGACTAAATGGCCAAAAATGGAATGAGCATCCAGATTACCGCGACAGACCGATTATGGTCCGCTATTGGTCTTCAAAAAAGAGTTATCGTTTGGCGCAACGACTCGACGGCAGCTGTGTTTTTCTACAGGAAAATGGGCTTTGTCGCATCCCTTCGGATCTTGGTTATGAGGCCAAGCCGACGATTTGCCGCGTCTTTCCATTGCAACTTGTCCCTCGCAATGGAAATGCGGCCCTGACGATACGCAGGGCTTGCCCCTCCTCGGCTGCCGATGACGGCGGGCCATTGAATCACCATTTACCGTTTGTTCAACAGATGGTTCGCGAAAGTCGACTCTCAACCAAGCCGATTGAACCGCCATCTCTAAAACCAGGCGAGGACCGTGACTGGAAAACAGTGGGGCTTGCGCTCGAAACCGCGTCCGAACTAATGCTTGACCAACGCTTCCCTCCCGTGCGACGCCTCGTGCATACTCTGCAGTTTGCGAACCTGTTGGGCAAAGCCAAGACTAAGCTGATGGATGAGAGAAAGCTGGCCGAGTTAATAGGAACTGTTGCGCAAATCGTTCCCGAGGAGTCTAAGCCGTTTTTCAGTGATCGCCGACCGCCGAGTGCCTATGCCCGAATGCTATTCCGTTCGATGGGCATCGAATTCGCTCGGCTCCATCCTCAATTCCGCGCACTGCCAACTTGGTCCCAACGTCGAGAGTTGGCGCGTTCGTTGTTTCGATTGGTTCGAGGGAGAGGAAAGTTACCGAAAATAGAACCAGCTTTTCCATTGGCCCAATTCGACGACTTAGAACACCCACTAGGGCAAATAGCTCCCTCGATTGATTTTCCTCTGGCGCGACTCATCGAAGCATCGTCAGCATCGTATATCTATGCGTTGGCAGATCGACGGGGATGGTCGGTTGTAGAGAGCATACGTGGCCTCGTAGCCACCTTTCCAATCGGGCTCTGGCTATTGCGCTGGGCTTCGCATGGTCGCGAACCGACTGCAGAAGACATGATTCAAATTGTTGTAGCCCTCGATCGCGGCCAAGGCTACGCTCCGTTGACAGGCCATTTCCAGCGATTGCGTCTTCAATTGCTCTCCCGCCAAGGGGAGTTGGAACGGCTTATCGTTTGGTATGCACGTTAGACTTAATGTCGCCTTTCGCTCCGCGAAAGTGTGTTAACGAGGCGCACTTTCGCGGAGCGAAAGGCGACAATCCAAACCATCAACGCGACCTATGCCACTCTGAGTTCTTGTATCGAGTTTTCAGCAATTGACTCGCTTCCAAGTCGACGTGGCTTTTCCATGGATTTTCTATCCATGGCTGGGTTGCATTCCATGAGTGGGCCAACTGGCGCTCCAAAACGGAACGGAATTCTTTTGGAGAAATGCGATTGGCTGATTCCAGCAGGTTGGCCACAAACGATTCATGCTCTCGTTTCTTCCGATACTCCGGCTGGCGAGATGGCTCAAGCAGGTATTTGATTAACCATTCGATCGGCATGGCGTACATGATGGTGCCATGATAGAGCATCCAGCAGCGTTTGCACCTAAGGGCATTCCCAGAGAATTTCCTGTTTCCAAACGTTAGGTCACACGTTCCGTCGATTTCAATTCGCAAAGGCAACTCAAAGCTGTCGGTCGTTTGTTGAACCGAATCACGAATCCGGCGCATGACCTCTTGATGAGCGACGTCCAATGCACGCCAAGCTGGCCTGGCCTCATACGAGATCAGTACCGAGTACATGAGGCACCCGGGACCAGCCACAATCGATGCGCCGCCGCTGGCTCGCCGCAAAACAGGTACTCCATCGCGGTCGCAAGCGACCGTGTTGACTTCTTGAGCCCAATGGCTTGCCCGACCTAGCACAACACAAGGAGACGCAAACTCCCAAAGCCGCAACACTTCGTTTGTCGAGCTAGAATCGAATGCGGGATTTTCGGCGGATGGCTCCGTCAATGAAAGCCGATCCGCGACCTCCACCAACGCTTCGTCGAACGCCAAATTCTCCTCCGGAGTTGGGAATGATTCGTTGTGAATGTACATCGTTCCACTAAACCAGCGGAAGCAATTTCGAAGCGATTAATGTTACGATCAGTCCACTCACAGCCAAACAGATCGAAAGAACCGACCATGTTTTCAACGTCTCTCGCTGAGTCATGCCGCTGAGTCGGCTCACTACCCAAAATCCGCTGTCGTTCATCCACGAACATGTCATTGCACCATACCCAATCGCGAGATAAATGTAAACGTGATGGTAACCAAGGGATTCGGTACCCAACATCGGAGCAATCATCGCCGAAGTCGTTAACATGGCAACCGTAGCGCTACCCTGAGCAATGCGGATGACGGCAGCCACAATGAACGAAAGCAAAATGAGATTGATGGCCTGCCCGGCAGCAGCAGCTTTGACAGCGTCGCCAACCCCCGCCGTTCGCAACATACCACCAAAGGCTCCGCCGGCGCTAGTAATAAGTATGATCATGCCAGCTGTTTCGAGCGGCGGTCCGACAAGCTGTTCCAGTTTCTCAAGTCCAAAGCCGCATTGTCGTGCCAGAACCCAAAGCGACAATCCTGCGCCAATCAGCAACGCGATGTTCTTGTGGCCAAAAAAATCAATGAGTCCTCGTACGTTTGCAAAATTGTCTTCGCCCATCGACTGATAAAGGGAAACACACCATGCGATTTGACGGCCGTCAGGAGCTGTCGCTCCATCCTTAATCACCTTGAAGAGCGACGAAATACCGATCAAAACGATTGGCAATAGTACTGGCAGGATGGACCAAAAGAAACTCGGCAAACTGGATTCAGGTTTGTCGTCCACCTCCGTAGAAAGATGCGCATCTCGCAATGGGATTTCGATTCTCGCATTCAACCAAACACAGACCACATAGCCAATCACGGCTGGTATCAGTCCACCTACCAAGCCAGCAGCGAGTGAAAAACCGGTATCAATTTTCAAATTATCAACCATCGCCAGCGGTCCTGGGTGAGGTATCGTTAAGCCATGGGTGATCATACCGCCGGTGCAAACGCACAAGATGTAAAGTAGGTAATCCTTACCGGTCCTAAGCCGCAAGGCTTTGGCAAGCGGGACCATCAACATGAACATAGTGTCAAAGAAAATGGGAATGCTAAGCACATAAGTCGACCAAAGCAGTGCCCAGCCTGCGCGCTTCTGTCCGAAGACAACCAAGAAGCGGCGAACGACTTTGTCCGCAGCCCCACTCTCCATCAAACACATGCCGATGATGGATGCCAAAGCGATGGAAACCGCGATATCCCTCGCGGTATCGCCAAGACCTTTCGAAATCTGCTCGATAACGCCCACCAAGTGCGGGTAAACAACTTCCTTGCCGTCCTTTCCAACAACTCCCCACGTCTCTTTCGATGTCATAGCACCAGCGACCAGAGACGCCAAAAGCAGCGCCACAAAGGCATGCATTCTCCATAAACTGATTGCCGTAATAATAAAGCAGACGCTTACAAAAAGGACAACGAACGGCCACCACGGAGATTGCATGAATGAAAGCACAGGCGGGTCTGAATTCGGAAGAGGGAGGGGTAGAAAGGCAAGGGAGCATTGTAATCACCCGCGCGCCATTCAGCTACAGTGCGTTTCGCCCCGACGGAATGTCGCTGCAGGGGCGGAACCGGAATCAATCACCCAATCATGCCAAGCCTACTTCGCTGTCACTTTGTCCTTTTCGCAATCCCCGTCACAAGCCGCTTTGCAGTCCTTTCCGCAAGCCTCTAAAGCAATGCGTTTAAAGACATAGGTCCCGCCGGTTGGCGAACTAGGTTCCCCATAAAAGAAGCTGAACTTTGCAGTATCGTCTTTCTGGAATTCAACGGTAGCTCCAAAGCCCTGGACCCCTTCGTCAACCGTAACAAAGTCCAGCTTGCCATCTCGGGCTTGAAGTGCAACCCACTTAGAAGAACTGCTTTCCAACATCTGCGCAGCTTGCTCCTGGCTACCGGTCACCGCGGACAACAAAGATCCAAACAAACTTTTCGCTGCTGGCTCACTTTCGCTCTTCTTGGCTTTGATTCCCTTGGGACCTTTTAGCAACGTTCCGTCAGGAGCAAATTCCATGTGGGCAAAGCCGCTTTGAATGTAGTTTTCCATTGAACCCGGATCTTGATCCGCTTTGTTAGCCACCTTCTCGGCGGTAATTTCCCAGGTACCATAGATAAACTTGCCCAAAGAAGAGATGGCCTCCCTAGAGAGCTTTTCATCTTCCGTCTCGGCAGGAGCGTCTGCACGTGGCACCAGAACAGCAACGTGCGACCTATCTTCGTTCATCATGTAGTGCCAATTTCGCTTTGGGTCGAAACCGATGGCGACGTGTTTGCAACCACCCGCAACCTTGGCTGTCCCAACAAATCCTAAATATTCACCGGCTTGGCTAAATCGCTTAATGTGACCGATACTCGATTCGGCGGTCAGGATCTCGCCGTTGCTGCAGCATCGAACATTCATCGGATTACAGCATGATCCGAATCCTTCGTCGTCGTTTCGCGAACGCTTGCCCCATCCACTTAGACGCTTTCCGTCGCGATCGTAGAAACCGACTTGAAATTTCGTATTCTCAGCCACCAACAAATTTTCCCCATCGGTTTGAATATCAAGTTGCCCGCAACAACCATGAACATCGTCCATAATCACTTTGGGATTTTCCAGATTATGGTCCAATCTCCAAATGCCGTACCCGAATCCTGTAACCATAGGGCAGGAGACAAAGACGTCGTCGTCCGTGGCTGTAATGCCTGTCGCGTTTGCCCAACGGGCCATGGAGCCGGTTTGATCGAGGCCAGCCGTCTGCGCTGCGTTCGCCGACATGTCCTCGAACTGCTTCTTGGAAGTATTCAGTAGCTTCAAACGTCGTTCCCGGCGAGTCTTTGCCTTATCGTCTTCGTCCTCTGGTACTATCTCGAGCTTAGCGATCTGCTCCTCCAAGCGATCCAGTTGTGCCTTGAAGGACTTCGCCATTTCCTTGACGCGCTTTTCGTTTTCCTTTTTCAGGGCAGCCAAAGCTTCCTCTTTATTTCCAATATTCGGCGCGTCAACTTCAAGTTCCAGTTTTCCTTCGGCGGTCATTCGTGCAATTTTGCCGGACCCAGCAATAAACAACTTCCCTTCGGGCGAGAAGTTCAAGGCCTGCGGAACAAACGTCAATGGAAACGACTGCAGCATCTCTCCCTCGCCGCTATAGACCATAATCAATCCTTTGTTTGCTGCCGTTCCCGCACAGCACATCCAAAGGTTATTGTCCGGACCAACACAGAACGTCTCTAGTTTCACCGGTCTGCCATCAACCATCGGCGCGATACTTCGAGCCTGCTTGTGCGTCGGCTCATTCTTGGCGCCCAAAACTGAAGGAGCTTGTGAGGCAACGCCCCAAACAAGAATCATTGCCAAAAGCCATTTTGGAGAAGAAAGGAGACTGATGCGCATTGTCCGGTCCTTTGTATTTGGGCATGGTTTAACATTCCACGAAGCATTTATGGTAAGACAATTGACTCTGAATAGCAAGATTAGGAAAACAAATCCTGAGCTTAGGACGTTCGTTTGCCCTCGCGCTGTAGGCGGTCGTCTAGCATATTGGCCAAGGTTTCCCAAGTAAGTCACCCTCTCTCGGCAACGCTGTGACGCATTTTCGTCCGATCGGAGCTTGCCTCCGAAGGACGCCGTTTTGGCGTACTAAAAGTGCTGCTCAGACCTTAAAGTACCGCACTTCGCTCCCGGGCCGTTACATAGGACGCCAAAACAAGGTTGAGGGAAGGCAAGCTCCCGCTCAACCTAAGCGAATTGCTGTTGAAAAAGCTTCACAGCATTGCTCCTTCGGGGATGTGGCCAAGCTGCACGACCTCGTAGGCGCCGGTTGTAACACCTCAATTCCATGGTTTAACGCGAGCTCGGAGAGCCTCGCCAACACACAATTGGACGCGATGGCAGTGTCTACGATGCTTGGTATACTTTCCTTTTGATTGGGTTTCGTCTACCTTGCTTACCAAAACGAGTAAAAAATGACTACTGGTCCGCTTACCGACCTTCAAGTTGCTTCGTTTTCGACGGACGGCTATCTGGTCATTCGCAGTCTGCTAGATGCCGAAGAAACCGAGCTAACACTCACAGCCGCTCGTCAAGACGAGTCGCTCCGGATCAACGCCATGGACGTGATCGACACCAAGGGGCGGATTACGAATCTCTCTCTATGGAATCAACCCGGAGACGATATCTATGGCGCCATTTGCCGAAGTCGACGTGTCGTCGATTCGATGGAGCAATTGTTAGGTGACGAAGTCTATCACTACCATTCCAAACTGAGCGCAAAAGAACCCAAGGTAGGTGGCGCTTGGGAATGGCATCAAGACTACGGTTATTGGTATCAAAATGGATGCCTTTTCCCTGATCTCGCAAGCGTCTTTATCGCCCTCGACCCAGCGACCCGCGAGAACGGATGCTTGCAATTGCTTAAAGGATCCCATCGAATGGGACGGATCGAGCATGGTCGATTCGGTTCGCAAACAGGTGCTGATCCAGAACGGGTCGAAATGGCGATGCAACGACTTGAACATGTCTATTGCGAGATGGCCCCTGGAGATGCCGTATTCTTTCACGGCAACACACTGCATAGTTCGGATGCGAACTTAAGCGACAAGCCTCGATGGGGTTTGATTTGCTGTTACAACACACGTCACAACAACCCTTATAAAGACTCGCATCATCCGAGTTATACGCCGCTGACCAAACTAGACGATTCCGCTATCAAAGCCATGGGGGCGCGAGGCAGCGAGTCAGGCAAAGCGTTCCTAGAGGCGAAACGTGACCGAACACAAGGGGTTGAACAGAATTGACAAGGACCTAATGGCGCCTCTCCAAATCGAATATTTGCCGCGGATGCCCCGCAACAAATCGCTAGGCATCGGCTGCATTGGCTCGGGTTTTATTATGGCGGACTGCCATCTGGTTGCATATCGCAAAGCAGGCTTCAACCCGGTTGCAATAGCCGCCCGCAACACGGAGAGGACCAAGGAGGCTGCCCATCGACATGCGATACCGCACGCTTACGATGATTATCGCGAATTGCTCGATGATCCGCGAGTTGAAGTGATTGATATAGCCGTCCCACCCGATATCCAGCTTGAAGTCATTCGCGAGATCGTAACCCGTCGCAATGGCGTTCGTGGGATTCTGGCTCAGAAGCCGCTCGGTGTCGACTACGCGCAAGCTTTGCAAATTGTTGAAATGTGCGAACACGCGGGTATCACACTGGCAGTCAACCAAAACATGCGCTACGACCAATCGGTCCGTGGGTTAAAGAGCTTGCTGAACCAAAGAGCGTTTGGGGAACCTGTTTTGGCGACCGTCGATATGCGAGCCATTCCGCATTGGATGCCTTGGCAAGAGCGACAAGGTTGGGTAACCATGCGAATCATGAGCATTCACCATCTCGATACATTTCGCTACTGGTTTGGAGACCCAGCGCGCATCTTTGCCAGTATCCGGACTGATCCAAGAACCGAGAAACGCTTTGAGCATCAAGACGGAATCTGTCTATACATTCTTGAATACGAGAACGGATTTCGGGCGTCCGCATGGGACGACGTTTGGGCAGGTCCGGCTCTGGAAGGGGCCGCGTCGGACTCCTACATTCGATGGCGAGTGGAAGGCACCGAAGGCATGGCCCGAGGGACCATCGGTTGGCCTGAATACCCCAAGCCTACGCCCAGCACACTTGACTACACTACCTTGGCCATTGGTCCGCATTGGATCCAGCCACGATGGCCCGAAGTCTGGTTTCCCGATGCATTTGTCGGTACGATGGCTCAGCTGTTATGTGCCCTGGAAGACGGGACAGAGCCTGAGATCAGCGGCAGAGACAACCTCCGAACTATGGCACTGGTCGATGCTGCGTACTTATCGTCCAGAGAACACCGCGCGGTAACTTTGAACGAAATTACGGCTCCCCTTGCCGCACGTTGAGCGTGCCACTGGGCCGATGGACGGTTTGGTGGCAGGAGCCAGGTCTTCAAACCAATACTTCTCGATAAGCCCGACTTTGCATTCAAGGTTCGTTCTAGGACTGAGGCTCGGTCATGCTGAACGGATCAAGGGCGGCGTCTAATGTTTCCTTCGGCAGTACACTTTGTTCAATGCACAATTCCCTTATCGTTTTGCCCGATGCGAACGCTTCTTTGGTCAGTTTCGCAGCCTTCTCGTATCCAATGAACGGATTTAGACTCGTGACCATGGACAAGCTTTGCTCTACGCCTGCTTCGCACGCTTCAGGGTTCGCTTCCAAGCCGTCCATACAGAACTCGATGAACGCGCTCACGCCATTGGCGAGCAAGCCAACGCTTTCCAGCATCGCATCCCCCATAACTGGCATCATGATGTTTAGCTGAAAATTCCCGCCCGATGCGCCGCATAGGGTCATCGTTGTATCGTTGCCCATGACCCGTGCCGTTAGTTGCATCATGCTTTCACACATGACGGGATTCACTTTTCCTGGCATGATGGAGGAGCCTGGTTGGCGGTCTGGCAAGACAACTTCGTAAAAGCCGCAACGGGGACCTGAACCAAGCCAACGGATGTTGTTGGCGATGTTAAATAACGTCATGGCGATGGATTTGATTTGTCCGTGCGATTCCACCAAGCCATCGCGTTGTGCGTTGGCTTCGAAATGATCGACCGCTTCGACGAACGGGATGCCGGTTTGCTGCGCCAGGTTCTCCGAGACCCTTCGTCCAAACTCCGGGTGTGTGTTGATTCCACTACCGACGGCGGTCCCTCCTACGGGTAACTCCAAAACAGCTTTTGCAGCAAGCTTGGCACGCTCGATGGATAATTCGATTTGCCGAGCGAAACCACCGAATTCTTGTCCCAATCGGAGCGGCGTGGCATCCATCAGGTGGGTTCGGCCGATTTTAATGATCTTATCCCACTTTTGTGCTTTTTCTCGCATGATCTTGCTGAAACGCTCCAGTTGTGGGACCAGATTGGTATGAATCTCACAAGCGGTAGCAACGTGAATTGCTGTTGGAAACGTGTCGTTGGTACTCTGCCCCATGTTGACGTGATCGTTGGGATGAATCGATTTGGTTCTTGAAAAACGATCACCGCCCAAGAGCTCAATCGCTCGATTCGAAATCACTTCATTGATGTTCATGTTACTGGATGTGCCTGAGCCCGTTTGAAAAACATCAATTGGAAACTCGCCATCCATCTTGCCATCGATAACCTCATGGCAAGCCGCAAACATGGCTTGGACCTGGTCGACAGAAAGCGTGTTCTTTCCGGAACCGGTGAGTTTGCCAAGATCATTGTTGGCGGTCGCACAGGCAAGCTTCACGCGTCCCATGCCGCGGATCAGGGCTGTTGGAAGTCGCCATCCAGAGATTGGGAAGTTCTCCACGGCTCGTTGAGTTTGGGAACTGTAGTACGCGTTGACGGGGACTTGCACTTCGCCCATCGAATCAACTTCGGTACGGTAATTTGTCATAGAAAGGTCGCGCTTCGTTTCCTGAGAAAAGGAATGATAAATGGAGAACCGATACTAATGCCCACAACGATCACATTGGCTTGGTTGTCACCCCGCTTAGCCACCCTCCTTCTGGGAGGTGTCGAGCGAAGCGAGGGGAGGGTGACTTATTGGTCGGCCTTTCAATTCAGTTACGCGCTAACGACTATTAAGCCAAGTTGGACAGTAAAACCGGCCAACTCCACCGGCTCCAGTTCCACGTTATTTGAGGATGAATCCATCGTCAATCGGACGGAAAGGGTTTCAGAGCAAATGAAATCATGGTTTTCCAGAATGGCTTTTAGGATTGACGATTCGTCACTTTGCAACGTTACGTCGATTCGATCCGTGAAATTGCACTGACGTTTCTTTCGCATATCTTGGATCAGACGGATAGCATCTTTCGCAATACCTTCTCGAACCAGGGCATCCGTCAATTCAGTATTGAGTGCAACCACACATTGAGAACCTTGCGATGCAGCCCAACCTGCTTTGGCAATCATGCGAACTTGAATGTCCTGGTTGTCTAGTTCAACGACCTTGCCATCAATGGTGAGCGTTATCTTCCCGAGGGAAGTCATTTGTTCAAGCAATTGTGCTCCCGATGCAGTAGCAAGAGCTTGTTTGACCTTAGGAAGCAGGGGCCCGACACGCGGTCCGAGCCTTCGGAAGTTGGGTTGAACCGAGTATTCTACAAACGGACTTGTACCACTCGCGTAATGGATCTCTTTGACGTTGATTTCTTCTCGAACGATATCGTCATGTTTTTTCAACCACTCAATATGCAACTCGTCGGCCAAGTTCACTTCAACTCGGCTCAGGGGTTGTCGCACTTTCAACTTCGCTTCCATCCGAGCGGAACGGCCTAGCGACGCGATTTCGCGAAGCATGGACATGCGTTGGTTGAGCATAGGATCGGTAGAGGAAAAACTGCCATCCGGGAAGTCGCATAGGTGGACGCTCTCTCGGATGCCAGCAAGCTCTCCCTTGAGTTTTCGCCAAAGGAATTCGGCAATGAAAGGCGTGAACGGAGCAATCAACTTTGCAATGACGATGAGGCTCTCGTAGAGCGTCCAATACGCGTCGAGTTTTTCAGGCGCTTGCTTGTTGGAAGCCCAATAGCGAGATCGGCTGCGTCGTACATACCAATTGCTAAGTGCATCGACCAACGCGTTAAGCGTCTGACAAGCCCCAAAACTATCGTATTTATCCATTCGGTCTACGACATCTTTGCAGGCAGCAGCTAGTTCGCTCATCATCCAGCGATCTAGCTCGCTGCGCTGCTCGATCGGTCGATAGGTCGGCGATTGTGAAAACTCTGCGGAATTCAATTGATCCAATGGACTAGCGATATCGGATGGGCCCTTGAAACCATCGATTTCTGCGTAAATGGTGAAGAAACTGAAAACGTTCCACAACCGCAAAATGAACTCGGGGATGCTGTCCTTGATCGCGCGTTCACTGTACAGAATCGAATTCCAAGGTGGCTGGTTTGCGAATAAATACCAACGCAATGCATCCGCCCCGTAGCGATCAAAAATCTCCTGCGGACTGCGGTAGTTGCGAAGCTGCTTCGACATCTTGCCTGACTTAACCACTATGTCACTGCCCAAAACATCGCGAGCTTCTTCTTCGGTGAGGAAGCGTTGTTTGCCGTCTTTGCTTTCGTACCATTCGGCCAGCATCAATCCGAGCACAATGCAGTTCTTGAACGGATGTGGATACGCGACCTCTTCCTTGTCAAAGAGCATCGTGCTGATTGCCAGTTGGCTGTAAAACCATCCGCGGGTTTGGTCCAACGCTTCACTAATGAAATCAGCTGGAAATTGGCTCTTAAAGGACTCGGCGTTTTGATGCGGGTAGCCCCATTGCGCAAATGGCATGGCGCCGCTGTCGTACCAACAGTCGATAACTTCTGTCACGCGGCGCATACGGGCCCCGTCCGCAAACGGTGAATCGTAATGAACCGCGTCGATATACGGTTTGTGAACACGTAGGTCGTCGACCAATTCTGGATTCTTGGCCTTGGCTTGTTCCCAAACTTCCATGCCAGTTACGCCAGGTTTGGCAAGCAGTTCGTCGTAGCAACCGATGGCCTCCATTTGGCCGGTTTGGTCGCATATCCAAATCGGCAGAGGTGTGCCCCAGTACCGTTCTCGCGACAAAGCCCAATCGACGTTGGATTCCAGAAAATTGCCGAAGCGACCGGTTCCGATGTGTTCGGGCAACCAGCCGATCTTTTTGTTGTTCTCAAGCATCGACTCGCGGAACGAAGTGGTTCGGATGAACCAGCTTTCGCGAGGATACTGAATGAGCGGATCTTCGCTTGCTCGCCAACAGAATGGATAGTCGTGCAAGTATTGTTCTTGATACCAAAGCTTGCCTTCGTCGCGAAGACGCCGAGTTATCGGCTTATCGGCATCCTTAACCCAAATCCCTTCGTAGTCTGGAGCCTCGGCCGTGAATCGGCCATTTGGAGCAACCGCACAAAGCAATGGAGGCTGATCCGCAGATACAAACCGAGATTTTTCGCCGACGAGCACTTCATAGTCAGCTTCACCGAACGGCGGCGCCATATGCACAATGCCAGTACCAGAATCGATTGTGACAAAGTTCGCGTCGACGACGCGCCAGGAAGGCCGTTGCCTTACACCACTATGGAGTTCTGCCTCTTCTCCAGCCTGTTGATCGTAGTAAAATGGAAATGGCGGGACGTATTTCAAATTAATGAGTCCTGACCCCTTTATCGTTTTTTGAACCGTCAATGTTCGCTTGGTCTTGTCTGCGAGTGATTGCACCAACGCACTTGCGATAATAATCGTCTCGTTGGTTTCGTTATCCGTGCAGTAAGCGTATTCCAGGTTCGAGTTGACGGCAGCGAACTGGTTGCTGGGAAGCGTCCACGGAGTTGTGGTCCAGACAACTAGAGACGTGTTCTCGACTCCCTCGATTGGAAAGCGGACGTAGACACTTGGATCAGCGACTTCGCGGTAGCCTTGGCCGACTTCGCCGGCGCTCAGTGCAGTACCACCTTGAGCCCACCACCAGACGATCTTGTGACCACGGTAGAGCAGTCCACGATCGAAGAAGTTTTTGAGTGACCACCAAACGCTTTCGATGTAACTCTGATGGTAAGTCACGTACGCTTGCGACAGATCGATCCAAAAACCGAGTCGTTCGGTCATCCGTTCCCATTCTTGCATGTACCGCCAAACGCTCTGTTGGCAACGCTGAATAAAGGCTTCGATGCCATAGGCTTCGATTTCATCTTTGCTATGGATGCCCAGTTCTTTGCAAACCTCGACTTCGACGGGCAGACCGTGTGTATCCCAACCGGCTTTGCGGTCACATCGATAGCCACGCATCGTTTTGTAACGGGGAAACAGATCCTTGATAGCACGAGTTAAGCAGTGGCCCGGATGGGGCATGCCGTTTGCTGTAGGAGGTCCTTCAAAAAAAACGAAGGAAGGAGCACCCTTTCGGAGCTGGAGCGATTTTTCGTAGATGCGATTTTGCTTCCAAAACGCGAGGACATCGTCTTCGAGTTTAGGAAATTTGATGTCCGTCTTGACAGCTTGAAACATGACCTGAAATCGGAGTCGGATGAAAAGGGTCGGCAATACGGGGATACCAGATCCACGTCGAGCGAATGGCGTCGCTCAGTGGACGCAAATCATAAACTTTTCATGCCAGTTCGGGTATCGCCGAATGCGGTTGTTCTAAACCGAAGCTGTCGGCGACCGTTTTGGCAGTTCTCGAGCCGTCGCCTATGGCTCGGGGTTCTGTGATGAAAATGTAAGGCCGTGAAAACAGGTTACCTCACGGCGGAGACCGCCGTGCCACATTAATCGATTTCGTCGGCATCTGGGCCGATTTCTTCTTCTTCATCAAGGATTTCTGCGTTCCCCAAATCTACATCTGGATCTGTTACCAACCCGTCGTCGGCAGGTTCGATTTCATATTCATCGTCGAGCTCTTCCTCGAAATCGTCGTCGAAGTCATCATCAAAATCGTCCTCGTCAAAGTCCTCAAACGGATCGGGATCATCTTCCTCGGGCTCCTCCTTGATCGGTTCTTCCTCGATTTCGTCTTCGTCTTCCCCCCACGAGGCACGAACTGATGCTCGGACCGGGGTTTCGACCTTGAGCGCCATCTCAAACCAATCCTGAAGTGGTTTCCCAAACTCCACGGATGGCTCTACGGTCCCAATAGCACCGTTGTCGGCTTCAGCTGGGTCGATATCGAGCACTGTACGCAGGTCGAGTTCGCAATTTGCGCCAGGGAGGAAAGGTTGGTCCTCAACCGCGCAGTCGCCGTCGAACATGTTTTCTAATTGAGACTTACTGACTAGGTTCACGACTAGCTCCACCAATTGGCGTATCGAAGTGTGTGTGTTTACAAATGATTCGTTTCGTTTCTTTCCAGAAGTCAGGAAGCGAAACCTGCTGTTGCATTGGTTTAGGAAAGCTTAGCGTCTCTCGATCCATCCAGGATGTCAACTACCATTTGGGCTTGTTTTGCAAAGTAGCTGAAGTGGGCCTCGAGTCGCGTATCGACTGTTCTCTTGTCAAGCGGATTGCGTGCAATTTTCAATACGGAATACCAATCTTTTGTAGCCAGGATTACCGCGGAAAGTCATCGATGGTAAGGAGCGTTGCGAGTGGGATTCCTGCCGCCTCAAAAGCGGCTTGCCCGCCTTCTAGGCGATCAATCACTCCGAGAACGCCAATTACTTCCAGTCCAAAGTCTCGGGCCGCCGTGGCCGCTTTTAGTGCACTACCTCCGCTGGTGATAACATCTTCTACAATGACGCATTTCATGCCAGGCTTGACCGGTCCTTCCACCAGTTTTCCCGTGCCATGCTGCTTGGCTTCTTTGCGAACCATAAACCCTAGCAAATCCTGGTCGTGAAGTCCTGCATGAACCACAACCGCTGCAGTGATCGGATCCGCGCCGATGGCTAACCCCCCCACGGCGTCTGGAATAGCTCCGAAGTGGTTACCCATAATCAACTCAAGCATCCCAGAAGCGATTTGATTCGAACCCTTCGGGTGGAGTGTGACCATTCGGCAATCCAGATAGTAGGATGCTTGTTTGCCACTGGCCAGCGTAAACTGCCCAAATTGAAGCGCGTGCTCGCGGATAATTGCAATAAGGCTGTTTCGGTCGTAATTCAATTTCATGTGATGATGTTCTGGAAAGGGAATCCTGTTTTAAGGGAAAGTGTACCGATTCTATTGCATATAGCCCAGTGTAGCGGGTCGAGGCCCTCGACCCGTGCCGCTACGGGCTAAGACCGGTCGAGAGCCTCAACCGGCTACAACCTCGATCCGTTTATAAGCAACTCCCAAACCGCACGAAAGACATATTGCCGAAAGGGTAGAACTTACGCTAGTGTCCGGCTTGAGGATGGTAACATGCAAGAAAACGACGGAAGAAGATATTGGCGGATTGGCTGTAACCATTTGCTAGCGGTGCTCCTGTTGCACGTTGCAGGATGCCATATGTCAGCCCCGATGCGCACCTGGAAGGCATCGAAGGTTTCCAAGGGCGGATTCGTTCGGATCGCAGTCGCACCCATCGGCGGCAATGCTGTCGCTGCAGAGCGCTTGCAAAAAGCTATGAAACTTGCACAACCTCAGCCAAATCCCTTGGTGGCTGCGTTGCATCCCGATGAGCTAGAGCGAGTTGGCGGTATTCAGCTGGCCTCTTACGATAACCAGCCGAATGATATGGCGACCTTGAGCGCCGCACGACGAGCTGGAATGGACTACCTATTGCAAGGTCACATTCTCAACGACGATCTAGACACACCTCCCCCCGATCTCAAGAAAAAGCCCAGGTTTCGAATTTTCAAAAAGAAGGAAAAAGTGGAAAGCCTTGCCGTCCATTGGGTCGTTACCGATGTGAATAGCGGGCTCAGAGTCAACGAGCAATCCTTGGCTATGGATCGATTGCAGGCCGAAAAGCAGTTCCCAGACTTGACTATGCCTTCGGAAGGCGGAGGAGGTCGAGTCTTAATGGCTTCGGCTCGTCAATCCTGGGATTTGGTCGCGCCATCCAACGAAACCGTAGACGCTATCTTAGACCTGCCATGGTTCATGCAAGGATCTTCCCAAGTTAGAAAAGGGAACGGTTATGCTCGGCAGGGACGCTGGGATCTTGCCGAGGTCGAATGGCAGGAGGCCGCGTCATTGCACCCATGGAATACCGCCGCTTGGACCAATTTGAGCTTGGCTGCCGTCGCCAAAGAAGACTTTCAGCTAGCGCGTGACCGATTAAAACATGCGAATACTTTTTTACCTGGCGACTCGACTTTCTCAACACTAACTTGGATTGAACAACGTCAACGAGAACATCATCACGTACTTAATCTGGGCCCGCCTGAGTCTGGTTGGACCTTGGCCGAGCCACCCAAGGCCACTCGTCCAGAAGAAGTCCCCGCTTCCCCACCACGCGACCTCAAGGAAATGCCTTGGTGGACGGCCATTCCGTTCATTCCGCCACCCGGCTGGACTTGGAAACAATGGTGGACGCAACCAATCGTGCTATGATTGGAAAACGAGTCGAGGGGGCGAGGTTTAGACGCGGCACAGGAACGTTTTCGCCGAGGAATTGGTATGGGATGAGACTGCCGAATTATGCCGAAGCTCGGGGCGCGGAAAGCAAGGCAGATGACAAATCTAGCTCCCTGACAAATCCAATCGCATCACTTTGCTTTTTTCCTGCTATAATTCCGCAATCTTCAAGGCTGAACGATCAGTAACCGTCAGCCATCATCCCACCTTAATTGTAGAACCATGCCCATAGCTCCTGGTTGGCAAACCGAAAATCGTTCTCCTCGTATTTTGATTGTGGACGATGACTTTGAAATTGCCGAACCCGTTAAGTTTGCCTTACAAAAACTGGGCTATGAGGTAACGCATGTGCCTGATGGGAATCAAGGAGTCGCAGCCATTTCGACCGTCAATCCCGACCTAATGGTGCTCGACATGATGATGCCCGGTCGAAGCGGTTTCCTCGTACTAGAACATTTGCGTAGCAGCATGCGAGCGGGAGTACGTGTCATCATGGTGACCGGCAATGAAGGCGAACGCCATCAAGCCTATGCTCGAATGCTTGGCGCCGATGACTACATCCACAAGCCCTTTGCCATGGACCGACTGGTGCAAAGCGTTCAAAAACTCCTGCTTGAACCATTCGCGGATGGAGAAGCAGCCACGACTTCGGAATCCAATACAGAATGACGGCCTCGCAACTCCCAGTTCAAAGTATTTTCTCCGTGAAATGGTCGGGCGATATCCTAGGAAGACTGGAATTAATAGACCAAACGCTTCTTCCGTTGCAGCTCAAAGTACTTTCCCTTTCCACGATTGACGAGGCCTTCGAAGCGATCGTCATGCTGCGAGTTCGAGGTGCACCTGCGATTGGGATTGCGGCCGCTTACGCTGTTGTGTTGGGCGTGCAAAATAGCGTCCAAGAAGGTCAAACCGTGAGCCAGACTTGCTTCGCAGCCTTGCAAGCTTGCGATTATTTGGCGACCAGTCGGCCGACCGCCGTAAACCTGTTTTGGGCCCTGGATCGAATGCGAAGCGTTGTGAAACGGAATCCCAACGTCGCTTCTGCGGCAGATATCGCACAAGCATTACTCCGAGAATCGCGACTGATCCACGACGACGACCGGAGAATGTGCCACGCCATCGGCGAATACGGTGCTCAATTGCTAGATGACAACTCGGGTGTGCTAACTCACTGCAATACCGGTGGGCTTGCGACCTCAGAATATGGCACAGCCCTAGCCGCGATTTTCACGGCACAGGACCAAGGCAAGAATTTGCATGTTTATGCAGACGAAACGCGACCCTTGCTGCAAGGTTCTCGATTGACCGCATGGGAATTGAAACAACGGCAAGTTTCATGCACCGTGATTTGCGATTCGATGGCCGCGCAGGTGATGCGAGAAGGTCGAATTCAAGCGGTCATCGTAGGAGCCGATAGGATTACCGCTAGGGGCGACACAGCCAATAAGATTGGCACGTATGGGGTGGCCGTCTTGGCCAAATACCACAACATCCCATTTTACGTAGCGGCTCCGCGAAGCACTTTTGATTTAACGATCGTAAGCGGCGACGCGATTCCCATCGAGCAACGCAAAGCCGAAGAAATCACCAACGGTTTTGGAAGACAGACCGCCCCCAGCGGAATCGAGGTCTACAATCCCGCATTCGACGTAACACCCGCGGAACTGATCACCGCAATCGTCACCGAACGAGGCATCATCGCGCCCGTTTGCGAAGAAAATGTAAGAAGTTGTATAGGTTAGGGACCATTTTCGTCCGCTCGGAGCTTTTCTCCGACGGACGCCGTTTTGGCGTCCTAAGAGTTGAAAAACAACGGGAGCGCGAGGCTCCTGCCGAGTTGGCACCGCCATGGTTCAGCAGGAGCCTCACCCTCCCAATCAGCATCGGTTCTGAACGATCCCTTCCGAAAAATCTGAATTCACATATGTCTCAACTACATTCGGAATGACATGCAAAAATGCGCATAACCATCTTAGCATTGACCTCGTTATTTGCTGTTGTCTTGACTGGGAATGCGGTCGCCCAAAACAAGAAGGCCACACCCGCAAACGTCACTGCGGCCATAGAAAAATGTGTCTCTTTTTTGGTAAACGAGCAAAAAAAGGAAGGCCAACGCGCCGGCTCATGGGCGGGCTATCCGGAATATGGAACCGGACAGACGTCTCTCGTCACACTCGCGTTGCTTAGCGCTGGAAAGAGCCCAAAGTCTCCGGAAATCAGTCGAGCACTCAATTTCATTCGCGACAAAGAGCCACGTAAGACATATGAAGCTGCCCTGAAGGTGATGGTCCTGTGCGCGGCGGAACCAAACAAAGATAAGGCCAAAATCCAGCTAGCCGTCGATTGGCTCGTCTCGAAACAGTCAGAGAGCGGCGGCTGGTCCTACGGCGATTCTATGGGTGGCGGGGATGAGTCCAACACTCAGTTCGCCGTCCTCGCGCTTTGGGAAGCGAGCAAAATTGGTATCGCCATTCCGGAAAAAGTTTTTGCGAAATGCAAGGACTATTGGATCAATGGACGTCGAGGCGAAGGCTGGGGTTATAGTGGAATGGGTAGTGGACCAACTGGTAGCATGACCTGCGCAGGCATTGCCTCGATGATCATTTTGCAGGACGCTTCAAGCGGTACCGATGCCAGCATCAACGGCGATCAGATTCGTTGCTGCGGAAACCAGAAGGAGGAAGCTCAGAAAGGTCAGTTCCAACTCGAAAAATCTCTCCAAGCGTTGGCAGCCATGTTCTCAGCCAACCATAATCCCGGCGGACAAGGCAACACGCTCTACTATCTCTACGCCTTGGAACGCGTTGGAAGACTGACAGGACAACGGTTCATCGGGAAAAATGATTGGTATCGGGAAGGTGCAGAATTCTTGCTTCAGACGCAACAATTGGGTGGCTCTTTTAAGGATGGGAACGATGACGTTTCGACATCCGCAATGGCGCTGTTGTTCCTAAGCAAAGGCAAACGCCAAGTCGTTATCGGACACTTGCAATTCGGGAATGACAACGACTGGCAACATCATCGACGATCGATACAGAACCTTACCGGCCAAATCGAATCGGTTTGGAAAAGAGAGTTAGCGTGGCAGTCCATAAAATTCGAACAAGCCGACCTCGCCTCCTTGCTCGAGACCCCTATCCTTTTCATCAGCGGCTCGCGAGAATTCAAACTCAATGACGCTCAGCGAAAACTGCTGAAAGATTATGTCGAACAAAACGGATTCATATTCGCAGAGGCTTGCAATGGCGATGGCTGCAAAGGAGAAGAGTTTGAAAAATCCTTTCGAAGCGAAATGGAGAAGATCTTTGATAAACCTCTTCAAAAACTCCCTCCAAGTCATCCGATTTGGGCAGCGGAAACTAGGGTGGACCCCAAGGCATTACCCAAGGATTTTTGGTTGTACGGTTTGGATGCATGTTGTCGAACCAGCGTGATCTATTCGCCCATTAGCCTCTCCTGTCGGTGGGAGCTAGCACGACCCTACGGCCCTATTAAGAAACATGGGCCAGCTTTGGATGGGGAAATAATGAATGCGGTTAAGCTCGGCGTAAATGTTGCTGCGTACGCAACCGGCCGCGAACTAAAAGACAAACTAGAAACGGTCCAAATCGTTCAATCGCAAAAGAACCGTCAGCCGCTGGATCGCGGATCGCTCGCTATTGGCAAAATTATGCATAGCGGTGGAGCGGACGACGCCACTAAAGCGGTCTCGAATCTGCTCGAAGTCTATCACAACAGGACCAATGCGCTCGTGGAAAGCAAAACGCCCATGATTTCACTAGCGAAAGAGGAAGTGCAGAAATATCCAATCCTTTATGTTCATGGAAGAAACAAATTCGCATTTACGGCTGAAGAGGCCAGTGGGCTAAAACGCCATTTTGAAACGGGCGGCTTCGTTTTGGGGGATGCGATCTGCGCTTCGCCAGATTTTCTTGAAAGCGTTCGCGTTGAGTTTGCCAAAGCTTTGCCAGAATCCACCTGGCGAACCGTCGATCCAAAAAAACCTTTGATCTTGGACCTTGGAAACGTTTCCCTAATTGATCCATCCAATCCCGGTTCTGATCTGAAACAGGCAAAACGCGAAGGCCCCGCAGAGATTCTTGCGCTGGAATGGAAGGGCAGAACCGTAATGCTGTTTTCGCCCAACGACCTGAGTTGCGCTATGGAGAGTAAACACTCTATGCAGTGCCGAGGCTACGTTCGCGAGGATGCATTTAAGATCGGAATAGGAATGATCCTGTTTGGACTTGGTTTGGTAGATTAGCGTGGGCGAGTCTCTCCGAGACTCGCGGTCCGCGTAGATGAAATCTGCTTACCTCTCTAACTTCTGGCGATTTCGCTTGCGCGCAAGACGAACAAGCCACTTCGATTGTGTAGGAAATCCGATGATCCAGTGTGACTTTAGCTGGGAGGACATCCGTCGGCGGAGCGACGGATCTACGTGGGCGAGTCTCTCCGAGACTCGCGGTCCGCGCAGATGAAACCTGCTTTACTCTCTAACTTCTTGCGATTTCGATTGCGCGCAAGATGAACAAGCGACTTCGATTGTGCTGGAATACCGTTGATCCAGTGTGACTTTAGCAGGGAGGTCATCCGTCGGCGAAGCGACGGATCTACGTGGGCGAGTCTCTCCGAGACTCGCGGTCCGCGTAGATGAAACCTGCTTACCTCTCTAACTTCTGGCGATTTCGCTTGCGCGCAAGACGAACAAGCGACTTCGATTGTGTAGGAATACCGATGATCTAGTGTGACTTTAGCTGGGAGGACATCCGTCGGAGGAGCGACGGATCTACGTGGGCGAGTCTCTCCGAGACTCGCGGTCCGCGTAGATGAAACCTGCTTACCTCTCTAACTTCTTGCGATTTCGCTTGCGCGCAAGACGAACAAGTGACTTCGATTGTGTTGGAAATCCGAAGATCCAGGGTTAGGGT
>JANMHA010000064.1:0-17426 GCA_031374925.1 Pirellula sp. | reverse complement strand
CTCGTCATCCCACAGTACTTTCAGTATCTGAAGCTCCAGCTCCGTTGGATACTCCGAATTCGGTCTCGCCATGATTCGCCCTTTCGAGTTTCATCTCTAGTTAACTAGAATATATGGGTCAGGCAAGTGGCAGTCAATGCTTTTTCTATGAAATACGTTATAGGACTATGTAACTCAATGGGAAAGAGTCTTCGTGTACCGCCTTGTCTCCTGGGCCGATCAGTTGAATACTTATTGAGCTGTCCGTCCGCGGACGATTCGCTGCCACTGCAGAAATGCGTGCGCGGACAATGCGACCAATAAAGTCAAAAAATCAAGGCTCGAATAGTGAACTTCATGGCTTCGGGCCTCCGCGAAAGAAGGCTCTTCAAAGTGTCGCAGAAGAAACGTCAGGCTACGGTTGTTTTTGCGAGAGCTCAACTTCTAGAAGCCCGCTACTTTCTTCATTCGTCGTAATTCCCACGTTATAACTGCCTGGTGCTTTTACAATGATTGGCTGCGACGATCTTACTTTAGATGTTTTTGACTTCTGGATTTGAATGGTCGCTTCGGAATCGACGAGTTGTGGCCAGTAGTATCGATTCCCTTCAGTTGCACCTGCAGTCAGCGTGCTTTCCCTTGCAGCACCCGTTCTGATGTCGGAAAAGGCAATGCTGACCTTTTCCGGCACGATCTGCTCGCCGTCCCCATCGAACACCTTAATGCTTAGGAACGCCGTGGGATGGTCGATAAAATCGATCTCGAAAGGTTGCCACGAATATACCGCGGACTTGTCTTCGCGGTCCTTCAGAAACAGATCATCTGCAAGATCGTATCGCGAAAGGATCAGGCGTTCCGAACGTCCATCGGCTGGCACAGCAAGTGAACTGACGCTGGAATACGCATTGACGATTGGAAGAACTGGAGGAAGCCCTGGCGGGTCCAGTTTTCGGAAGCCGAATCGCAGGACATAGCGACCATGGATGTCGCTACTGGTATGTGCCGATCGCAGGCTGCCAGTGTTGGAAAACTCGCGAGAAACCCAAACGCCTGCCGATCGATTGGGTAGTGGGTTCCCGTCGGTATCGACGACGCGTCCATAGACTACGAATTCACGATCGCCTAGATGAGCCGAAGAAATACTCTCTTGCTCATCGGACCACCAGCGAGACCAACGACTACGTGACTCCGATTCCATCCCGTCGCCGTAGTCCAATCCGGTTCGGTCCCTCAGTTCTCGTACGGTTGCCGTGACGTCAACCTGCTTTTGCAGTTGCTCGATCAATGAGCCGATTCGTTCAATATCCATCTCAATGGGTGGAGCAGACTCTTTCGGCTCGATAGGTTCAAGCGGTCGCTTGAGCAATTCGAGCACACGCTGTCCAGCAGCCTGAACTCGCGGGTCATGCGAATCTTCAATCCTCCTAACGATCTGCTCTGCGTAGTACAGCATAGGTTCTTTCTCGATGAATCGTAGCGCCGCAAGTTGCACTTCGGGATCAGAGCGTTCGAGAAACGTTCTCAATTTGTGTTGCCAGCGCTCGGGCCGCTGGTCATTCGGAACACCAAGCTCCCTAATGAACGTCAAAGGATCATCGGAACCTTCGCGATTTCTCCGTGCGATCGCTGCCGCACGCGCGTTCAAGTCAGGCAGGAAATCTGCGTTGCGAACGTGCTCAAGGAATTCTTCGAGACTAATTTCACTAGGCCTGGGGTTCTCGCGATGTGACTCGATATATCCACCCGGAATGTGTTGACGATCAACAAACTTGCGACTATCTGTGTCGTCTCGCAAATAGAGTTCATCCATCGTGACTGGCTCCAGAACTGCGATCTTTTCGTAAACGGTACGCACAATGTCTTCGAGTGGTGTTTCTTCTTCTGGCAATTCAAAGTCCATCGATACGTCGCTGATCGACTTCGCCTCGCCCCACAACTTCGGATGCGAGAAGAGCGTAAACTGTGGCCGGGCACGCTCGACTCTCTCTCGTTCAATACCGGAAAAAGTGCATAACAACGCTTGGACACGAATTCCGTTCGCATAAGCCACAGCCAATCGGTGTGCTGTTTCGCGTTCCTGTGTACCCGGAGTCGCTCCACGCTGAATTCGCATGCCCGGATGCAAATCTCCTGGGCTTTCACCCCGTTTGATGTGCAATTTCGCAAGTGTTTCGTTCGTCGGACGAAATGACATCAGTAGATAATATTCAACATCGCTGATGCGTTTCACATCATGAATGGCGAGTTCGTAGCCGAGTCTCTGTTCGCGATGAATCGCCGTTTCCAGCGAAAACAACACATCGAACAGTTGCTTTGCTTCCACGATCTTAACGCCATCGCCGGATGGTGGCTGCAAAGCTGAACGTTCAAACTCAACGTCATATTTCACGTTGACTCGTCGAGTTGGAGACCAATTTCCGTTGGTGTTGGATTCTACTACTGCGAGTCGAAGTCGATCATCGGCGTCCATCCAGATTGATACTCGCTGGTTTTGCTCATCCAACTTAAAGCACTTGTGACTTACGTCGTCGATCAACTGGTCTCGCGCTGAGTCGCGAACGAAATGGAATCCGGAATTCAGCGGATCGATTAACTGGTTGAGAAGCCACTTGAAATCGAAGCCGTCACAACGCGTCACGATGTTCGATCTGGGCCGCACAACCCAGTGGTGCTGGCCATCGTCAAAATCGGTTTGTTCGAGTTCCCCACCGCGAAAATACTGATCGCGATACCCAATCTCGCGATCATAAATCGTCACTTGCGTGGTCGCCCATTCTCCGCCAGGTTCCTTCGATTCCAGGACAGTCCGCAACGACTTGGCCTTGGCCATTTGACGAATCACTTGTGCCAGCAACCGATTGTTGTTTGGCAAGCTCATCCAGACAACGCCTACCATGAACAGCACCGAAGCTGCCAACGCAGGCCGCGCCCACGGGCGCAACGACCGTTGGCTTTTCGCTGATTCAGTGGCTGTTACAGTCCCTGGTTCAGTCGACCGCGCGGCAAGAATCGCCGCACGCGTTTTACGGATAGCCTCCGCCGTTTCCTCGGCACTTGGCTCCAATACAGCGAAACCATTGAACAGTCGTTCTTCGTTATTCATGTTTCCTCCTCCCGATCTGTTATGGCAGCCTGTTTCTTCTCAACCAGCTTCCGCAGCCGCGCAACAGCCTTGGAGCAGCGAGATCGAATGACATGCGGGGTTGAACCGAGATGAGTTGCGATCCACTCGTTCGACTCACCTTGAATGTAGCGCAGACTGATTAAGTCGCGATCCTGTTCGGGCAAGCCCGCCATGGCTTCTAGAACGGTTTTCGTTGTCTCGTCGATAACCATTTGATCGATGGGCGACGAATCCTCGGCGGGGACGTCTCGATCAAGCAACGGAACTTCCGGTAGGTTTTGCTGCCGCTTCCGCCAGTCGAACGCCAGATTGATAGCCGAACGAAACAGGTACGCTTCTGGAGATTGCGCAGCACTCAGCGCTTGCGATTTCAGTAGTCGCAGGAAAAGCTCTTGCAACAACTCGTCCGCCGCGCAGCGATTTGCCGTCAGTTTCGCTAGCAGCCCATGCAGCCGCCCACCATGTACATCAAGCATTTCAACGATTTTCTCCGTGTTGTCACTCAAATGTTCGTTTCCTCTCACCTAAAAAGACTTCGCCGAGAGGACTGCGCACCCACGGATTATCATCGATGGTCGAATTTTTGCGGTTTGATCCAATCTTTCAGTTCCGCTGCGCACCGCAGGGGAGCAGAAATCGCTGCTTGTTTTAGGTGTTTACTTGAATACTGGCTTCGCGAAGCGCTCGTCAATTATAGGTGTGTCTGAGGGGAGTTGGATGCGATTGAGATCCACAATTGTGCCGTCGACTATCAGCTCGATGTAGATCGTTTGGTTTAAGCGTCCGCCAGCAACGGGACTTGCCCCGGAAACGGCCGGCTTTATCTGATCTCCTGATATTGGTTCTTTGCCATCGGGCGGCGTGTGGATGCAAACTCCTGCGTTTCCTTTACCCAGCCAAAAGCTTGTATTGCGATTGAGAACGATCGGAGCACCAGGGCTTTTTACTTCAATTATGCGTGGCCAAGCCGACTCAAATTCCTCTCGTGTTTTGAAAGGGATAGCATAATGACGCAATTCGAAATGCGGACCAACCAGTGTCCGCGATTTCTCGCGTAGTGAATCGAGTTGCTTTGGCCAGCTTTTGGGCCACAGTCCTTTGTTGGCTACCGAATACATCGCATAGGCAGAGCTTGCTAGGCAAAGGACGCAGAGGGTGACGCAAACTAGAGTTCGTGTTAGATTTCTCATTTGCTTGCAGGCTCCTTGAAACGCTCGTCGATAATCGGTGTGTCGGGGGGTAGTTGGATTCGATTGAGGTCGAATTCGATGGGTGCCGGTATATCAGAAATGTCAGTTTCCGCAGCCGTCGGGTTGAGTGGCTCGTAGGTCAAGATTTGGGAGAGAGGAATCGTACTGTGGCGGTTGGCCTGCGAAAGCATGGAACCGCCTACCACGGCGGCCAGTAGTAACATCAGACAGACAACGAGAGTGATGCTCGGCCAACGCATTAGGTACCTCCACATTCCTTTCGCACGATTGATCTACCGATAAATGGCAATGTCACGTGTCACCGCCCATGATGCCGTCCACGACGAAGCGACGATCACAGCCAATGTCAGCAACACGAGGGGCAAAAAAACGAGATCATGGAAGCTCGAAACGGTGAACCCCGATTCGACAAACTGACTAAGACGCTGCTGGGCGATGTCAAAGCAGAACATGTCCACAATGACTCGCGAACTCTGAACGCCTCCCGCGTCGAGTCTTCCCAGCACCGGCAGCAACACGATCGCCGCCGAGGCACAGAGGCCGAGAATGCCCGCGTAAACGATATGGCGAAACAAGCATGCCGCCAGAACTGAGATGCTATAGATCATCAAATGCGTCAGCGGTACACAGAGGTAACCGATGAGAACGCTCGTTCGATCCTGCGACGCCAACTTGTGAATGAGATCGATTGCCACCATCGCCGGGATGTGGATCGCGGCTAGTGAAATGATCGCACCCAGCCAGAATTTTGACCAGAACCAACTGCCTGGAGAAATGGGACGTGAACGCCAGAACGTCGCTAGGCCCGATTGCAGGTTCGGTACAAACGTGCTCACGCCGACAACGCCTACCCACAAAAACCCGATGCCGACTGCGGACTTGGCAAGCACGTCAATGGCGCGGTCAATCAGCAGACCTCCTTGAGCGAAAAAGAATGCAAGGATACTGGACCATGCAATCAGAAGGAAGGAGCCGCCAACACATATTGGCATCGCTTCAGTCACTTGTAGCCAGGCGATCGCCCAACGCGGCGAACGAAATGGCTGACCTAATCGCGGCGCGCGGGTTGGATCGGTTGCGCCTTGGCGAACCCATGCTGGTTTTGCCTCGCGTCCGTAGTTCATGACAGACACTGCGAACAGCACGCTCATTGCGCCTGCCCCCCAACCAATCAGGCCTATCCAGCTCTCTGGCCACCGGAACGGAATCGTTCCGGCTAGATCCCACCAACACGCCGGCCCGATGTTGTACACCACCTGCATCAGGCCGGACGGTCGGGTTTGATGGAGTGTGAGTAGCACGCCTATGGCGAGCCATGTGAGAAAGACGACGACACCGATCACGCCCACCCGAAGCTGGTTCGGCTGATCGATGGTTGTTGCGGTGATCCAGAAGAACAGGCTCAGGCAAGCGACACACGAGATGAGTGTGATCCCCCAGAGATCGCCGGGCGAGGTATGGACCGCTCCGGCCATTGCCAAGCCCTGCACTAGGATTGCCGTCTCGACAATCGGTGCGATGCACAGCGCTGGCGACACGCTAAGTCGAACAGTCGCAACCTTCCATCGCTCGACGGGTAGGCTTTGAACAAAGTTGAGCGATCCATCCGCCCGCTCTCCCGCCGCGACGCCCACAGCAAAGAACAACGCGCCCACGGTTCCCACGAGCGTTGCTCCCAGTGCAAGATTTGCTACGAAGTCACGTCCACCGAGCAATACGAACACAGGCAGAATGGCCGTCAGGGCTGCAGTTTTCCACTTATGCTCGTGCCATTCCTTCCAGGCGAGATTGAACCACACGTTGGACATGTCCGACTCCCGTTGCGATGTTCTAAGAAGGGAAAAGGGCTGATGGTGCATTCAGCGTCTTGCGACTGGTTGCAATTCCGTCGGTAGCTTGTACTGCATGCGTCCCATCACGAACGCTTCAAAAATGTCGTCGAGCGTCAGATCGACGACACGAGGGAAAACCTCCAACTGCCGCAGAATTCGCTGGGCCGAATGTGCATCGTCCACCACGACGGACACCTCGCTATTGCGGACCTCCACATCTAACAGCTTCAACCGGGACGCGACAGTCGGAAAGTCTTCCGCGGCGAACACCAATTGTTTCACTTCGTCTCGCAATTCTTCGGTCATTCCCTGCCGTACAATCCGACCGTTATGCAGGATCGCCACGCTATCCGCCACCGCTTCCACCTCGGCCAACAGGTGCGAGCTGTACAGCACCGTGCATCCACCGCCCTGCAAATGGGCGATCAGATCACGATTGAACTCCTTGCGCATGATCGGATCGAGCGCCAGGGCCGGGTCATCCAGGATCACCACCTCAGGCCGATGCGCGAGCGCCAACAATAGTCCCAATCGGACGCTCTGGCCCTTCGACAGGTGATTGACCTTTTTCTGCGGCGTAAGCTGGAATTGCGTGAGGTATCTTTGGGCTAGCGCGTGATCCCAGGTCTTGTGAAACGCTGCGACAAAGCGGATCTGTTGATCGACCGTCATCCAGCCAAACATCTGTTGGTCTTCCGCGAGGAAGCCAGTCCTCCGCCGCACTTCGATCGGATCGGTTTGCGGACTGAGCCCGCCAACACAGATCGTCCCGCTGTCTGGCGCCAGCAATCCCAGCAACGTCCGGATGATGGTCGTCTTGCCGGCACCGTTTCGACCCAACAGGGCCAACGTCTGACCCCGAGGAATGTCAAACGAAACCTGTTTGAGCACTTCGTGGCGTCCGAAGCATTTGCGCAAGTCGCGAATTTGAATGACGGGTTCGTCGGTCATCGTCGTGCTCCCGAGGGTTTTTCCGGTTTGGGTGATTTGATCGCATCGTCAACCATTTGCCGCAATTCCTGGCGTGAGAAGCCGAGCATGCGGCCGTGTCGAACCATTTGCGCCAGTTCTTTTACAAACTTGTCTTGCTGACCGCTTAACCGGTGTAGTGGCAGGACTGCGGCCACGAACGTTCCCTCGCCATGCCGCATCTCCAGCAAATTCTCGGCAGTTAGCCGCTCATACACGCGCAGGATGGTGTTCTGGTTTACGGCCAGTTCTCGAGCCAGTTCCCGAACGGATGGCAACCGTGTACCGGGCGCCAAGCTGCCCGACAAACACTGCGCACGGATCTGCTCTCCGATCTGACTTGAGAGAGGTACTTTCGAACCTTTTTCAATTCTCACAAACACGCTTGATTCTCCTTGGTGACTACAGTAGCATAACAGACGTCACTTGAATGACAAGGACCTAGGATGGAATTGCATAAGGTTCGAATCTGAAGAGTTGTTGGGCATCGTAATCACTCCTCGACGCAGCTCGGCATCCGCGAGCCGTCGTCCTGTTTCTGGGTTTCGCAAAAGAGAATTCAACGAGCATCGCCGCGTGTGCGCTCAGCTCTTGGACGGTTGATTTTTAAAAAATTCGGAGGTCCTTGACAGCCAAGTGCATACTGTTACACTACTGTAGTCACTTGCAATCGTGATCGTGAGAATTGAAGACGGTTTTCAAGGTCCAGGCTTCGGCAGGCATTGTTTAGTGCCAGTCGCCACAATCAACAATTGGGAGGGTAACAAGATGTTTGCATGCAGATCTAAGTCGCTGGTCATCTCGCTTTTTGCGTTGGCGCTATGCGCTGTCCAATTCGACGCATCGAGACGGCACTCCTGGGCCGGCGATGAAAAGCCCGATAAAGACAAAGAGCAGCTTCAGGGAATCTGGCCACTTGTCGCTTTCGAAGTCGATGGTCAAGAAGCTCCAGAAGATCTAGTAAAGGATCTCAAACTTACTGTGGTCATTGCGGGAGATAAGATTACGGAAAAAGTTGGCGACACCGACCAGTCGCGCGAGTTCAGCTACAAGTTGGACTCAACGCAGCGTCCCAGTCGGATCGAGATGACGATTACTGGCGGAGATGGGGGGCAGTTTTTCCCGGGTGGTACCGACAAGGGAACAAGCCTTATCGGTATTTACAGCCTGGAGGGAGACGACTTAGTCATCTGCTACAATGCCAACGGAGGCGAGGAGGCACCTAAAGAATTCAAGACGAAAAATGAGAGCGGCTTGTTTCTCTACCGAGTGAAGCGTGCCAAAGATCCTGGAAACGGCGCAGCCAGGGAGCCGAAACAAGACAAGCAGCCCACCGGCGATAGCAAATCGGCCAATACGCCCAAGTTGCCCGTCGCCAACGGAGGAACAAAGCCTTCAGCGCCCTCTCTGCCGGCCGTTGCAACGACCGAGCTAACAGGTCGCGTGCTAAAACCTGACGGCAAACCCGCTGGCGGCGCGAGAGTCTTCGTTCTGAGCCTATACCCGTCCGCATTCGGCGTGGGCTCGACTCAAACTACCGCAGCCGCAGATGGGACGTTTCAACTCTCCGTGGCCCGATCCGAGTTGGCGCTTCATCTCGCTGCTGGCAGAGAAGTCCAGGTTGTCGCGACGGCTGATGACGCGGGCATGGTCTGGCGTTCGGTGGGCCCCTTCCTTCCTGATACCCGCAAGCAGGCAGATAAGTCCGCAAGTGTTTTGCAGCTTGTTAAGGATGACGTACCTCTGAATGGTCGCATTGAAACGACCGACGGTCAGCCACTGGCCGGCGTCAAAGTCGAGCTCATTCAAATTTGGAGTAATGACAAGAACGATCTCTCCTCCTGGCTGAAGGCAATTGCTAACAACCAGGATTTCGGCACTAGCCGAAGACACTTGACCCAATCGCTCACCGGGCCCGGTGGGGTGTCAATGAAATCCACGACGACCGATGATAAAGGCAGCTTTCGGCTTACCGGGCTCGGCGCACAGAGGTTGGCAGTATTGCGAATCAGCGGGCCGAGCACTGCGGTCGCGATGATATTGACGCGTACTGCCGTGGGGCCGCAGCTCAACATTTCTGGTCTCTCCAATTTTTTTGCACCCCAGCCACAAGGTTGCTTCGGAGCAGAATTCACTCTCGTTGCTTCACCTGCCCGGTCAGTCGAAGGCGTCATTCAAGATGCCGATACCGGTGCCAACGTCCCTGATGCGCTGGTTAGAGTCACCAAGTTCGCGGGAAGTGAAGTGATGGTAATGGATGCCAGTACTGTGACGACCAATGCTGAAGGCCGCTTCAGGTTGGAAGGGCTTCCGCTGGGGAACAACAAGATCATCGTCCAGGCGTCGACCAAGGAACCGTACCTGCCGCTCGTCGCTGACGTGGACACGAGCGAGGGTTCTGGAGATTTGTCGGTGACCCTCAAGGTACGCCGCGGACTTTGGGCTGAAGGGCAGGTGCTGGATTCCGATACCGGGCGGCCATTAACTGCGGACGTTGCCTATTTCTGCGTCAACAGCAATCCAAACCTGGCCAATTTTCCCGGCTTTGCGTGGATTCCAAGCAATCTGTACCAGACCGACAAGGATGGCCGATTCCGCGTGCCGGTTATGCCAGGGCTAGGGGCAGTGGCAGCCACGCTCCACGGTCAAAATTCTTTCTCAAAACTCTTTGGCAACTCCACTAAACAAGCAGGCAAGGCATTCCCATTTTATGGAAAATCGATTGAAGGTCTTGGCGGCAGTGCCCTGAGTGAGAGCACTTATGCGACTAGCCCTAGTGTCCTGTTTGCTGGCAGTTTTCACCAGATTGCTGTGATCGAGCCGACCGAGAAGGTGAAATCCGTCACAGCGGACATGAAAGTGTCAACCAAACCAACCACTAAAGACAAAGGAGGCAGGCCATGAGGGATTCCGCGTGGAAACCGTACACGCCAACTCAGGCTGCACCATGGAACCTGCGCCGGGTCGTTCACCTTCATCTGCGAGCCGGATTCGCGGCGCCGTGGCCCGACCTACAGCGCGACCTGTCCGACGGTCCGCAGGCCAGTGTCGAGCGGTTGATCGCCGGGCGCGCGCGCCCGGAGCCAGAGGATTATGCCGAGCGAGCGGAACGTCTATTCCAAACGGCGACGGCCGGAAACCGGCCCGCCGAGTTAGGCGCGGCCTGGCTCTATCGGATGCTCCACGGACCCGATCCGTTGGGCGAGCGCCTAACACTCATGTGGCATAACCACTTCGCCACCAGCAATGATAAAGTCGACAACTGTATCGTCATGGTTCGGCAGAATGCCTTGTTCCGCGAGCTCGCTCGGGCTCCTTTCGGGGAATTGCTGAATCGCGCGGTGCGTGATCCTGCGCTATTGGCGTTTCTGGATGCACAGTTGAACTCGCAAGACCACCCCAACGAGAATCTTGCTCGTGAACTCATGGAGTTGTTCACGGTTGGCGTCGGACATTATACCGAGGCGGACGTTCGAGAGGCCGCACGCACCCTAACAGGTTGGACTCTGGAGCGACCTTGGTCGGCTAATCCCGACGACCGGTTTCGTATAGCGCCGCTTGAACAGAATCGTTTTCGCTTTGAGAGGGCACAGCACGACGCTGGCGAAAAGTACGTCCTGGGGCGTCGCGGAAGATGGAACGGCGAAGACCTCGTCCGATTCCTGCTGGACCATCCAGGCACTGCCGCGCGTCTGGCCTGGCGGATTGGCACCGAGTTCGTGGGGGGCGCGGTCAGCAAGCAGGAGTCGGAGTCGTTGGCGGATTTCCTGCGAAAAAATGATCTGGACGTTGGCCGGGCAGTCGCGCTTGTGCTGCGATCCGAACGATTCTTCGCAGATGCAACAATGCGCAGCCGCGTAACCGCTCCGGTGGAGTGGGGAGTCGCTCTATGCCGTCGCTTCATGCCACTCGATCCGCCACCTAGTCTCGTGCATCTGAGTCAATACACGGCTCGCCTGGGACAGGTGCTATTCTATCCACCTAATGTCGGAGGCTGGCCCGGCGGCCGATCATGGATCAACGCTACGTCTCTCATCGGTCGGGCCAACTTGGCCGCCGACATGATCCAGGGCCGGCTTGGCGCAAATGGGCGTCAGCCTGTGGATGTGCTTGGTCTGATCCGGCAACAACACGCTGGAGCATCTCCCGAACAAGTGATAAGTAGCATTACAGAATTGGTGCTTGGTAGCACCCCGGATACGACATGGTCGGAGCGTGTCCGCGCCGCTTGTGACCCCACAGCAACGCCGGACAATTTTGCGCGGCATGCGGCGATTGCGATTCTGGCGTCGCCTGAGGCCCAACTCGGTTAGCGGATCAAATTGTTCAAGGATCACCCTCTTTTTATCTTCAGGGAGCAAGATAATGAATCTGACTCGACGCCGTTTTCTGCAAACCAATCTGGGCGCAACACCGCTAATAGCATTCACGTCGACGACCCCGGCCTTCCTCGCGCAAGCTGCTTGGGCGGAAACGAAACCTCAACCCGGCCGAGTTGTCGTCATAGTTGAGCTAGAGGGCGGCAATGACGGGATCAATACCATCGTCCCATACTCTGACGAAGGCTATGCCCGCGCTCGTACAACCCTGCGTCTGTCTAAAGAACAACTGATCCGGATCAATGATCAGGTTGGTCTTCATCCGGCACTGCGTTCCCTGGCTGATTCGTGGGAGGCAGGAAACCTAGCTATCGTGCAAGGAGTGGGTTATCTGAATCCGAGCCGGTCTCATTTCGTAAGCCAGGCGATCTGGCACACGGCGGAGACGGATTCGGAACGTCACCAAGGCGTTGGCTGGATCGGTCGAAGCCTGGATGCGAGTGCGGAAAAACTCCATCAAGCCGTTTTTGTAGGGGCTGGATCTACACCGGTTGCGATACGAGGTCGCCTGATCCCGTGCACGTCCGTCGAGCGACCCAGCGACCTTCGTCTCGCCGAAGGGCTGCCGCCCCGCGGCCCCGCCTCGCTGACGTCGCCTGAAGAGTTCGTGACAGGAGACGACTTGCTTGCTTTCGTTCGGCGGACGGCGCTGGATGCTTCAACGTCTTTGGAAGCTTTGGCCCATTTGCAACCGCGCGCAATTGCGGCAAGCAGCTATCCCGCAACAGCGTTTGGCCAACAATTGGAATTGTCGGCGCGGGCCATCAAGGCAGGGCTGCGCGCATCAGTCTACTACCTGTCCCAGGGCTCCTATGATACGCACGTCCAACAACTCGGCGCGCAAGCCACACTGTTGAGCGAGTTGGCGTCTGGATGGCGAGCCTTTCTTGCTGACCTTACTGAGGCAGGCTTGGCTGACCAAGTCATCTTGTTGGCCTTCAGCGAATTCGGCCGCCGCGTCGAGGAGAATGCTTCTGCGGGTACCGATCACGGCACAGCCGGCCCAGTCCTCATCGCTGGGAGCATGGTTCGGGGCGGGCTCGTAGGACAAACGCCGCTTCTTACTGACCTTGAAGAAGGAGACTTGAAAGTGGGTCTCGACTTCCGGCGCATTTATGCGACGGTGCTGCAAGACTGGTTAGGTGTGACTGCCTCCGAAGCGCTCGGCAGGGGGTTCGACCGCTTGCCGCTTTTCCGCGGTTGAGCCTCCATGCAGCGTCAGTTCCTGCTTAAACTGCTATCCGGCCAGAGCATTGCCAGTGCTCGCAATGCAAAGGACGCAGAGGGGGACGCAAACTACAGTTCGTGTTAGATATCTCATTTGCTTGTCGGCTCCTTGAAACGCTCGTCGATAATGGGTGTATCGGGTGGTAGCTGAATTCGATTGAGATCGATGATCTCGCCGTCAACAATCAGTTCGATGTAGATCGTTTGCTCCCAGTTTCCTTTGGCGTCTTTTCCGTCCACGATGGGGGCTTCGCCTTTCGGCGGAGTATGGATGCAAACGCCAGGACTCTTCCCGCTGAGCCAAAAACTAGGACTACGTCGTAGAACGATAGGTGCTCCCTTGGACTTGATCTTTAGGACGTGCGGCCAAGAGGACTCAAACTCATCCCGGTTAGTGAATGGGATTGCATAGGCAAGCAGTGGCTGCTTCGGGCCTTCAAACGTTCCGGATTGTTTTCGCAGCGGCTCCAGTTCCTTCGGCCAATTATCGGGCCAAGTCCCTGTATCCCACACTGTGTAGTCTGCATACAGCGGGCAGACGAAGGCAAAAAACACGATGGTAGTGAGTGGCGTTAGGATTTGCGTCATCATTGTTTTCCAATCGGTGAGTTAATAGCGAGATGGTGTTTGATTGACGTGTCAGTCCGCTGGGCTTTGCTATTCTAAGCCCGGAGGGCTGGGACAACCTTTGCCGGGGTCGATAGGCCCCGGAAACATTTGCACTCGAGCACAAAGGCCTGGAAGGCCGAAACATCAATTCCTTGTATTGGAAACTAACCTATAGCTTTATTGCTGTGTCAGCCCTTCGGGCTTTCTGGTTCTATTTTCTTCCTAACCGGTGGTTAGCACCACCGGCTAGGGTTGTGACAGCCCTTCGGGCTTAGTAACAAAGTCCTTTATAGGTAACACGTATCGGACTCGGCTACCCCTAGCATTCATCGCGATAACATCTAAAGAAAGAGTCGCTAGATTGCTACGCGCGGCCACAAGGCCTACGATAACTCGGCCAGGTCTCGATTCGCCCTCTTTCAAGGTTGCAGAAAGCAGCAACTTGTCGCCGTCGAATTGCCTGAGCTGAGCGCTGCGGTACTCTTTGAGTTCCCCTTGCTTCTCAAACTCCAGATTGACTCGAACAGCATCGGGACCATAGGGTTGGGATATGATCGACAGACCTAACGCCTTCGCGCGTTCCTTCGTAACTACTTCGACCTCTTCCATCACGGCGGCCGACATGCTTTCAAACTTTGACAAACTGCGGTAGCTATCGTTTGCTTTGCTCTCTTCTTTTTTGACGAGGCCCTTAGGAACTTCTATCCTGCTTTCAAGTTTTGATTCTAAACTCGATGTCCCTCGGGCTGCTTCGCCGCTTCTTGATTTTGCAGGAGGTACATCGAAGGGTTTGATCTCACTTACTTTGGCATCGTTTGTCGGGATCGAGTCAGTTTCTAAACTTCTTGTACTCTTCGATTCAAGGGATCTACTCAATTCATAGCTTGAGCCGGACAGTGACTGCATGGCCACTTCCTCACGAGGAGGCATCGTCCCCAACGGATGCAAAACATAGAAAACCGCCAAGATCGATGCAGCGACGCCAACGCCGCAAAGCACCACGGCCCAGCCTGCTTGGCGACCGCGTGGCTGATGCGACTGCGGTACAACTTCAGCCTGCATTCGGCGAACCAGGTTTGACGAGAACGCATTGTCAAGCGGCGGCGCGGCGTAGCCAGCTTCCAGCATCTCGCTCAGCTCATCGGACTCATTGTTCGGTTGCATTGGTTTTCTCCTACTTTGATACGCTTGTGTTACTCGGTGCATCGCACGTAGCAGCGTCTCTCCGAGACGCTGAATATCGCGAGTCTCGGAGAGACTCGCCTACGTGTTATGTCATTCAACGGCAAGCTGATATTGCTCGCGAAAGGTAATTCGAGCCCGATAGAGCAAAGCTTCTACACTTTTCTCGGTTCGGCCCATCCGCTGAGCAATCTCACTGACTGAACAGCAATCGAAATACTTCCACTCCAGCACTTGCCGTTGGTCGAGCGGCATTGCGTCGAGCACATCGGCGACCGTCGCTTTGATCGGTGATGGCTCGCACGTGGTTGGATCGGTTTGCAGTTCGCTGGATTCCTTGCGGCTTCGGTAGAAATCCGCGATCTTGTTTCTCGCAATTCCCGTCAGCCAACCCAAAATATTCTCTGCCGTCATCCCTTTGTTGAGTGATTGGATCGCAGCCAGAAATGTTTCGCCAAATACATCCTGACTTGCATGTTCATCCCGCATTCGAGCATAGACGTACCGCCAGACCATGGACGAATATCGCCCATACAACTCCGCCACCGCGTCAGGATCACCCGAGCGGATTCGTTGAATCAGTTCTTGGTCAGTTGGCAAATCGAGGTTCACTCCTGCGTTTCTATCCTAGAGTCGCATCGAACAGCCCAAATCACTCACGACCGAAAAAGAAAAAGTCAAAAAGCGGCATTAGCATCTCGTTTAACGCCGTTTAACGCCGAGCCGAAGGCGACAGTGTCTTCGCAAGTTAGTTTGGAATCTGAACGCCCACCAGCACCCCTGGACTACTTGGATCAAGAGAGAAATAGGGTGAATGCCAACGAATTGGATTATCAGCAGTATCATTTGCCGAGCGAATACGAAAGTAGTATCCAGCACCAATAGGCACAGAGGGGTCTCGATCACTCAAAGCCAAAGTAAACGTTCCGTCGTCACGCGTCCTAAAGCAGTTGATGAATTGGAAGGCCCCCAGAACATCAATCGTGGCACCTGGAACAAGTTTTCCACTTGCATCGCGCAGCCTTCCTCGAACGGTAAATGCGCCAGTGGGTATCGTATCGGATTCATGAATACGCTGACGCTGGTCGTGCGCTTCGGACTCGTCACCGCAAGTTACGCGAACAGCTTCCTCTGTTACCGAGTAGTTTCGGAGTTTGGTTTTAGCTATCAGACGCTGGATCGACCGATTTTTCGCATAGGCGCATTCACCTTTGCAAGCCATTCTGCAAGCGAAACATTCCCCTCAGGCATCGGCAGTTTGACTGCAGAAGTTTCAGCCTCGATTTTCACGTATCGACTACGGAAGACGTACCTCTGCGGCAACGAATCCCCTCGGCGCAGACAAAGTTGAACCGTCCAGCGTTCTCCAACTTTGCCATCGCTTAGCTTAAACTGGTTGCTGAATTCAACAGTCCATTCATTTGGAATCTGTCCGCGTTCGATGGCATCACGAAGAACTTTATAGTTGTCGAAGGCCCAGGTATCGGTTGAGTTCGAATTGCAAAGGCCTGAAAGGCCGACACAACAACTCACCGATCTTTAATTAAGTGCAGTCGATTGATGTGTCAGCCCTTTAGGCTTTTGAGTTCAGTTCGGCATTCTAACCGGTGGTTAAAACCACCGGCAAATGATGTACTAGCCCTTCGGGCTTAAAACCGGGGGCGACCAAGCTTTCGACAAAAACTAGTTTCCTTGGGTTCAAAAAACTACAATTCTTAGCTCGCACCTATTTCTTCACTGGGCGGAATTCCAAGGTTTGCTTCGTAGCTTGGGTGGTATCTGAGTCATTTCGCAACTCACAGACTTCCAGAATGAGCAATTCAGGGGCTGGGGCGGCGTTCGGCTTATATTCGGGCGAGGGGCTGCCTTTTAATTCATAGCGGCCATTGCAATGCCGCTTCTTGCCATCGGGGTCGAGCAGCATGACGAAGCCAGCGCTCTGTCGATGATGGGAAATCTCTGCAAATACGCGATCGCCCAGTTTAAGTTGCGTTCCACTCACAGTGATAATAGATGCGGGTAGTTGATGGGAGGCAGTCCGAAGCTCGCGGCCCATTGCGGGATACACACCGCCGTCGTGTAGCGGAAAGTCGAAAAAGGCGGTCGTGCTGTTGGGCCGATTTACCGAAACAAACTCCCACTGGCCTTGGAGCTGATCGATCGGACGGTCTGGACAATAGCCTCGCACGCTATCAAGAGCTTTGGTGGTAAATGAAAGCGTATCTTTGTTGTTGCGAGCCAACTCGGCTTCGAGCGTTGGGAGAGCGCGATGAGCATGCGCGGCATATTGCCCAAGCGTTTGAATGGCATGTTGTCTGGCCAATAACTTTCGAGAGCCCATAACACCGAATATATGCTCCGAAGATATGCGATCCGTAACCGTCTTTGCGACTCCCCACTCGGAATCAGAAAGCAATTCAACCAGTTCGTCGATCGATTGCGGTCGATCGCCAGTTTGTTGATTGAGAAGCATCAGCTTAAGTGCATATTCAACTTTTTGACCTACGTCGGACTTTGCCCATTGGAGTATTGTTGAATGAACCAGATCGTTGCCAGGATCGCTCTTCAACAGAACCTCCAGTGCATTGTACTTAACGTCGAGACTCGAGTCGGCTTCAAGTGTTGTCATCAACAGCGGTTGAAGTTCGGCGCTTTGCGTCTCAATTGCGGAAGCCAATTCCTTCGAGCAAAGTAAATGAATTGCGACGCAGCGAACTTGTGTGGATGGATCAGTCTCGACAGCCGTTGTCAGTCGCAAAGGTAGCTGCGAATCATGAGGGGCGAGCCCCGTCAGGGCAATCAAGGCGAACATGCGAATGGCTTCGCTTGTGTCCTGTGATGCTGCTTCAAACGCAGGATAGAAAAGTTTGTCATAGCTGCGAAACCACGCATTGGCTTCAGTTTGGTCCGGCGT
>JANMHA010000005.1:0-16426 GCA_031374925.1 Pirellula sp. | reverse complement strand
AGGACGAAGACCTCAAACTGATTTCTCGTCGCAAAAGTCCCAAGGATGGAGCCCAACCCCAATCTCCGCTGGAAACTTACCTCCGCGAGATTAACGAAATGAAATTGTTGACCGCCGAAGATGAGCAGATGCTCGCTAGGCAAATTGCGCAAGGCGATGCGCAAGCACGTGACCGAATGGTGCGGGCTAACTTACGTTTGGTTGTCAATATCGCCAGAAGCTATGTTGGAAAAGGGCTTGCACTGCAAGACCTCATTGAGGAAGGGAACCTTGGATTGCTCCGCGCTGTTGAGGGATTTGATCCCGACATGGGCACGCGGTTCAGCACTTACGCCAGCTATTGGATCAAGCAATCGATCAAACGCGCTTTGATCAATTCGTCCAAGACGATCCGAATTCCTGCCTACATGGTAGAGTTGCTGAGCAAATGGCGGCGTGCAACGGCCCGATTGAATGACGAGCTTGGTCGCATGCCAACTCAAGAAGAAATCGGTCGTATCCTTGGGCTGCCCAAGAAGAAACTGCCGATTATCAAAAAGGCAATTCAGGTCTACAATGCTACGCCTCAAAGCGACCAAACCGACTCGGGTTGGTCGCTAGGCGAGATGGTCATGGATGAGCGGGTTAAGAGTCCTGACGAAGCGATGATCGATCATGACGTCCTCAAGACGGCGATCGAATTGGTTGGCAAGTTGGATGCTCGGGAAGCGACTGTTCTCAAAATGCGTTTCGGTCTTGACGACACGCCGCCTCACACGCTCAAAGAAATCGGTGCTGAGCTAGGTTTAACGCGTGAACGTGTACGGCAGATTGAGACCGAGGCCTTAGCGAGATTGCAGCATGCTCTCAAAGATCCGAAAGAGCGCATGGGACTGGCCTAGCTAGCGCGTGATTGCATTGGCTATCTCGAGGGCTTCCGCCGACGGCAGGACACCTCCCAGTTTGTTTGCGTCCACCAACACATCGCTGAGTTTGGGTGGACGCACGCGAAAAAGGAGAACGTAAAGAACTGGCAAGTTAATCAGTGTCAAAAAGGTGGCAAGTGAAAGGCCACCCATGATGGCAATTGCCATCGGCCCCCAAAATACGCTTCTGGTCAGTGGGATCATTGCAAGAATTGCTGTCGCCGCGGTCAAGATCACCGGCCGTGCCCGTCGAACCGAGGACTCGATAACCGCGTCCCATTCGCTTAACCCACTCTTCATGTCTTGTTCGATTTGATCGACGAGGATGACTGAGTTACGCATGTCCATTCCAGCCAATGCAATCACGCCCAACAAAGCAACGAATCCAAAGGGGGCGTTGAATAGATGGAGAAAGGCAACCGCCCCTATCAAGCCGAGTGGCGCGATACCGAATATCAACAACATCTTTTTGAAACTGTGCACCTGTGACATTAGCAATGCCAACATCAGTAAAATCATGAGAGGGAACAACGCGAAGAGCGCCTTGTTTGCTTTATTGCTTTCCTCGATGGCTCCTCCCGCTTCGATTCGATATCCTGCTGGCAAATCGGATCGTACCTGCGCAAGCGCAGCTTCAATGCGTGTGCTGACATCGGGCGCTTGAGCTCCGTCCGCAATGTCACAACGAACGGATAATGAGCGTTCTTGATTTCGTCGCCATACAATCGGCTCTTCGAGCTTCGCGCGAATTTTTCCAACTTGACTTAGAGGAACGATTTTTCCCGACTGCGTAAAGAGAGTCAAGTCAGCAAACTGCTCCAAATTCAAGCGTTCGGACTCGATGGTTCTGGCTACCACTTGGATCGTTTCCGTCCCCTCGCGATACTGCGAGATCGTTGTCCCGCTGAGGTGCGTCTGAAGTGCTTGTTCAATTTCTTGTGGTGTCAGTCCCATCAACCTGGCTCGGTCTTGGTCAATATCGACGTGGATACTTTTGGCCGGTTCATCCCATTCGAGGTTGACATCCAACGCTGAGGGTTCCGCCCGCATCACAGCACGAACACTATCTGCAATTTGACGAACCACTTTGGAGTCCGGGCCTAACACACGGAACTGCACAGGGAATCCAACGGGCGGGCCAAAATCCAAACGCATCACACGGAGAGAAGCATCCGAGAATAACGGATCCTGTTCAAAACGTTTCTTCAACTCAGATCGCAATGCTTCGCGGGCGGGCACACTGCTGGTTTGAATAACCAACTTAGCGAAACTCGGGTTCGGTAAATCTGGGTTGAGAGCGAGAAAGAACCGGGCAGATCCAGCGCCGATGTAACTAGTAAAGTGCTCGACACTCGGAGCCTTTTGCCCTTCCGCGGCAATGAGATATGGGCGGACCAAGTCCTCCACTTTCCCCATCATCCGATTGGTCGCCTCGAGCGACGAACCCTCGTGCATACGAATGTCCACGATAAGTTCTGCCCGCGAGGATAATGGGAAAAACTGCTGCTGTAACTTGCTGAAACCAACAAGGGCTCCAATAAACAGACCAAGGGTTACGGAAACGACAACCATCGGACGACGAACACAAACGCGAACGATCGAACGAAGAGCACGATGGAATGCGGACTGGAATGGAACATGATGTTCCTCTCCGTTTTTCTTTTTGAAATCTGGCAGCAACCTGACTCCAAGATGAGGCGTGAAAACGACTGCGACGAACCACGAGGCGATCAGTGTGATTCCAACCACCCAAAATATTCCACCGGCATATTCCCCGGACGAAGAACGAGCAAAACCGACCGGCAAAAAACCCACCACCGTAATCAGCGTGCCCGATAGCATTGGGAAAGCTGTCGAAGTCCATGCAAACGTGGCCGCATCGACTCGCCCCCAACCCTCTTCCATTTTCACGGCCATCATCTCCACCGCGATGATCGCGTCGTCGACAAGCAATCCCAAGGCTAAAATCAAGGCCCCCAGCGAGATTCGATCCAGGTTCATTCCGATGGCATTCATCACGACCAGCGATATTGCAAGCACCAACGGAACACTCAGGGCCACGACAATGCCTGTTCTAAATCCTAAACTTAAGAAGCTCACAACCAGTACGATGACGAGCGCTTCGACGAACGAACGAATGAATTCGCCAACAGATTCCTCGACGACATGCGGCTGGAACGCAATGTTTCCGATGACAACGCCTGCTGGGACCTGACCGCGGATGAATTCAAGTTCCTTTTCCAATGCTTGACCAAGCCGCAGCACGTTCCCACCCTTGCTCATGACCACGCCCAAAACCACCGCGGGCTGACCGTTGTATCGAACTAAGTAACGAGACGGGTCTTCATAGCCTCGTTTCACCGAAGCGATATCATCCAGCCGAAAAATACGTCCGTTGGCTTGAATTGGCACCGCTTGAATTTGTTCGATGCCATCAAAATCACGTGAAACACGAACATGGATTCGATCCGTTGCCGTGTCGATGCTTCCGGACCGCATCAACACGTTCTGCTTTTGAACGCTATCAAAAATCTGTTGGGGCGAAATCCCCAATGTCGCCAGTTTTTGTTGGGAAAAGTCGATGTAGATCCGCTCGGACTGATCTCCGATGATATCCACTTTTTCGATGTCGGAGACTCGCTGCAACCGCTTTCTAGCGGTTTCGCACATTCGCTTCAGTTCAGCGGGCGAATAGTCTTCGCCATGGAACGCATAAAGTGCAGAATACACATCTCCATATTCATCGTTGACATTTGGCCCGATTACCCCTTGAGGCAAATTATCCTTGATATCACTCAGTTTCTTTCGAACTTGATACCAGATATCGGGCACCTGCCGCGGGGGCGCACTGTCCTTGAGTTGAACAAGCGTTAACATCCGATCTGGTAAACAATAGGTTTGCAAGAAATCCAAGTAAGGAGTCTCTCTCAGTTTCACTTCGACGATGTCCGCAACTTGCTGTTGCATTTCTTCGGACGTTGCTCCTGGCCAAACGGCTGAAACAATTCCAGTTTTGATCGTGAACGAAGGGTCCTCGGCACGCCCCATCTGAAAATAGGCTTGAAGGCCAGCAAGACTGCATGCCAAGATCAAGAAAGTGACGAATGCCGGATGAGTAACCGCCCATCGCGACAGATTAAATGTGTGCTTGTCGTTTACGGATTGAGACGTATTGTTGGATTGTGTGTTCATTATCGATCGACTTACTGCTTGGCTTCCCAGACTCGAACTCGCGAGTTCTCGTCGATGCGTTGCACCCCTGCGCTGACGATTCGATCCCCAGACTGAATTGGTCCACGCACGACGACCGTATCATTTCTGTATTGAAGGACCTCGACTGTCACGGCTTCGACTCGCCCCGATGCAGGTTCGATTCGCCAAACGATCGGCAAATCTCTGCGGCTTGCGATCGAGGTGATAGGAATACAAAGACCTTCATCCGCCGCATTGCTAAGGAGAATCGATACGGTCATGCCGATGGCCAGGTCGGGAGCTGAATCCACGATCTTGAACCTCGCATCGAAGGTGCGCGATATCGGATCCGCCATCGGGGAGAGTTCTCTTAATTCGGCTTGCAACTCCAATCCCGCCTTGGACCAAAAGGTGGCGGTTGCGCGGAGTTTCTTGACGTCCGCAACGAGATTCTCGGGAAGGCTTACTTTTGCTTCCAATTCATCGGTTTGCATGAGCTGGAGAACCGTTTGCCCCACATTGACGACTTGTCCAGCTTCAGCCTGCAGGGAAGTCACCAAGCCATCAGAGTCCGCAATCAACTCGCAATAGGATTGTTGATTGGATGCAAGCTCAAGACGACGTTTGGCTGCATCCACACGGGCTTTGGCAACGTCGCGGTTGGCAAGTCCAAGCTCATAGTCCGATAGGCTCACCGAGCCGGTGGTACGGAGTTGCAGGAGTCTTGCTTCCTCCGCGGTCGATTGCTTCAAAAGGGATTGAGCGGAAACCTCCTCGGCTTCCGCTACTCTCAGTTGCAATTCGCTGTCCTCGGGGTCCAATCGGAACAAGACGTCCCCTTTCTTGACGCGCTGACCAGCCTCAACCTTGCGTTCCGAGATCTTGCCTGCGACACGGAAAGCTACCGACGTTTGGTAACGAGGCTGCAAAGTTCCGGTGAAGGCGTGCTTAGCGCCGGCAGCCCCGAAGTCCGTGTGAATGACAAAAGCACGAACCACCAATTCCGAGCCATTTGGATTCAAACGGCGAGACGTCAAATCGACTGTTGGCGGCAACGCGACTCGGTTCGTGTCGGATTGGAGATTATGGTAGGCGAAAGCGGCACCAATGGAGGTAACCACGACCAAGATTGCCACCAGCAGGATTTTTCTTTTGGAAAACTTCATTCTGAATTGCCTCTTTTTGATTTGGCACGTCGTCATCTATTGACGCGGCGTCAATTTATTTCGCATTAAATGGCCGCTGTGGCGGCCGATTGACAATTGTTCGTTAGTTGGGTGAATGCTGTTGGTTTTTGAGGGACCAAAATTTTGATTGAAGTGTTTCGTTCAGTTTCAGCATGTGTTCGTTGTACTCTGCGGGCATCATAATAGGCTGCCAAGCAAAGCCATTCAGGAGGGTGCAGCAGTGGACTCGAATGGCGTTGCAGGGATCGTTGATCCCGATGGCGGGTAACGAAGGGCTAGAGTAGGTCAAGATTTGGCTGCCGTAATTGATAGCCCAGAAACCGAACACCAACTCTTCAGGGGTCAAACTTTCAGGAATTGCGAGTTCGTGGCGGGCAACCGCGTCGCGCACAATGGCTGCGACAATTCCCATGCATTCCCCTTCGCATTGTCGGATCAGATTTTGGCGTTGTTGCGAGGATTTATCCCAAATACTTTGATTCCGAATGCACTGCTCCACCAGGAAGTCGTCGGTGCAATGTTGCGTAAAGAACTCGCAAGCGGCCCCCAAAGCCATCATCCTAAATCGAGCGGGACCTGTTACTATTGCCGACTGTTCGAACAGATTCCGCCGCAGGGCCATCGATTCCACGGCCAAGGCCAGTACGATTTCTTCTTTGTTTGGAAAATGATTGTAGATCGTCCCTTTCGCATATTCCATTTGCGAGGCGACCCTATCCATGCTCAACCCTTGGAACCCCTCAGCGATTAGGATCGGACGCGCCACTCGGAGTATCTCCCAAGTCCTGCGTTCTATCTCTCTTTGTTTTCTAGTTGGTTCAATCATGATGTCAATTATTGGCGCGACGTCAAAAAACGCAAGTGCATTATCGGCTTTTCACGCCAGTTTCGCGGATTTCGGATATATTTTGAATGGAGCAGTTCGTTCCTTTGCCGAAATTGCATCTTTCGCGGATAAACTGTAATTTTGTTCTGGACATGCAAAGCATTGTCGCCTTTTGCTCTGCAAAAGTGCGTTAACGCAGCATACTTTCGCGGAGCGAAAGGCGACATTGCGACACCCAAAGGTTTTTTCCTCTAATTTCGAAACAGTTGCGAACAAATGAGAATAGTTGGCTTGCTGAAACTCGTTGGCGTCATTGCGATTGCCTGGATATTCGATCTGTCGACCTCGGGGGTGGCGCAAGAAAAAGCTCCGAAAGCCAATTCTGCTCCGACCGCCACAGCGGTCCAGACTGACAAAAACGGGGATCTCGCGACTTTCTTGCGCATTAAGAAATCCGACAAGGGGGAGCCCGAATCGCTTCAGGTTGCGATCGCGCGCTATTCTTTCGATGAGGGGGAGTTCAAGGGCGCGTACGTCGATCTTATTGGAGCAGTGCATGTCGGCTCAAAAGAATATTACCGAGAATTGAACAAGAGGTTTAAGACCTACGATGCCATGCTATATGAACTTGTAGCGGACCCATCTGCCAATAAGCCGAATAAGCGAGCCGAACGCGGTGGTATCAATCCGGTGGGTGCATTGCAAACGGGCATGAAGGACTTTTTGGATCTTAAGTTTCAACTCGACGAAGTGGATTACAGTCCTGCTAATTTCGTTCATGCAGACATAAGCGGTGAGGATTTTCTTGAGGACATGAAACAGCGCGGCGACAGCTTTCTAGGATTGTTTGCCCGAATGATGGGTGCCGGCTTGGCTGCGCAAAACAGCAAGAAGGGTGAGGCTCAGCAGTCGGAGATGCTGCTCGCCATTTTGGCCAAGGATACAATGAAACTACGACGTGTGATGGCCGATCAATTTGAATCGATGGACAGCCAAATGGCCGGCATGGCTCACAAGGATGGAAAGAGTACCTTGCTGACGGAACGGAATACGAAGGCATTTCAAGTTATGGAAAAGGAAATGAGGAGCGGCAAGAAGAAGTTGGCCATTTTTTATGGGGCTGGGCATTTGCTCGACATGCACGAACGCCTTTTACGCGACTACAAAACAACTCAGACGAAACTGGAGTGGCTTGACGCGTGGCCTCTTAAGTAGAGCCGAGCAAAGTCTGAATCCCGCGGCTTGTGGTCGTCCGTTTTAGCAACTCGCACTTTGGGATAGTCCTGTTTAGCAACTCTCCCGCTGGGAGCAACGCTGTGAAGCATTTTGATCATTGAAATGGCACGCTATTTGACCTAACGCCTTCCGTTCGGGCTCGCCCCCGACGGAGGCAGCAATTGGCGGCTACAGGCATGATTCGGTTCGAGCTCTCCACCGAGTTTACTCGGTGGGAGCAACGTTTGGATGCGAGAAACGCTGCTTCCAACGGTATGAAACCGGTATGAAACCGGTGGAGAGCCTAGCCACGGGTTGCAAGTAGCTGGCAATTATCGCCCCACTGGCATGAAGCCAGTGGTAGCGAAACACAGGAAGAAATGCTTCAAAGCGTTGCCGAGGGAGTGTGACTTTTCACTAAATAACCTTGCCTACACGTTGCCTTGCCTACACATTACCTTACCTACACATCACCTTACCTAAGCATCACCTTACCAAGGTCGGAGACTCCCAATGGATCGTCGTAGTTTTCTTGCATCCAGTGCAGCGGCAGGCCTGGCAATGAGTCCTGTATCGAACGCGGTGGCGGTGCGGCCTCAATCGGTTCCAGTTGGCAAAGATGTCGGTCTAAAGCTAATTACTGCCGACCCGTTGGTGCTCGAAACACCCGATAGTTTATTGGCCGCGACTCGCATCACTCCATCCTCTTCCTTGTTTGTCCGCAATCACCATGGCGCCAAGCACTTGGAGGACATGCAATCCAGGCCGATGTCGGGTGAACTTGAAATTAATGGTCTAGTGGATAAGCCAATGCGTTTTCCGCTCGCCCAACTTGCCAAGATGCCTAGGACAGAGGTCGAGATGGTCTTGCAGTGTTCTGGCAACTTCCGGTTTCAGTTCAGCAAACTTTCGCCGATCAAAGGGACGCCCTGGAATAAAGGTGCGATCGGCAATGTCCGTTTCGCTGGCGTACGGTTTTCCGATTTTTTGAAAGCGACCGGCGTGACCGCTTCCAAGGAAGCAAAGTACTTGACCGCCGAAGGGGCCGATCAACCTGAAAAGAAAGACCAAATCGACTACGAAAAGAGCATTCCGCTCGACGTCGCAATCGCACGAGGGATTCTTGCCACGGAGTTGAACGGAGTTGCATTGCCCGCGGTCCATGGTGGACCTCTTCGATTGGTCATTCCGGGCTACTACGGCAACGTCCAAGTAAAGTGGTTGACCAAGTTGCGGTTGGAGGCCACCGAGACGGTGAACTTTTTTCAATTGCCGGATTACCGAACACCCAAGCAACGGATTGAACCAGGCGCTCCCGTTGAGTACACGTTTGAGAACAGCGATCCCAACTTTGACATGAAGATCAACAGTCGAGTCTTTGCACCAGAGGATGGTTCGATGATCGCGGCAGAAAAGAAAATCGAATTTCGTGGCGTCGCTTGGAACGATGGTTCGGCCGATTTGATTGCTGTCGAGTGGTCGCAGGATCAAGGTGCGAGTTGGCACTCGAGTCGTTTAGCAGCGTCCGCTGGCCCTTATGCATTTCGCGAGTGGACCTCAAGTGCGACCTTTGATAAAGGAGAGCATTTCATTTGGATCCGTGCAGTCGACGCGTTGGGTCGAACACAACCGATGGATGGTCGATTGTTTTGGAATCCAGGCGGATACGGTTGGAATGCGATTGAGAAGATTCGTGTAACCGCAGTTTAGAGATACATGCCCTGGAAGGCGAAGTATCCAAGTGCGGCGATGGTCATAGGTACACCGTATGGGAGCAAGTACATGCGTGGCTTGCGTTCAGCGGCTCGTTGGAAGAGTTTTTCAGAGTCTCGCACTTCTACAAATTCACCTACCAGCATATTGAATTGCTGAAAGTGTTTCTTCCAACGCCCCGAGTAGGCGATCATCAAGATGGCCATCACGCCGCCGACTATGGCGGTTGTTGCGAAGATGTTCCAGGTATGTTCCGCGTGTACCCAAGCGCCTATGCCCGCGAGCAGCTTGACGTCCCCGGCGCCCATGCCTCCGACCATGTAGATGCCATAGAGCAGCGCCAGTCCAAAGAACGTGGCGAGCAAGCTCCAGCCCAAACCTGGCCAACCGCCAGACGCAAAGCTGTAGACCCAGCCACTAATGATCATTGGGAAAGTAAGCCAATTTGGCACTTTCAGTTTCCACCCATCGATCACTGCAGCGACGACTAATACGGCTGATACAAACCAGATATTCCAGTGGTTTACGATACCATCCAATAGAGGGGCCGAATTCATGAACGTGAGTCCTTGCACCAAGAAATTGCCTGGAGAAATCAAAAAGTTTTTGGCTTGTTCAAATGCATAAGCGTATCAATTGACCACTTTTGCAATCAAGAGATACAGAGAATCCGGTCGGCCGATCTGCGAAAGTGCAGACCGGTCGCCGGTTCTGTATCGAGTCACGGTTGACCACGAAAGTCAATCGCTTAATTAAATTATAGGAAGCGATGCTGCGGCATGGCGGAGCATCCAAAAAAACTAGCTTGAAGTACCGAGTTGGGCTGCGACGTTGGTAAACGTCGTGCTTGCGTTCTTACCGATGCTGGTAACAGCGGTCAAGCAAACAACGATAATCAGCGACAGCATGACTGCGTATTCAACCGCAGTTGGTCCGTCTTCACTCTTCAAAAAGCGCTTCAACTTCATGGCGAAATTTTTCATAATGGTAACCCTCCGACAGGTGCTCGATTGTTGCCGAGCGAAAACAAGGAAACGCAGTCCCGCAGGAATCAAACTGAATTCATCGCCATGATTTCAGTTCTTTCTGGGGCAGCAACGCTGTTGAGACAGCTGACGTTCGACAAATGAATCGTCACACGAAACTTAGGACACTTCTAGCCAGAGTCAAACTTTGCAGATTAGAAAGTTTAGTTTTTTTGCGGAAGATATTTGTTTTCTGTCGGAAAGAAAATCCACTCTGATAATCGTGTCCAATCCTAACGATTTTTCGGTCTGCCTCATGCACCAAGGTTAACCGTTTTGACAGATAAATTGCTGCCGTGCCTAGTCCGACTGATTTTTGCGTCTTGATTCGTTATCATTTGTATTCCTTGCGAGGACCCATTACACCCGAACATCACGATTAATAAGCACCTAGAATGCCGAATTCAAGTCAGATAAAACTGGACTTCCAGCCAAATAGGCTTTCCGTTGCCGTGTCGAACTCGAAACCAATTCCCGCCGTAGGGCTCGGCTATTGGAAAGTAGAGCAAACTACAGCGGCCGCGTTAACGGTGGAAGCTGTCAAAATCGGTTATCGCCATTTGGATTGTGCCGCCGACTACGGAAATGAGGCCGACGTCGGCGAGGGGATCGCCCGTGTGGCTCGTCAAGGGCTCTGCCATCGCGATGAACTCTGGGTGACGAGCAAGTTATGGAATACGTATCATCGACCGGAGCACGTAAAACCAGCTCTTGAACGGTCTCTACGGGACTTGAAGCTAGATTATCTCGACCTGTATTTGATTCATTTCCCGATCGCACTTCAGCACGTTCCAATAGAAACTCGTTATCCGGCAGGTTGGGTTTTTGATCCAGATGTTTCCGAACCACAAATGATTCCCGACTCGGTTCCAATTCGAGAGACTTGGCAAGCCATGGAAGAACTTGTTGATGCAGGTTTGGTGCGATCCATTGGTATCAGTAATTTTGGTGTATCGCTCATTCGTGATCTGCTTTCGCAATGCCGAATTCGACCGAGCGTCTTGCAGGTAGAGGCTCACCCCTATTTGGTACAGCCCAAGCTTCTTCGATTTTGTCGCGAAGCGTCCATTGCGGTCACAGCCTTTTCCCCGTTAGGAGCGCCTTCCTATGTTCCGCTGGGTATGGCAACGGAAAGTGACTCCGTCCTTAATCATCCTGTCGTTCAATCGATTGCAGATTCCCATAACCGTTCTGCCGCCCAAATCGTCCTTCGCTGGGGTGTCCAACGTGGGACGGCCGTCATTCCGAAAACCACCAAAATCGAACGGCTTCGGGAGAATATCGATCTCGCCGGCTTCGAGCTAACCCAAACTGAGATGGACACGGTTAGTTCCCTCGACAAGAACCAGCGATTCAACGATCCAGGTGCCTTCTGCGAAAGCGCCTTTGGTTGCTTCTTCCCAATCTACGAATAGACTAGAGCCGACATACGCGAGCGCACGAACGAAAACGACCCTTCGATTGGGGCATGGGGTCAGACCGTCACTGACCTCATTAGTCTACGGTTTGTTTTGAAATCGTGACCAAGACGTTTTTAAACATTGGAGTTCGCGACTGAGGGTCGACGGTTCGCGGAACAAGTACATTGGATTCGGGATAGTACATCATGGCGCTGCCGTCCCGGATGTCCTCAAATGAACGAGCAAGGATATTGTGCATTCGGCCTGTATCGTTACTGACCGTAACAAGCTGGTCGTTTGTAAGCCCCATGCGTTCCATGTCCTTTGGGTTGATCAATATGACATCGCGACGATCTTGATTGCGATACAAATCGTAGTCCTCGTAAACAACCGTGTTGAATTGGCCTTCGCTTCGAACCGTCATCATTCGAAGCTGGTTTTCGGCAAGATGAGTTAAATCTGGGATTCGGTGGGTGTAGAGTTTTGCTTTCCCATCTTGGGTGTTGAACTTGGGCTCATGGTAGGTTCGCCCGCCGACTTGAAACTCCTTTCCAGTCTTGGCAATAGTATCGATTTCCTCGTATCCTGGTACGACCCTTGAAATCCAGTGACGGATTGTATTGGATTTTTGCATTTGCTCCCAATCGACGGGGGTTGTATTGCCGAGCACACGCCGTCCGATCTCGGATATGATGCTGACCTCGCTACGGGGCCCGGGTAGTCGCCTTGGACCACCATCGCTTAAACGCACGTAGTTGAACATCGACTCTTGAGTGGTCGGTTCCGGCTCTTCGTCGCGCGCTAAAACTGGTAGAACGATGGTCGACTTTGCAAGGCCTCGCCCATGGCCTGTATTCAGCGTGGTGTTGAGCATAACGAGCAAGTCGAGTTTTGAGAGGGCTTCGTCGGAAAATTGAGCGTCGGGATTGGAGCCATACAAATTCCCGCCTAGGCAAAGACCAAATTTCAATTCTCCGGACTTTGACGCCTCTATGCAATCCATGGTGTCGCGTCCTTTCGTCGTTGGCAGCTTCACGCCAAATTGTTTGGAAAGATTCTCGAACAACTCGTCCTTGAGCTTTGGAGTTACGCCGACAGAACCGATACCTTGAACGTTGGAATGGCCTCGAATCGGCATGACACCTGCCCCCTTTCGACCAATCATGCCTCGCAGCAATGCAAGATTGGTAATGGCTTGAACGTTTTCAACCCCATGTACGTGATGAGTGATTCCCATTGTCCAGGAAAAAACAGATCCTTGGCTATTGGAATAAACCGCGGCAATCTCGCGAATAACGGATTCGTCGACACCGCTTTTTTGGCAGATCTCGCGCCAACTAGTGGCCACTAATCCAGCTAAATGGGCTTCCACGTTGTTACAGTATTTTTGAAGGTACTCTAAATCATGTGCCCCCATTTCCACAATGGCCTTAGAAACTCCGGTGAGCAACGCAAGATCGCCCCCAATGTGAGGTTGAACGTAATGGGTTGCGATTTTGGTGCCGAAGAAGAGGCTCATCGGATCGCTGGGGACCTTGAAACGTACCAGCCCAAGTTCCCGCATCGGATTGATGACGATTATCTTTCCGCCACGGCGTTTCAGATGCATCAAGGTCGTCATCAGTCGGGGGTGATTGCTGGCCGGATTGCCTCCGATGATAAAGATCGTATCGCAATGATCTAGGTCTTCCAAGACCACGGTTGCTGTTCCCGTCCCGAGGGTAGTTTGCAAACCAACTCCGCTTGCTTGATGACAATAAAAGCTGCAATTGTTGACATTATTCGTACCGTAAAGCCGCGCTAGCAACTGCAACAAAAAACCAGCTTCGTTGCTGCTGCGACCGCTGAAGTACCAAAATGTTTCGTCGGCGGAAAGTTGCTTTAATTTCGCCTCGATCCGATCAAAAGCTTCATTCCAAGTGATGGTTCGATAATGTTCAGTTCCCTGCTCATATAGGATCGGTTGAATCAATCGACCACTCGTTTCCAGCTGCCTTGGAGACCAGTTGCGAATCTGAGAAATCGGGTGCTTTGCCCAAAAATCAGCCGTGATTGCTGGCTGCATGTCGGCCGCCATGGCCTGGATTGATTTTTTGCAGACTTCGGGAAAAGCCCCTTTTTCGTTTACCATCCCACCATGTTGGCCGCCCATGCCAAGCGCGCAGGTCTTACAAGCATTTCGGGATCGCAATGCTCGATAAAGTTTCCACAATCCGCCGGACTCAATACCTTTTCGAAAAGTGTATCGGATCGCTTGCCAACCGCCGCCTGCAGAAAGCTTTTTCATTTTGGAGTGTCGCTGAATGGTTGTGATGTGGATTCGGACTTCGATGCAGGCAACAGGATAACCCGCTAACGTCGCACTGAGAAGTTCTCAAACTCATGGCTTGGTTCCGACTCAAATCGATCCATTTGCTTTATTTTGCCTGGCATCGTGGCTTTTAACGCTTCGATAAAGCAATCGATCTCTTCAGATTTCGCCTCAATTACGATCTTTACCCGGCCGTCTTCACAATTCTCAACCGTACCTGTGACATCAAATCTCTTTGCTATTTCGTTCGCCGTAAAACGAAATCCGACTCCTTGAACTCGCCCGGAGAAGTAAAGAATTGCTCGAATCATGTGAAGTGGTGAAGTGGTGAAGTGGTGGAATGGTGGGTGAGCCGAAGTCGCTAGCTACGTCTCCAACGCTAAAACCACTTGATCGCGATCAAGTAGCCGATGATGGCGCCGACTAATAAAGCTGGCGGAAGCAAAATGGCGACGGTCAATCCGATCACCATTCCCTTGCTGGCTACCAATCTGTTTTTTACTGCGCTGTCCTGATTTGTGCCCAAAGATTCTACCGCATCGATTGGCAATCCACGAGAATCGGCCTGGAGTTGGTTTTCTGAAAAATTCCGTTGGGATGGATTTGAATCGTTGGAGTGAAGGGACGCTTCCTGTGCAAACTCGTCTTGTAGGACTGCGGCGTCGGGGTCCAATGAAAGTGGCGGTGGAGACGACCAAGGCCCCCGCGACATCCTGGGTTGTGTGATTTGAGACGAATCCATCGCCCAGGGTTCCAGTCTTGCGGCTACTTCGGCACACGTTTGGATCCGTTTGTTGGGATCCTTGTCCATCATCTCGGCAATGATATCTACGAATTCTTCGCTGATATTTTCTGCAAAGCGGCGAGGGTGAAAGGGGGTCTCTTCTAAATGCCGACGCAATTTATGGGCGGTGTCTCCGCCGGGAAACGGAACTTTGCCACATACTGTGTAATACAAGGTACAACCCAGGGAGTAGACATCACTGACAGGTCCAACGGCAAGTGGCGTGCGAATCTGTTCGGGTGAAAGGTAGTCGGCCGTACCAACAATCTTGCCGGCCCGAGGGTCATCGACTAAGTTTGCAGTAAAGGCCGCGAGTCCAACGTCAGAGACTTTCGCGATTCCGTCTGGGGTGACGAGGATGTTTCCTGGCTTAACGTCTCGATGGACCATTCCCTGCTGATGGGCATACTCTAGCCCGTAAGCGGCTTGCATGATAATGCTGGCTGCCTGTTCTTGTGGTAGCGGCCCCTTAGCTTTAATCAAACGCCGCAGGTCCATTCCCGGTACGTACTCTGTAACCAGATAATGTACCGTTCCGTCCTTTCCTGCATCGTACGCACGGACTAGGTAGGAGCAATCGAGTTTCGCTTGCAGTCGAATCTCGCGTGTGAAACCATCCAGAGTCTGCGGAGTCAGTCTACCAACGGGAAGCGTCTTGACGGCACACACTCGGCCCATCACTTTGTGGATTGCTTTGAAGACATGCCCCATGCCCCCCTGGCCAATGAATTCCGTAATGATGTAAGGGCCTAGCGTCAGTTTGACTCGTCCATCGCTTAGCTGAACTGCTTGGTATTCAGTCAACGCGCCTTGCTCGATGAAGATAGCTCGCAGCAACTTGTCTTCCAATTCGGACGGGACAGGTTGCGGTTCGGTAGCGCAGCGAAATCGGAGCAACCGCAAGCAATATTCCCATTGCGGGTCCGCAATCAGTCCGCTAGCTAGTGCAGCCCTTCGAAATTTCGATTCCAACTAAATTTGCTTTCAAAAACGGAATACGTTCAAATTCCCTCATCACCTGACATTGATTCTAACACCACTAACTTCAAGTCAATTTTTTTCCTTCGAATCTATTCCCAAAACTGAATATACGCCACCACTAACGGAACGAGCCAAGTTAAGGCACTTATCCGCGCGGGGTTGCCCCAACGCCGTAAAGGATTTTCGGCAACGATTTCTCTGGCTGAGCAGAGCCTTGCAATAAGGTCCATTGTTGGGGAGTTTATTGTGCCGTGGATCTTGGTCGTTAGAATAACGCAGGAAACTTGGTCTAGTCGTCTGCCAATTAATGCCTCCTGTTTTATGAACGCGACCTTTATGCCTCTCAGGGACAGTTGAAAATGTTGCTATCTCCGTGTCTCCGAAGATACCTCCCTTGTTTTATTTTACTTGGTTTGGTTGTGTTTTCCGGTTGTCGGCCTTCGACTGAGCGATCCTCGGGCAAGACGCCATCGGTAGAGGGGGCCGATTCTTGGGCGTCGCGGATCACTACCGAACGGCGTGATGGAAGCGATGACTTTTTTGAGAATGCAGCCATACCGCGAATCGTTTTGAAGCTATCCGAAGATCAAGCACTCAAGTTAAGCGAAAACCCAAGGCAGTACGTTCGATGTACGCTTACGGAAGAGGATGGAATGCGACTGGAAGTTGGATTGAAGTTAAAGGGAGCTGCGGGGAGCTTTCAGGGGCTTTCCGAAAAACCTGCGTTTACTATCAACACCAATAAATTGTACGTGTTTACCGGGGGTAAACTGATATTTTAATTGACCGACGGTCTGGGTTATGTTGTAGCGATGGAAACAGACTCGCCACAACCGGATTGTACCCGCTGCAAGGAACTTGAGAAACAAGTCGCTGAACTTGCTGCC
>JANMHA010000489.1:0-6279 GCA_031374925.1 Pirellula sp. | reverse complement strand
GGCCACGACCTGCTGGGTGTCCATACCGGCCTTGATGACTTTCAAGGCAACCATTCGGCGGACAGGCTCTTTTTGAGCAGCCATGTAGACGACGCCCATGCCACCCTCGCCGATTTGCTCGATCAGTTTGTAGGGACCGATGTAGGAGCCGAGACTTTCGAGAAGAGGTCGGACGACCACGACAGCTTGATCCGACTTGGCCATAAAGCCATCGAGTCGTTGATGTGCGTCCAGCAATGACTCGACTCTCAGTCGTATTGGTTCTCTATTAGGGCATACTTGGTCGAGAAAGGCAGCACGTTCAGCAGGGTTTTCCCTGGCTAAAGCTGCTGTAAAGATTTCTCGCTCGGTCATTGTTCTACGCTTTCAGATGTTGGTTGAGAGACAGTGCGTATTCCACAAGCGAACACTGCAAGAAATTCCATCAAAATGTTTGTAAGCTGAAAAAGAGTCAGCCCAAAGTTACTTTTTGACGTAGCCAGGTACGTGCGTAAGCCCAAATATCGTACGCGGTGCGAACAGAAATTCCCATCGCGTCGGCGACTTCGTTCATCGTCAAGCCAACGAAAAACTTGAGCTTGACTAGATTTGCTGCTTCGGGGTCGATTTCAGCCAGTTGATCTAATATCTCATCGACAGCGAGTAGCTCGTCAGACGAACTTTCATCGGGGATTGCCGATTCGTGAAGCTCTTCGCGCTGACCGCCACCGCCTCGCTTTGCGGCTTTTCGCCGTCTCGATTGATCAACAAGAATCCGCCGCATCGCTTCAGCTGCAGCTGCGAAAAAGTGCCCGCGGCTGTTCCAATGCTGTGCCTGTTTCACATCGACCAATCGAATATAGGCATCATGCACTAACGAGGTCGCTTGCAGAGTTTGACCAGGTTTCTCATGTGCAAATCGGACTGCTGCCAGTTTGCGTAATTCGTCATAAACGAGCGGCAACAGTTGTTCAGCCGCCTTAGGATCTCCCGATTCGATTTTAGAAAGGATTTGGGTGACATCTGACATACAGCGTAGACTCTGAAAGACGAAGCTTGACCGGCACTAGTGTGACTACCCACACACAAATTTGCCATAGGCGACCTATCCATTTTGGTTCCCAATCGTTTCTCGCTTCCTCAATAAGTATTCATTAACCCATTTTCGTAGTTTGCGGCCTAGGTAGTGCATTGATAACATAGCAAGCCTTAATAGGACGAACACCAAGGAGAGAGTAGCTAGCCAGATGCAGTCGAACATCCGAAGTGCTATTTCCATTGTTCGCCAACTCGCTCCGGTTTGACACGCCGGAGCGTCGGTGTTTACTCCCCAAGCCAAACACTAACCTCCAAGTAGTTCGCTAGACCCATCTCGCGATATTCTCACGATCTGATATTCCAACGTCTCGCGATTTGTTGATCCGCGTTACAATGTGCTGACTATGAATGAACGGCTATATGCTCTTATCGACGCCTACAAAGCCACTGTTGCACGAGCCATAGCGGCACTTGAAGCAAGTGGTATCCCGCGGCCTGCGACGACGACAGAGTGGGTCGGCTACGACGTACCTGGTCGCGGTGACCTTGTGGGGGGCGGCGAATACTTCATTCATGGGTTCGGTTGCGCGGTACGATTGCCGGACACTTCGGTCGACTTTGATTTTGGTGACGAAGGGCAGATCGACGGGTTTGACTGGGATCGTTTATCGCGATTTGCTGGCAAGCAACTTTCCACGCGGTATGGGATACGTGATGAAAACGAACTGCGAGCGCTGATTGGCGATGCACATGAATCTGGCGATTTGGTGCATTCCGGTTATATCCTTTCCTGCACGAGAGATTCACTCCCCGCCGTTAACGAAGACTGCGGATAGCAAGCCAGGCCTAGATTTGATGTTTTGGCATAGCTCACCGCCGACTCGCTCCGGTTTGACACGCCGGAGCGTCGAAATGGTACACAATACAAAGATCTTCAAGTCTTCCGCCTTTTCTGTAGAGCCTTGAAGCTAACTCGCTCATTCCGTTTGGCTGTCCGGCTACAATCGGTTCCAAAAAGCACGCATCCCTGTATGGACGCAGCCATGGATGCTCCAACAAAACAATCGAAACAGTGGTTGTCCGGCTGATCTGGTCGAGACTTCCACTTATCCATGGTTTGGCCTCGGCCTATCGTCGTGACGTTTGCAAAGCGTTCCTTCGCCATTGCACCTGCACTGTAATTTCAGTCGGATGCCACTTGCCGCCCAGTAAACGAGAACTCCAATGTCCGCTGATCGCAATCTGTTGTTCGGAATACTTGCTCTCCAACCTACAACGCAGCCTGTGCCTCTGTCCTAGCTTGCTCGACTGCATGCATCGATGATCCTCCTCTAGATGGTATCGCCAAATTCAAATTACGAAGTCAAGCTCTTAAATGGCTCCAACAAGAACTTGAACGATGGAAGCACTCTCTTGAAAACGCAAACGAAGAAGATCGTAAAACAATTTGTACCACGCTCGCGCACTGGGAGAGAGATACTGACTTGGCAAACGTTCGAAATGAAAAAATTCTGGAACTTCCCACAGAGGAACAGGGAGCATGGAAAACGCTTTGGGAGGAGGTGAAACGATTGCGAGGCCCATTGGCATTAAGGCAATTTTCCTTCTATTGCCATCGATGGCATGAAACTCGCGACTTCGTCTGCACGAACCAGAAGAAAACGAGCAGGGAAACTTTTGCCCGCGCAAGATGGTGTTTAATACGGAACTCACTGTCTTGTGGCCTTCGGTCACTACTTCCTCTTCTCGTTCCAAGGGACGTGCGATGGCAAAAACACATCTTCAATTCTTCTTGTTCTTGATTTTGGTCGGCCAAACATTACTAGCTCAGGAAGTCGTGCCGGTAGACGATTGGAAACCGGTGCCCACCAACCAAGATGGCAAAGTTTATCCGCAAGTAAACTCGGAAGGGCGAGTAAAGTTTCGGGTGGTTGCGCCTGAGGCAACAAGTGTCTCTTGCAGCTTTCGGGAGAGCAGCGTGTTCGTAAAGGACAATGAGGGTGTTTGGACGGGTTTTACCCGCCCACTGGACGAAGGATTTCACTATTACACGCTCAAAATTGACGGTGCTGAAGTGCCCGATCCCAACAGCAAGTACTACTTTGGTGCGATGCGTTGGGGTAGCGGTGTTGAAGTTCCTGCCAAGGACAAAGAGGTTTACGCTGTCAAGAATGTCCCACATGGACAGCTTCGTGAAGTGCTCTTCTTCTCGCCAAGCACCGACACCAATCGTCGAGCCTTTGTCTACACCCCGCCGGGCTATGACGCCGATCAAGCGACCCGTTATCCGGTGCTTTACCTGCAACATGGTTGGGGTGAAAACGAATATGGCTGGGGGGCTCAAGGCCACGCTGGTTTGATCATGGATAACCTGATCGCTGAAGGGAAAACAAAACCATTTATCATTGCGATGACTTATGGGATGACGAACGAAGTTCGTATGGGCGGAATGGCGAACTTTGATATTCGCCCTTTCGAAAAAGTGCTCGTAGACGAGCTGATTCCTTACATTGATTCCAACTTCCGGACTTTAGCCGATCAGCCGAATCGCGCCATGGCTGGCCTATCGATGGGAAGCATGGAAACAAAGACTATCACGTTGAAGCATGTAGATAAGTTCTCGCATATTGGGCTGTTTAGCGGTGCAACGATTAGCACAGAAGAGGTTGAAAAGGCCCCGGGCTTTAAAGAAAAGGTCAAGCTCGTTTTCGTTAGCTATGGGAGCAAAGAAGTCGGTGGCGGAGGATCGCCTCGCCGCGGCGGTGACCCTGGTGCCACGACCAAAGCCTTGAAGGAAATCGGCATTAATAGCCATTACTATTTGTCACCCGAGACAGCGCACGAGTGGCAAACTTGGCGACGAAGCCTGCGCGAGTTTGCTCCACTTTTGTTTGCGCCACAAGACTAGCTAAGCGGTGTTCGGAAAGTTGACTCGATTGCAATTACACGCAAGGTCGGCGAAATTGCCAGCGAGAACGCGGTCGCAACACGAGCAGAAGCTACGAAAGCTGCTGCGAACGACAGTACCCAGACGTCGACTTCAAAAGCCCCCACGGTGGCATTGGCCAAGCCGTAGAAGCCAGACCTTATCTACCTGCGTTTTGGCCAGCCGAACATCGACAGCGGAACACACCAGAACGCTAAATGCCAACCGAGCACTGCCAACTCGCACCGGTTTGACACGCCGGAGCGTCGGAGCTACTTGGCTCCCAGCCAATCATCCTCCAAGCAGCCTTCAGCCCATTGGACCAGCCAGACAGGGTACAATCAAAATGTGTTTACGGGCGCCGCGACCGAGAGTTACTGGTTCTGTTGGCTGCACCGCAATTTGACGCACGGTCAGGGGCAACACAATGAGAATCGGGCAACTCGGTTTATGCAACTACTTTCAATTGCAATCGCGTGGTTGATTGCAGCAATCACTCTTGTCCTGCTACGGGACAGGAAAATGTCGAGAAGATTTGCACTTTTGATACTGGCAAGCTGCACGGCGGGTGCAGGTACAGTTCAGTTTGCGGTTTGCTGGATGCAGCAAGCGTCAGAAAGATATTCAGCGGCACTTCTCGTCGGGGTAAGTTCATCGAGACTCCAGGACGATATTGAGTTCGTTGAGACTTGGTTTATTGACGAAAACGGCAATGGTATCGCCAAGGAGCCAATGATCGACTACTCTTACTCGCTCAAGAATAAGGCTGACGATATTGGAATCACTATTCACTCCGTTAACGAGAATAACTTCATTAGAACCTACTACGCGGTTTGGGCTGGAGATCTCGCTTTTCAGGAAGACCAGCTGGAACGACAAGCCAAGGCCAGCGTTACAACGGATGACCCAAAGGTTCGCGGGTCTAACGTAATGGTATATCTCGAATGTGTGAAACGAACCAAATTTTTCCTCGATAGGCTGGCGAGTGAGATCAGATCACGCCCGCCAGAGATGTACTACTTTTTTTGGCGTGCCAGTCGTACCTAGTCTGGTCGAAGTCGAACTTTGCCACGCACTAAGGCGAGCGGCAGCTCTGGTTAAACCGGGAGACGAACTACGGCGTGCGACTCACGGCGAACAGGAGCAACCTACTTAAATCTATCAGGACTGCCCAATCGGCTAGACAGATGGGGTACACTAAGACTGTGTTGACTGGCGCCGCGCCGGATTACGATTAGATCGTCCACCAAGAAAGGAATCGCCGTGAACAAAATAAGCCAACATCGATTTCGCCTCTTTCTGGCGTTGACAATTTTGTGTTCCTGCGTTGGTTGCGATCAAGCGACAAAGACGATCGCAATGAACTCACTACGCGACCAACCTCCACGCTCATTTTTCGCGGATACGGTGCGACTTGATTACGCGCAGAACCCAGGGGGGTTTCTGAGTGTTGGCGCAAACTTGCCGAATAGCTTTCGGACAGGTCTGTTTGTCGGGACTAATTGCGTCATGATGCTGGGCCTATTGTCTTTTCTCATCCTCAAGCGAAACATTCCGCTTCTACTCTTTGTCTCGCTCGTGTACGTATTGTCCGGGGGCGTTGGCAATCTTATTGATCGCGTGTGTAACAACGGACTCGTCACAGACTTTATCAATGTCGGAATTGGCCCGATTCGAACAGGGGTATTCAATGTCGCTGACATGGCAATTACCTTTGGTGCGATCGCCATCGGCCTATTGACCTTCAAACGCGAAACGGACGAACCAAAACCGACATAGGGGACGGATTTTTCCTGCCCTCAGCCACGCTACATGGCTAGTCTGCGGACCCGCATTTGGCGGTTCATCTCTTGGTAGCAAGTTTGGGGCAGGGACGCAACCAACAAAGATGAGTTCGCCAAACCTCAACTCGCTCCGGTTTGACACGCCGGAGCTTCGACAGCTTTCCTTCTTCAAGCTTGGCTGCTTGACTGTTCTACAATTCGACCGAATGATTGACTCCACGATGAGATAGCTGGTTAGGCGCGACATTAAACAGAGCAGCAATGGACGAGTCTGCCGCATTGGCTGCGTCCCCTTTTATTCCGCCTGGGACTCCCCTCACCGTAACTCCATTCTATGGATCCAGGGGGACAAACGAAGCCAATTGGTTTGCCAGCCAACACCATCTTCGTGCGGCGTCTGGGGGGAGTGAAGCCAGACGACCATAGATGCTCGGGAGTGCGGCGGGAATCTGGTTTCGATCGCTCAGCAGCCGAGCGAAGCGGAGGAAGTCGCGGGCGTTATCCACTCCGCCCAAAAGCGGCGCGGCGACTCGCTGTTGGAAGGCGTCGAGA
>JANMHA010000455.1:0-8367 GCA_031374925.1 Pirellula sp. | reverse complement strand
ATGGTGCTCAGCTATTGCCGCCTTGTGCTGGCGTAACTTCTCCGCAACTCATCCAGTTTAGTCACCCTCCCGCTGGGAGCAACGCTGTGAAGCTTTTCGTCCGATCGGAGCTTTTCTCCGACGGACGCCGTTTTGGCGTACTAAAATGAGGCTCAGACCTAAAGTACCGCACTTCGCTCCGCCTCGACCGCCGGCGGGGGAGGCGGGAGCGAAGTGCGGCGGTTATCGGGCCGTTACGTAGGACGCCAAAACAAGGTTGAGGGGAGGCAAGCTCCCGCTCAACCTAAGGTGTCTAGGCCCCACGCAATTTGAATTCCTCACTCAATAATTTTTTATGGCAACCAAAGCAACAGTGTACAAGGCTGAACTTGAAATCAGCGATATCGATCGGAGCTACTACGCGACACATAGTTTGACGTTGGCTCAGCACCCGTCCGAAAACGATCGTCGATTGATCGCTCGGGTCATTGCTTTTGCTTTGTTCGCACACGAACGGCTTGAATTTGGTCGTGGATTGAGCAGCGAGGAGGATCCCGATCTCTGGCAACGTGACTATACGGGTAACATCGAGAGCTGGATCGAACTTGGGCAACCTGATGAATCCGCCATTCGAAGAGCTTGTGGACGCGCTCAACAAGTGATCCTCGTCACCTACAGCGGCAATTCTGCTGAAGTGTGGTGGAGCAAGATCGAAAGCGCGCTGGCCCGTTTAAGGAATTTGACTGTAGTCGACTTGGACGCTGCCGAGGTAGACGCCGCAACTCGGTTTCTTCAGCGAACGATGCGGCTGCAAGTGATGATACAGGAAGGATGCTGCCAATTGATTTCCGGAGACGAAACAGTCGCCATTCACCCGCGAGTTCGGTTGGCAACGATTCGCTAGCGGGGCGTGTTGAGTCCTGGCTCGTGTGGCACGTCCCTGAGGTTACGAAGGGCGTGGTGAGTCGCTTGAAACCTTTACTGAACTTCCCACGCCCATAACTAGCGCTCTAGGACGTGCCACACGAAAAATAATCGACTGTCGCTCAATTGCTAACATGCATCAAGTACAATTCTAACTTCCTTACCATCTGCAAAAGGAGCAACGCGATGATTTCAAGACGTGACTTTATTCAAACGACCGCCGTGAGCGGCTTGGCTTTGCGAACACTGCAGGTCGGGGCCAATGAACCCCAGCCACAATGGATTGATGCGCATGTGCATGTCTGGACGCCGGATACGAAAAAGTACCCATTGGCGGAATCCTTTAAGGAATCCGATATGGCTCCCGTTAGTTTTACGCCAGAGGAATTATTCGCCCATTGCAAACCACAAGGTGTCGCAAGGATCGTATTGATTCAAATGAGTTTCTATAAGTTCGACAATCAGTACATGCTTGATTGCATGGAAAAACACCCTGGAGTGTTTGCTGGAGTTGCCATTGTTGACGAAGGCAAGTCCGATTTGGTTGCGACGATGAAGTCGTTGGGCGCAAAAGGGGTTCGCGGTTTTCGACTCTATGCCGATAAGCAAAAAGCCAGTGCTTGGGTCACGTCCAACGCAATAAAAAAATTGTGGAGTCATGCGGCGGACTCAGGACAGAGCATGTGCCTGCTTACCGATCCGGATGCTTTGCCTTCGGTGCAAACGATGTGTGAAAAACATCCCAAAACTCGCGTTGTCATCGACCATTTTGCAAGGATTGGCGTATCCGGTACGATCCATTCGATGGACTTGGACAACCTTTGTCGGCTATCCAAATTCGACAATGTCTTCGTGAAGACCAGCGCGTTTTATGCGTTGGGCAAGAAGCAGGCACCTTACATGGATCTTGGCGACATGATTCAGCGCTTGGTTCGGGAGTTTGGAGCAAACCGTTTGATGTGGGCTTCGGATTGCCCCTATCAAGTGGTCGGCGGGCACAACTATGCGGATTCCATTGGTCTCCTACGCGATCGCCTTGACTTCTTGTCCAAAGAAGACAAGCAATGGATGTTGCGTGGAACCGCAGAAAAGGTGTTTTTTTAATTTGGAGTGCTGGGATTCATCCCAGCTTTAAGATCACACGGCGGTTGAGTGCGATTCGATGGTAGTAGTATAGCGGTTCTGGACGCAGGGCGATCTAAAAGCTCCGATGAATCGGAGCAGTCCAAATCGGAGCAGTCCAGGGGGATTACGGCAGGTTGTGCCCCATTTTGTCCCGTTTGGTTGCGAGGTAGATAGCGTTATACTCGTTAACCTTCGAAATGATTGGCACTTGATCGGTGACCGTCAGATCAAAGCCTCGCAGGTTGAAGGCTTCCGTCTTCTTGGGGTTGTTCGTCAGCAGTCGAATGCGACGAAGTCCCAAGTCCTTCAAAATTTGGATGCCAACGCCATAGTCTCGCATGTCGGCTTTAAAGCCCAGCGCATGGTTGGCTTCAACCGTGTCGAGGCCATGTTCCTGCAACGCGTATGCCCGAATCTTTTGTGCTAGACCGATACCTCGTCCTTCTTGCGGCAAGTAAACCAGGACGCCACGTCCCTCTCGGGCGATCGCCTCCAAGGCTTGGTGCAATTGATCGCCGCAGTCGCACCGCAAGGAAGATATCAAATCGCCGGTAAAACAACTGCTATGCATTCGAACCAGTGGCGCGGGATCGGATTCGTCGTGAATGTTTCCCATCACCAGGGCCATTGGCTCCTGAGTCTCAAACTGGACGCCGTAAATCATGATGTCGAAGTCACCGTATTTGGTTGGCAACTTGGCTTGTGCGGCTCGCGTCACAAGCTTCTCATTGACGCGGCGATGCGAAATAAGCTGTTCTACCGTGATGATTTCCAAGCGGTGCTTGGCCGCCATCTCCAACAACTCGTCTCGGGTTGCTCGGTCCCCTTCGCTGTTCAGGATTTCGCATAGCACGCCTGCGGGATTCAATCCCGCCATACGTGCCAAGTCAACGGCGGCTTCGGTGTGTCCAGCACGACGCAAGACGCCACCCTCTTTGGCCACGAGTGGATAGACGTGTCCCGGTTTGACAAAGTCCGTGGGCTTGCTTGACTCGTTGGCAAGCCGCCGAATGGTTTCGGCTCGTTCACCCGCGGTGATACCTGTTTTGCATCCCGCGTGATCGACCGGGGTCATAAACGCGGTGCTGAGGGGAGACGTATTCAGTTCGACGAGAGGCCGCAGCTCCAGTCGACTGCAGACCGATGGCAAGACAGGTGCGCACAGCTGGCCGTGGCCCTGAAGCATGAAGTTGATGGTTTCGGTGGTGACACTTTGTGCAGCGCAGACGAAGTCCCCTTCGTTTTCGCGATCTTCATCATCGAGGACGATTACAACCTGACCGCGAGCGATCGCAGCGACTGCGTCGGGAATAGAACTGAAGCGATGTGGCATAATGATCCTTGTGGGGAGAGTACGCGGCTCTAAGGCTTATTCGCCCGAGTCAGGCCCCTCTAGGTTATAGTCTTTCATCTTCTTGTGCAGCGTGTTTCGATTGATTCCCAACCGCGTCGCGGCTTTGGTTTGCACGTAATTGCAAGCTGAGAGTACTTGTGCAATCAACTCCTTCTCAACTTGGTCTACGACCTTGCTGTGCAAATCCGTTTGTTCGGAATCGCAATTGCGAATTCCTTCCTGGACGACATCTTTTACCAACGAATCGAAATCCATTAGGCGGGATTCGATCGAATGGGTAGGCGGTGTCGCTCCTGTAACGCAACCGGGCAAAAGCTGGACCGTTAACTCGTCCGAGTCTGCCATCACGACAGATCGTTCGATATAGTTTTGGAGCTCGCGAACATTACCTGGCCAATGATAGTCCTGCAATGCCTGCATGGCTTCACGCTGGATATGGACAACATATCGATCGTTGCTCGCACTGTACTGATGCAAGAAATGGGCGATCAGTGCAGGAATGTCGTCCCTTCGCTTTCGAAGAGGCGGTAGTTCGATGGGCACCACGTTTAGACGCCAATAGAGATCCTCGCGGAATTTTTCCTGTCGGATCTCGTCGGCCAAATCCCGATTGCTCGCCGCAATGACACGCGTGTCGACCGTAATTGTCTCCGTGTCACCAACTCTTTCAAATTCCCTTTGTTGCAAAACTCGGAGAAGCTTAACTTGAAGGTGCATCGAGGTGCTGTTGATCTCATCCAAGAAAATTGTCCCAGTGTGAGCGGTTTCGAACCGCCCGGCACGGTTCCCTACAGCTCCCGTAAAAGCGCCCCGGACGTGTCCAAAGAGCTCACTCTCCAGCAGGCTTTCACTTAGGGCGCCGCAATTGACTTTGACAAACGGACCACCGTTGCGATTGCTAAGGTGATGAATGGCGTTGGCGATGACTTCTTTGCCGGTCCCGGTCTCGCCCAATAACAGAACCGAGGCATTGCTCATCGCGACGCGTCTGGTGATACGAAAAACATCCTGCATAGCAGGGCAAGAACCGATCACGCCCGGCAGTTGAACACTGCTGTTGTGACGATAGTTTCCTTCGTTTTCCAGCCCGAAACTGGCCATGTGGTACTAACTCGTTGTTGACGCCAAAAATCCTGAGTCGGCGTCTGAACGCTCGACCCTCATTAGGGTGCGACTTCGGCCCAAGGCCGATCTCCCTGCGCCGCCTCGATCGCATCCAATATGCGTCCAAGGAGATTTCTGAGGTCAAGTTCGTCTGGACCTCGCTTGTTATACTCATCGTACTGAGCCTTAACAGTCTCGGAAGAGATCATAACACCAAATTGCTTCACGGATTGCACAAAATTTTGGCTAGCCTGCTCGCGTTGGGGCAACGATCTTGAGTTGTCGATAGCTAACTGAATGAGTTGCAGTTGGCTAACAGGGGTGTCGACCACCGGAGCATAAAGGGACCTTGGTTGGGCCGATACAAACTTGCTTTGCCTGTCTACCCAATAAGCAGAAGATAGTTCTCGCCAAACGTTTCGGTTGGTAGCATCCATCAAAGGGGATTGGGTTACGACCCTCATCCGGCGCAGAATATCGGCGAAATCGGCCTGTTCGGGCGGAACACTCCCCATCACCACTCGGGTGTCCGCGCCAGCAATCTCATGTTCTCCTCTGCTTAAGGATGCAGCAAGCATGGCAATTGGGCAAGTTGCAGTAGCCGGATTGGCTCGCACCCGCTGTGTCAAATCACCAAGGTTCATCTCCAGCACATGAGAAACCACAAAAACCGCCTCAATCGGTTGTCCATCTCGCAGAACGCTCATGGTTTGTGATGCCGAGGCTGTTTCCAAAACGCGGAAGCCAAAGGATTCCAAGAGACTACGAATATGCGTCCTGAGGTCTGCGGCTCCTCCTACGACCAAGGCCAGCGGGCTCGCCTCCAGCAACCTCATTTCAGAAAGGACTCGCTCAAGTCGATTCCTACCATCGAAATGCACGTCCGTTAGATGAATTGTACCGTCGCCGGCTTGAGTGTACATGGTTCCGAGCATTGCTTGCGCAGCAGCGTAACGAACAGAGGCAAAGCCGGACCCGCACGCATGAGCAAGTCGTTCTCGAACCGCGTTTGGTATGGTCGTTGAAGTTGCCCAACGCTCGAGATTTCGCACTGCAATAAGCTGGCCTGACGCGAGATTGCTACTTTCCGCTCCATCCCAAACAAGGCACGCAAACTCATAGCTATCCAGAATCGACCCGGGTAGGCGTGGCGCGACATTCGCAAGCGTCATAGTACTGGCTGCGTCAGGCGAGGAGCGCAAAGCGTTTTCTGCCAGTATCGCGACCGCCAACCCGGAACTGCTATCGGCAAATTCTCCGCATTGCATGGCTGCGTTCGCAAATTGCACCGTCCTGACCCAATCTAAGTCTGCTAAGCGGGCTGGTTTTTCCATCACCGATCGACCATCGGCCGAAAGTTGCCAAGTCATGTAGGCATCTGGCTCATCCATCCATCGAATCTTCTGGAAAGCCCTCAAGGATTTCTGCATATGATCGATCGCGTGGCGATAAACTACCTTGCTCTCTGGAATAGATTTGTCTCGATCAGCCGCGACCTTAGCGAGTTCCTCTCGGACTCCCTTATCTATCTGTTGATCGATGGCAGCTACGCATAATTCCGTGGCAAACGACGATTCACCGGACCTTGCCGCCAGCAGTGCCAGATTTGCTCTAGCGTCCGCATGCGGAGAAGTCATTGCTTCTTTCCAAGCTGAAAAAGCTGGCTTGCCCATTAACAAGAATGATTCGCACATCGTCGGGTTAGGAACGGCAGATCCCTCGGAAAGCACGTGATTGATTAAAGCCGAGACTCCTCGGTTTCCAGCAGATTCTAGGTGTCGGTGGGCTTGGATGCGTTCGGATTTGTTTTTGCTGCGAAGCGATGCAACACTGTCGTACAGTTTCTTGGGGTTGTTTATGGCCGCAGAAGCTAAGTCCAAAATTTTCTTTGCGTTCGCTTTCCGTGAATCCGATAACGTTACGCCAGGGCTGATTAGTTGTAGGAACGTTTGAGTTCCTGCGGCTTGCACCATTTGCGTGGCATTGGCTTCGTTGAGTCCCAACTTGACTGCTTCATCGAGCCAATATCCCACTTCATCCCAACGTCGAATCCTCGCCATTAGTTGAATGGCCCGTGCTAGTTCGGGCAATGTGCGAGGAGGATTCGATCGCAGCGACAGTACAACCGCGCTCTTTTCTTTTGGATCAAAACGGCTTCCCAATGGCTGCGTGCGGCCGTTTTCCCCATTTGCGTTGGTCGCATTATCTGGATCGCCGACCCCAAGATCGTTCGTTAGAAAAGGATCCTGCGAGCGAGCAATCGAAGGTAGAACCAACGCAAGAGTCAGGAGAATTGGCAGATGCCTAGCGAGAATCCGGATCAAAGTGTTCATAGCGAATCGTCAAGTAGCTTCAGTCGGAGTTGCCGGTGGATCCTCCAATCTTAACTCGGTAAACGAAACTATTACCTAACACAGTTGCAACTAGAGTCATATTTTCCGCCAAAACGCCGCAATTCCAAACCATTGGGAACGCACTGAATCGCCATGGGCTAGTTCCCCACAAAAAAAGAGCTCAATCTGCTTGACAAACCGAGGCGTAGGTATATCTTTATGATATCACTTAGATATACCTTTCTTGTTTGTTTGAAATGGGGGAATTTCGCATGGCCGATGACTGTCAAGAGAGAGTTTTGATTCCGCGAGCCGGTTGGGGAATGCTGGGCCTGTTGCTCACAGGATTGTCTTTCTCCATTGTGGGCTTCATAACAGCCGTCAGTTTCAAGATAGTGGCGTTGTTGGTCTGCGTATTGCTTTTGGGATTGGCGTGCTTTGTGGGTTTGTTCGGATGCATGGCAGTGCAACCCAACGACGCACGTGTTTTGTTGTTGTTTGGTAAGTACATAGGCACCGTTTCGACGTCTGGTTTTTTTTGGGTCAATCCGTTCTTCAACAAGAAGCGAATTTCACTTCGGATTCGCAACTTCGAGACCGGCTCGACATCGGTCAACGAAAAGAAGAATGAAGCGGGCCAAATCGTGCAACATAAGTCTCGGACGCATGGGCGGCCATCGAAGGTGAATGATCGCGACGGCAATCCGATCGAGATTTCGGCGGTGGTTGTTTGGAAGGTTGTCAATACGGCCGAGGCGATGTTTGAAGTCGACGACTACGAGGACTATGTGTCAGTGCAAAGCGAGGCGGCATTGAGAAACCTAGCTTCTCGACATCCCTACGATAGCGAAGACCATGAGATGTCTTTGCGAGGGTCCATTCAAGAAATCAGCGATCAACTTTGTCACGACATTCAGTCCAGGCTCGACAAAGCCGGCGTCAAGGTAATCGAGGCCCGCATCAGCCACTTGGCCTACGCGCCAGAAATCGCTGCCGCCATGCTACAGAAGCAACAAGCACATGCCGTTGTGGCTGCAAGAACAAAGATTGTCGACGGCGCGGTTGGCATGGTGCAAATGGCTCTAGACCGACTCAGCAAAGACAAGATAGTAGAGTTAGACGATGAACGACGGGCAGCGATGGTTTCCAACTTACTCGTTGTCTTATGCAGTGATCGTCACGCTCAACCTGTCATCAATACCGGTTCCCTTTACTCGTAGTCCAGTCGCATTCTGTGCTTTCGTAGTAACGAGGAATCTATATGGCCAAGCGCGACTCATTTCTATTGCGACTCAACCCAACGACCATGGATGCGCTTCGTCGTTGGTCCGAAGATGAGTTTCGCAGCATGAATAGCCAAATTGAAATGGTGTTGCAAAGGGCACTCAAGGAGGCCGGACGACTCTCTGAGAAACCGCCAAGCACCGAGGGCGAAAAGAAGTCGGGGTAACAGTGTCGGCTTTTTCTACGCCCAAATGGGTTTTGGTTGGGCACTTTGGGGGGGCGCAAGGCGCAAATTTTTTTTTAGTTTTTTGGGGGGGTAAAAAA
>JANMHA010000420.1:0-6549 GCA_031374925.1 Pirellula sp. | reverse complement strand
GTTTTCTCGTTTGGTCGCCACATTCGCCACCGGTCGCATTCTGCTGGCTCACTACGCCCAACAATTCGACTTCGAAACCGACGCAACACGCGCAAACGTGGGGCACCGTTGGGCGTCCAAAGAAACATTCAAAAAGACTGTAAAAACCTGCTGAAATTGACTTGATGCGGTTTGAACGGCATGGCTCCTGTGTGATATCGCATAACGGTTTTTCATTCACAAACACGGAGACAAGAACATGAATCTCGACACCCTGATCGAAATCCTCAACAACTACCGCGAAGAGTTTGGCGGCGACGTAGAGGTCCGGCTGATGACCCAACAGAACTGGCCCTTTGAAAACAAGATTTACGGAGTGACCTCGGGTCAAGAAATGAACGAGCAGACGGACACCGACGAAGAAGACGGTACCACGAACGACGACGACGTCGCAGCCGACGACGTGATCTACATCGTCGAAGGTAGCCAGATTTGCTACGGCAGCAAACGCGCTTGGGAGTCGGCGCGGGATTGCTAACCCGCGTCCCCGAAAGCGCCGTGGAAAAGAATCTTTGGAATCTTTTGCCACAGCGCTTGCTGTTGGGAAAAACTCATGGCACATGTGTGTTACGGCAAAACGATGTTCGACCCTTTTCAAAACAGAGACGCAAAGATGACCAAGACGAACGACCACAACAACGACATAGACCTCGACCTCGAGATCACCAAGATCGAGCAACGCACCATTGGTGGAGGTGCCTGGGTGATTGGTACGGTCAACGACCAATACAAATTCAACGCCTTGGTTTTCCCCGAACACGCTGAATGCGAATCCTACGAGATCGGCCAAAGCAAGATTTCGAAGCTTTGGGTCCAACGCACCTCCGACCGCACAACTCTTTTCAACTTTGATCGCGGGTTGGATGTACCAGCAACCAATACCGAGATCCAGGTGATTGTTGATTTTCTCTGTATCGGATTGGCCGACCTGGTCTTTTCCAAATAAGCCGAAACGCGGAACGGGACCGCGTCGCTGATCGGTGGTTCGATCGGCCTGAAGATGGCAGCCAACCATAAAACTAGAATCGGAGAGTTTGAAATGAAGAAGGCCGAAGTTCAAATTGGCGGTAAGTACCACGCAAATGTCTCGGGCAAACGGGTCGAGATTCAAATCGACGCCGAGAAGAGTACTGGTGGCTGGAGCGCGACCAACCTCGCAACCGGAAAGAAGATCCACATCAAGAGTGCACAGCGATTGCAGGGTGTGGTCGGCGCCGTCAAACGGCAAGCGAAGGTAACCACAGAAGGCAACGTGACCGTTGTGGAGAACGAGCCGGCAATGGTCGAAACCTTCGGTGCGATTCCCACCGGCGTACCGAAGAAGGCTCGAAAGAAGCCTGCCCCGGAAGCGACTGAGACGAATGCGAGCGACTCGCCAGAGAAAAAGCTCAGCTGTGTCACCGCTGCGATCAAGGTCCTGACCGAATCGACGGAACCGCTCAACGCCAAAGAAATTATCGACGCGATGGTAGCGAAGGGTTATTGGACTAGCCCCGGTGGCAAGACGCCTCACGCGACGCTTTACAGCGCAATCCTGCGGGACCTGGCCAAAGGTGACGCTTCGCGATTCGTCAAATCGGAACGCGGGCGCTTTACGGCACGAGCGTAGGAGGCGGGAACGATGCAACACAATCGCAAACCGAAGATCGCTGGCTTGAAAGTCGGCGATTGCATTCGACTGATTCAAATGGTCGACGATCCGGATCCGATTCCCGCCGGTACGATTGGTACCGTGACTGAGATACATATCCACAGTGATTGGACTCAAATTGAGGTCTCCTGGGAAAACGGTCGCAACCTCATGTTGGTGTCGCCGCCCGACAAGTTTGAAATCATCGACGGAGACAAGTAACGAATCGGCAGATCCAATTCGATGGCTAGTGCGATCTCCGCCTGGACACCGCGACTAGCATTCCATCCGTCGAGAGTGAGCACCACCACTTCGTCGCATCGCCTCAGATGTTCACAGTCATGTGCTTGCCAAAACTCCCAGTGGATCGGAAGCCCATAGCGAACCAATGGATGGCTGTGAACGATCGGAGAATAAACATGCAGGCCAGCCCGCAACAGTGTTGACGTTGCCAAGCACGCTGCGTCGAAACGCGACTCGCGCACGGCAGTATCCACATGAGTGTAAGGACTGGCTAGGTAGATCATACCGAAGGTCCTCCGATGACCAACGCTTTGAAATCGACAACACCCAACTTGACATCCGGCAACTTATGACGCACGATGGTAATACATTGGTCGACCATACCAGGAGAGAATAAATGATCAAGAACTTTGTAAAGCATGGAAATAGCTGGGCCGTCGTTATTGACAGGCCCATCTTGGATCTTTTGAAAATTGATCCTGAATCGCAAATTGAGATGACGACGGACGGGAAATCGATTCAGATTACGCCACTCACCGCGGAAACAGGTAAAACGAAGGTCCGAGCAGCTCGTGCCAAGGTCAACGCAAAACACTCTAAAGCGTTCAAAAAACTTTCGGAGTAGCACATGCCTCAATTTCTGACTCTCGGTGATGTACTCGAGACGCATACTTTTCAAATCGAGACGTACGGCGGAAGTGCTGGCGTTCGCGATTTGGGTTTGCTTGAGTCTGCATTGGCTCAACCCGAATCCGGATTTGGCGATCAGTATCTCCATGTCGATATTTTTGAAATGGCGTCGGCCTACCTTTACCATATTGTGATGAACCATCCCTTCATTGATGGAAACAAACGAGTTGGATTGGAAGCTGCGCTTGTATTTTTGGAAATCAATGACGTTTCCATTGAAGCCACTAATGAAGAACTGGTCGAACTTGTCCTGGGAACCACCAGCGGCAAAATGCACAAGAAGGAAATCGCCAGCTTTTTTCGAACCCGATCAGAATGATTCGCATTTGCGAGTTCGATCACCGCATGTTCTCCTCTCTCGTCCCCATCGGTATTGGAGACTCACCCGTTCGTTCGAGGATTGCTGGCTTGCCGGCATATCGCTGGTACCTATCCACAATGACGTCCGCGTAGGGCGCGTCTAGCTCCATCAAGAAAGCATTGCGGCCTGTTCGCTCTGCAGCGATCAATGTCGATCCGCTTCCACCAAAAAGATCAAGTACGTTCTGACCAAGCAGCGACGAGTACTGAATGGCACGAACCGCAAGCTCCACAGGTTTTTGAGTTAAATGTTCCATTGACTGCGGCGAAACCTTCTTTACCGACCAAACATCTGTGATGTTTTTCGGACCATAGAATTTGTGCCCAGCGCCAAGCTTCCATCCAAAAAACGCCCATTCGTGATTACCGAGGAAGTTCTTCCTCGTCATGACCGGGTGCTCCTTTACCCAAATTATTGACTGGCTGAAATAGAGTTCGTGCCGTTTCAAAACAGGTGGATAATTTCCGCAATTTCCATATCCTCCCCATATGTAAAAGCTTCCACCAGGCACAAGCACTCGAGCAATGTTTCCAAACCATGATTCAAGCAAATGATCGAACTCATCATCGGAAACAAAATCGTTTGCCAGCGGACGATCTTTTGCTCGCATCTTCTGTCTTGGCGTGTCCACTGTGGCGACGCCGCCGGCTTTCGCTTTGTTCTTCTTATTGATCGCATGCGTGAATGCAGCCATGCCTTGATCGTTCTTAAGTTTCGATGAAGCTGCATCATTGGTAAACGAACTCAAGCCAGCTGCGATCGCATTCTTGCTCCGCGGTTCCACCTTCACATTGTACGGAGGATCCGTATTGCAAAGATGAATCGGTTTGCCAGCCAGTAGTCGATCGAGATGCTCAGGATTCGAGGAGTCGCCACAGAGCAATCGATGGTTACCGAGTATCCACAGGTCGCCGGGTTGCGTGATCGCTTCGTCCGGTGGCAGCGGAACATTATCGGGATCGGTCAGCCCCTCGTCGATTCCGTTCCCCATGATCTTCGCGAGCTCTTCGTAGTCGAAGCCAAGCAAGCCAAGATCATAGTTGGCTTCCTTCAATGCTTCGATTTCGATAGGTAGAAGATCGTAGTTCCACTCGGCCAACTCGTTGGTTTTATTATCGGCGAGTCGATAGGCACGAACCTGGTCCGGTGATAAATGCGATGCGACCACAACAGGCACCCGCTCCAAACCGAGTTTCTTAGCAGCCTTCAGTCGAGTGTGACCGACGATGATCACGCTGTCCGAGTCAACGACAATCGGTTGCGCGAACCCGAATTCCTTGATTGATGCAGCCACGGCATCGACTGCATCGTCGTTGTTGCGAGGATTGTTTTCGTAGGGACGCACTCGATCGAGCGTCCACATTTCGATTTGTAGGCTCCCCGAGCGCAACCCTCTTCGTAACAATACTCTCTTTTTGTCGCGCATCTAAATGGCTGATTGATAAGCACTTAAGTGAGTTCGAGACCCGTTCGGTGTCATTCTTAGATAAACGAGTTCGAACCTTTTTATGGCATCGCGTTTCACTCGCACCCTCGAATTGGGTATCGAACTGCCGAGTTAACAGAAAAGATGCAAACAGAGTACTTTTGGGTGATTTTTGAAATGGAAACGGGTTGCGCCGCAACTATTCTGAATACAGTATGCGGTGTGCAAAAACCGCGCTCCGCCCCATGATTTCCCAGGCATTACGGCGTTTTTACGATGGCCAGCTTTCGAAACATCTACACGTCACTCATGCTCATCATTGCTCGGTCTACTCAAAAGGAACTCGCTCGCCAGGTAAGTTACCTGAAGGTTGAGAACCAGATTCTCCGTAGCCGATTGCCGGACCGCATTAGTCTAACTCAACGCGAAAAGAACCGCTTGGTCCGATTCGCAAAGAACCTCGGATCGGCATTAAACGAGCTAGCGACGATCGTCCACCCAGCAACGATTCGGAGGTGGATTCGAGAGGCGTCAGCCAAAAAATCGTCGCGCCAAAAAAAGGGAGGCAGGCCTCGAACCGCAGAACAGATCGAGAAGCTGATCCTGAAACTGGCAGGCCAAAATGGATGGGGATACACTCGAATTCTCGGCGAACTTCGAAAAGTCGGTATCGTGTCGATCACACGAAACACGGTCAAGGCAATTCTCAAACGCAATGGTTACGACGTCGGTCCCAAACGTGGGCCGGGAACTTGGGATGAATTCCTGAAGCGACATGCGAAGACGATGTGGCAATGTGATTTCTTCTCGAAGAAGATCGTTTCCAAAACCGGACTTCGAGATATCTTTGTTCTGGTCTTTCTCAAACTCAAAACGCGGCAGGTTTACATCACTCCGTCAACCTACAAACCAGACCAAGCTTGGATGATTGAGCAAGCCGAGGCGTTCATCAAGCACACTCAAGACAAAAAACTGCCATGCAAAATCGTAATGCACGATAACGATGGCAAGTATTCGAAACCATTTCTGGAAGTATTCAAAAACGCCAAGATCAAGCCGCATCGTACCGCCATTCGATCACCGAACACGGTTGCCTTCGTCGAGCGATTTGTTCAAACGATTCAGCAAGAATGCTTGGACCATTTCGTGGTCTTTGGCCACAAGCACATGGACGTCCTTTGCCAGGAATTCAAGGAACATTATCACCTTGAACGTCCACATCAGGGCTTGGAAAACGAGTTGATTCAGAAACCGCCAACTAAGAAACGGAAGAGAACCGAACCGAAGGGCGACACGATCCGTCTGAGCGACATTCGATGTGAAGAGCGACTCGGCGGTCTACTTAAAAGCTACAGTCGGGTCGCGGCCTAACGTTTTCAACGACGTTTCCATTGCAAACCATCGATGCGGCGAAGGGCCGCGCCGATAGTATGATTACTTGCCATTTGTTGCCAAACCGTCGGTTCGAATGCCTTTGGTCTCGTAACCATCTATGACCCGCGAAAAAATCGAAGATTTCACTCGAACTAAACTTTTGCACAGGACGCCCAGCAAGCCCGCTGGGAATCTCCGGACCGGAGACACCAGCGGATTGCTGGGCAACACCCTAACCGTAACGGGGACAAAACCAAGGTTTGAAATAGAGCCACGTAGAGTCCTCAAGGTCCAAGAGTTGATCAGGAGCCTGGCAGTCCACCCAAACCCATTGGGTAGCACGCTAGAGTTCCTTAATGCGTACGTAAGCTCGAAAGGTCACATATACGCAACCGCTGGACGGGAGTACTGCTACCAAACCCTTAGCACCATCTGCGGTGGACCGGATATCGAGGAGAACGCGAAAGCGGAAATCCTCGACAAATGGCGAACCGCAGGAGGCAACCAAATTAACTCATGGGAGACCCAGCACCTTTGGTCGACTACTCTCAACGAGCGGACATCGCCAAATGGGTCAGAGGACGATCTCTTCATTCCATGGGAGGCTTGGTAACGGGGCAAGGCCACAAGCGGGAAACAGTCCTGCCGGTTTCATTACGGCACGGCCTACACATGGTTCTACCTTGTATATGGTATCGGCTGTCATGACCATCCGGTCTGACACCGCTCATTATGAGCAAATTCGAGGCTTTTTAGCCTTTTGGCGGCGGCCAGCGTATTTATGCG
>JANMHA010000410.1:0-10806 GCA_031374925.1 Pirellula sp. | reverse complement strand
GTCGACAACGAAATACGGAAGAGTCTATATCTTAACTACGGACGTGCATTCGACTCTTTTCTCTTGCCGATTGTAACAGACGCAGAGGGTAGATTTGCCATCCGAGGACTAGGGCGTAATCGAGTCGCTCGACTATCAATTTGTCACCCCCGGTGCGAATTCCAAGAAATTCAAGTGCGAACGCGCGACGGGGAGATTCTGAAAACACGAAAGCAAGTTTTGAACGAACGATTTGAATTGTTAGGAGTCGAGATGGAACCATGCTATCCGCGACAATTCGAGATTGCTATTCCTCCGTCTGTGCCGTTGGTCGGCACCGTCACGGATGCTCGCACAGGCATGCCAATTCCGGGAGCGTTGGTGTCAACCGGTTTGGATCAGGTACAACTACTGTTTGCTTTTGGTAGTCGGGCTGTCACCGATGAAAACGGCCGTTATGAACTGCACGGCTTTGTATCGAGGGCGGTTAAAACTCCACTCATTCCTGGTCTGGATGTTGTGACAATCACACCACCAGTTGGATCGCCATACTTTCCGTTTCGGGTAAGACCGCATGTTGACTTGGAAAAACCCCGCCACGAACTAGATATTGCTTTAGAATCCGGCGTATTCATCCGAGGGCAGGTTCGCAAAAAATCAACGGACGACGCAGTGATGGGAACCGTTTATGGTGCGCCAGCAAACGACAATTCCAATGCGGAAGAGCTTCTGAAATTGGGTGCGACGCTAAAGACCCACGCTCGCACCGATAGCGAAGGTAACTTTGCATTACTGGCAACCCCTGGCAAGTTTCACGTGGGTTTCACGGCAAAGAACTCGAACGAGTTTATTTTGATTGCCGTCCCTCGTCGTCAGAAAGAGCCTACGTTGCCGGGATATCTGATGAACTACGTTGACGAAATGGTTGTTGGCGAAACAGGACTGGACGATCAAAAGATTCAGCTACGTCCCCAACGAACAATCGAAATCGAAGTTTTAGATCGGTCAGGCAAACCCGTCTCCGAAGGGAACAATGGCATCTTGAGCAATAACAACTACGGTACCTTCTCGGGATCCAGTTTTCACGCAATTATTCGTTCAGAGGTCGTCATCTTGTACGACTACATGACCGGCGATGCTGCTAAAATCACCGTGACAGCAGACGATACGCGAGTGAAGCTTCAATTGGCCCAAACCGCGACCATTCGTGGGCGATTGATTGCTGAAGATGGCTCACCTAAGGTCGGTTGTGTCGCGATTGGCAATGAAGTCATGAGAAGACGTCGACATGCCGATGTTGTGGTTGGAGACTTTTTTCGCTCACCCGTTACCGATTTCGAGGGCCGATTCGAATTGGTTGGAATCGTCGGCCAGAAATACGAGTTTTGTTTGCATAGCCAAAACCCTGATTTACGAAGCGAGACCATCCGAGTAGAAGTCAAATCACCCGATTTGATCGACCTGGGTGATATCACAATGCCTACAAAGTGAGTATTGTCGGAGTCAGACTTCTATTATGGACACACGGTCGTGATCTCCGAGAGATTTCTATCTCGCAGAGGGAACTGGTCCACAGTGGACGGCACCGCAATAACTCAATACCCATGACGGGCGTAGCAAAAAGTTGCAGCTAAGCGGCGGATCGTCCGCCTGGACTTCTAAAAACTTTACGTGCCGCCACTAGCTGCATGGCGGCGTTCGGCCACAACCACAAAAGCAAGAGGAGGCGTGCCATGCAGGCGAGCCGGTTAAATCGACGTGAATTGTTCTCAATCAGCGTTGGCGCGTGCGCGTGTTTTGCAACACGTTCGCTTTATGCGGAACAGTTCAAACCCATTGGTCGGATTGCGTTTGTTCGAGGCAATTTCGGAGACGGGAGGAACAGGAAAATCTTTCTGATGAATCCTGACGGATCGGATCTTCGACCCTTAACTGAAAACGAAGACAAGCCCAGTGAAGATGGACCATCCTGGTCACCCGACGATGACAGGGAACCGGGACGTTTTTGAGATCTCAATTGACGGATCAAACCCAATCAACCTAACGAATGCGCAGGGAACTGACCATGCCCCCGCATGTTCACGCGATGGCAAACGCGTCGCAATGGCAAGTGGTCGCGATTTCGGGAATCTCGAAGTGTGCATCATGGATCTTGATGGAACAACATTTGTCAATTTGACAAAGAATGACGCAAGGGATTCTGAACCCACGTGGTCACCCGATGGTGGGTGGATCGCGTTTACACGATCTGATGGCAAGTCACCACCCATGGACATTTGCATAATGCGGTCAGACGGGGCAAACGTTACCACAATAACTGCAAACGATGGCACCTCGAGTTGCTGCTCAGTCAGCCACTCTGTGGCATTTGCCTCAACGTTTCCATTCATCATCTTGAGAATTCGAGTCTTAGATGCGCGACAAAAAGAGAGTATTGTTACGAAGAGGGTTGCGCTCGGGGTGGCAACGGCCCTCCGGCTGCGCTGCCATGGTACATGATGCGAACTTCGTTAACCGCACCTCCCGATTTAACAATGATGGAGTCCAATAGTGAATCGATCGTGTCGGAAAAAACTCTTGAGTCAGTGAGTTTTATTCCGGCGCATCCTCCAATGCCGGATCGCATTCCCATTCCGTCCGATGCGAGTGCGTTTCCGATATGCTTAGTGACCTCACTTAGAGGCCCGTACATCCATTCAAGAAGCGAACGTGTGGTATCCTCCTAAACCGGCGAGTCTGTTCGAAAATCGAGGACTCAAGTCGGCGGAGCGAATTGACTACGGGGCTGGATGTTTCCTTGCCATCTCAAGAAAGAGCTCGTATCGAGCTTTCATTTCAACAATACTATCTCCGCCGAATTTGTCGACGAAGGCTGCTGCAACTTCGAATGCCACGACATGCTCGACAATGATGGCCGCAGCCGAAATCGCGCAGACATCGCTGCGTTCGTAACTGGCGCGATGCGGCTCCTTGTCCACCATACGAATGGAGTCAAGAGGTTTTCTCAAAGTGCTAATCGGTTTCTTTGCCGCCCGAACGATGAGTGACTGACCATTGGTCATTCCCCCCTCAAGCCCGCCGGCGTTGTTGGAAGGTCGAGTGTAGCCAAGATTGGGCAAATGGCTCTGCGACGCGTCGTAGTGGATGGGGTCATGCACCTTGGAACCTTGCGTTCGAGCGGCTTCAAAGCCCATGCCGATTTCGACCCCTTTGATGGCTTGGACCGCCATCACAGCTTGGGCCAGTTTCCCATCCAGCTTTCGATCCCATTGAGCGTGAGTACCCAGTCCAAAGGGCAACCCATCGACTCGTACCTCGATGATACCGCCTAGCGTATCTCCTTCGTCGGCCATCCGATCAATATACTGTTCCGCTTCTCGATCTCGCGATGGATCGACCGAATAGATGCTACTTGTTTCTCGCGTCTTGCGAACCTCACTCAAGCTCTGTTTGAGCGACTCACCTCTTCCAATGGGCATTGCCCCAAGTTCCAAAACGTAGCCGATCGTCTCGATTCCAAATTGCGAAAGCAGTTGCCTTGCTACGGCCCCGGCTGCCACTCGGGCTGCGGTTTCTCTAGCACTAGAGCGTTCCAACACGCCTCGAATGGAGCCAAGGTACTTAATGGCCCCGGTCAGATCAGCGTGTCCGGGTCGAGGACGTTCCAGTTCCTTTAGTCGCTCCAATTTGTAGTCGTTGTTAACCACTTGAAGGGCAATTGGGGAACCAAGTGTCGTCGATTTCCAAACACCCGTCAAAATATCGACAGTGTCCTGTTCCAGTTTTTGTCGGCCACCCCGACCGTATCCTCCCTGCCTAAGCCGCAATTCGTGATTGATCATCTCTTGGTCAATCATCAATCCGGCAGGAAACCCATCAATTAGGGCTAGCAGGGCTTTCCCGTGAGATTCTCCAGCGGTCCAATAGCGAAGCATAAAACGTTTCAAAATTCGTTCAGAGGGTAACTAGCAAAAGAACCATTCTAGTTGTCGTGAGCACCTAGCCAAGCCGCAATTGGCAGAGTCGATATCTCGTTTTCACGCCCACCGAAGAGCATTCGCCTATGACAGACCTAGTAAATCGATCATTTGGAAAGCATTATCAAGTTGGCTACTGCACCAATGTGCACGCGGGAAGAGATTTGCCTAGCGTGCTGGACAACCTGGAAAAACACTCTCTTCCAATTCGCAAACTTGTGGATTCAGACCAACCTTTGTGCGTTGGACTTTGGTTTTCAGAGGATTCGGCGGCAGAGGCCCTGCAACCAGAACATTTGTCTAGACTAAAAAGCAAGTTAGATCTGTTTCGGTTGGTGCCATTTACCTTGAATGGCTTTCCGCAGGGTGACTTTCACAGCCGAGTGGTTAAACATCGGGTTTATCAGCCCACTTGGTGGCAGCGGGAACGACTCGACTATACGCTTAACTTGGTTCAATTGCTCGACCAACTACTTCCGTACGGACAAGTCGGCTCAATTTCAACGCTGCCGATATCTTGGGGCAATCCCCTACCGTCGCGTGATCAACTGAAGCAGGCTGCATCGAATTTGATTGCGGTTGCCACCGTGCTACATCGGCAATTCGAGCAAACAGGAAGAAAAATTGTGCTTGCCATTGAGCCTGAACCGGGTTGCTATTTGACCGACAGTTCTTCCTTTCGCATGTTCTTTAACGAGTTTCTTCGGGCACCCTCCTTGCCTGATGGATCATCTGAAATCGTTGGAGAGTACCTAACTCTTTGCCACGATGTATGCCATGCAGCGGTGATGTACGAAGATCAAGCGTTGGAGTTGCAACAACTCAAAAATGACGAAATCGCTATTGGGAAAGTTCAAGTGTCGTCGGCGATCAAAGTCGACTGGAACATAATGACACCATCCGAGCGGGTGGAAGCCTTCGAGCAATTGAAAGGATTCGCAGAGGACCGATATCTCCATCAAACCAATTGCTCTGGCTCAGCAAACGAAGCCAGACAATTGATCGAGGATCTTCCACCTGCGTTAACAACGACGTCGCCCGCCAATCTCTCAGGCGAGTGGCGAATTCATTTTCATGTTCCCATATTCCTAACGCGGATTGGCTTGATTCAATCGACACAGAACGAAATCACTCGCATGCTTGAAATCCTTTCAGGCCCGTCGGTTTGCCGACCCGAGTTTACAGGACATTTCGAAGTGGAAACCTACGCTTGGGGTGTTTTGCCCGAGAGCCTAAAAGTTGGGAGTTTGAACGAAGGAATTGCGAAGGAGGTTGCCTGGTTTAACAATGCACTACCGAGCGGTAAAAAATGAACCTGTGAAATCCACCTAGGCATGATGTAGCCAGCCACGACGCGTCGACATGCTGTAGCTAGCCGCGAAGCGTCGACATGCTGTAGCCATGGGCGTGAGCCCATGGAATCAGGTGCCACATGCAGCCGAAGTCCCGAAGGGACGACATGAGCGGCCCACGAAGTCAGTGTTTGTTGATTCAAGATTCGTTATCATGATACAATCACGCGAAGTCGAGTCGAGTTGGAAAGCTCAATGACCCGCTGTTCCTAGGCTCAGCCCATTTGGAGCGGTTTAACAATGTCAACTTACACTAATCTGCTATTTCACATAATTTACAGCACCAAGAATCGCAAACCAACCATCGACCCGGTTTGGCAGGATGAACTGTACGGATACATCGGGGGGATCCATCGAGACAAACGGGGCGTACTCTTGAAAGCAGGTGGTATTGAGGATCATATCCACCTGTTGGCGAAGCTGCCACCAACTATCGCCGTGTCTGATATGCTTCGTCTAATTAAGGCGAACTCATCTAAATGGATCAACGAAGTGAAAAAACCGATGCAATCCTTTGAGTGGCAACCTGGCTACGCGGCCTTTTCCGTCAGCGAGTCGCAAGCCGAAACCGTAATGGCATACATTGCGAATCAACGTGAGCATCATCAGTCTCGCACTTTCCAAGAGGAATTTTTGCTGTTGCTGAAAAAGAATAATATTGAGTTTGACGTTCGTTATGTCTTCGAACAAGAAACGATCCAATGAATTAACAACGAACGCACCATCGGTTTGAACGAATATGCATTCCTGTCGTCCCTTCGGGACTAGGCATTTATGATGGCACGCCTACCATGGGCTCGCGCCCATGGCTACATCATTTCGTCCCTTCGGGACTAGGCTTAAAGAACTAGGACTAGAAATCAGCCGCAACCCCGTGGCATGCTGTAGCCAGCTACGACGCGGCGACATGCTGTAGCCATCCACGACGCGGTGGCATGCTGTAGCCAGCTACGAAGCCGTGGCATGCTGTAGCTAGCCGCGAAGCGGCGGCATGCTGTAGCCATGGGCGTGAGCCCATGGATGCTGGAACCAGATGCAGCTGAAGTGCCGAAGAGACGACATGGGAACTGTGGCACGGCGGTCTACGCCGTGATTACGCATTGAATGGACAGTCCTATAGTATTTCCTCGAGTCGACCAGTCGAGTCGCCGAAGGAGTCGGTCGCAATCCCAAACCGATTCAACATCTCGACATACAAATTCGACATCGGCTTGTCTTCTATCTTCAAAAATCGACCCGTCGTAAACTTCCCGCCGCCTGATCCAGCCAAAATCACCGGCAGATTCGCATGCGTGTGTCGATTGCCGTCCGCGATCGCTCCGCCATACACAATCATGCTGTTGTGAAGCATCGACTTGCCATCGATATCTTGAACGGCATCCATCTTCTCCAAAAAAGCAGCGAAGCGTTCGATGTAAAACCGATCGATCTTGGCAACCTTCTCAGCCAACTCAGGTACGCGTTGATTGTGCGTCAAATAATGATGTCCCTCGCTGATTCCAAGATCCGGGAATGTCCGATTGCTGCCGTCGTAACCGATGAGAAGCGTCGAAATGCGGGTCGAATCGGTTTGGAACGCTAGCAACATCAACTCGAAATTGATTTCGATGTGTTTGCCGAAATCATTCGGGATTCCCAGTGGAGTTGCCTGTTGCGGATCGGGAACCGACCCAAACTTTTCCGTGGAGCGAATGCCCTCTTCGACACGCCGAACACTTGAAACATACTCATCGAGCTTGTGCCGATCGTCCGCCCCAAGCTTTTTCTGAAGGTCTTTTGCGTCCTCCAAAACAAAGTCGAGTACCGATCGATTCGAGTTTTGCCGGAGCTCAAAATTCCTCTGCCGCTCGCCATGTGGACCAGCCCCAAACAAGCGCTCGAAGACAAGCCTTGGATTGGGCTCGGGAGTTACCGGCGTGGTGGCTGAACTCCAGGAGAGGTTGTACTGGTACGCACATGCGTAGCCCGAATCGCAACTACCTGAATTCCGAACCGCATCGCTTGAAAGCTCCAACGAACTAAAACGGGTTGCGCCACCGACACGCTGCGCCGCCACTTGATCGACGGAAATGCCAACATGGATATCCTTTCCGGCAGTCTTTCGCGCTCGGGCGCCGGTTAAGAAGGTCGCATTGGCTCTGGCATGGTCTCCAGCCCCATCGTTGCCAGCCGTAGCATTCTCATGCTTCAACCCACCAATCACTTGCAGCTGTTGCTTGACCGATTCAAGCGGCTGCAGCGTGGCGCTCAATTCAAATTTGCCACCTTCGCTCGTTGGAAACCAGTGATCTTGCTGCACCCCATTTGGGATGGACATGAACGCCATCCGAAGCGGCGCACCGGACTCGGTCGTGAAGGCCGCGACAGTCGCAGCTTCGGTTCGTGGCACAAGGGAAAGCATCGGAGGGACTGCCAGACCGACGCCTACACCCCTAAGAAACGCTCGACGATTTTGGACGGATTTTTTCATGGCTATTATTTCCTTGCAGTTAGGCGAGCGGCAACAACGTTTATACCGGGAGGGAGAGGCTCGTGCCGAACCAAAGCCAAGCTCGGCAGGAGCCTCGCTCTCCCATTCGAACCCTTGGCAGGAAGTTTTCACTCTGCCGCTCGCCTTAATTCAGTTCCTTTTGAGGCTGTGCACGACGTTGAAACGGAGCAGAGTTAATGACTCCGTTCAACAACACGCTGAACCGTCCGCCTTCGCGGTCAAGTTTCTCAACGATCTTATCCACCGCAACTTCATCATAGTATTCTAATCCTCGTCCCGTTGCATAGACGAATAGCTTTTCAGTCACGCAACGATAGAAATCCCGTCGGCGATCTGTTTTTAAAATCCTTTTTAGCTCTCGAATATCACGAAATTTTTCGCCCGTGATGAGTTCGCCTGCACTGTCAACGCTTTGGTCACCATCTTTGTCTCGCCAGCCACCTATCGCGTTGAAATTCTCGAGCGCTAAACCTAATGGATCCATCCTGGAATGGCAAGAGGAACAGAGCGCCGCTTCCCTATGGACTGCCAGGAGCTCTCGGAGCGACGGTTCTCGGCCACCAAATCGATCGGCTGCATCCTCAAGGGCAGGAACATTGGGTGGTGCAGGCGGTGCTGGCGTCCCAAGAATGTTATCCAGAATGAAGAGCCCTCGTTTCACAGGCGAAGTCCGCGTTGGATTGGAGGTCACTGCGAGCATTGTCCCTTGTGTCAATACTCCGCCGCGCGGACTTCCCGCTGGCAATGTAACGCGTTGCATATCTTTGCCGCGAATCCCTTCGATTTCGTAAAGGCTGGCCAGCTTTTCATTGACGAAGACGTAATCCGCATCGATCAAATCGAGCAAGCTGCGATCCTGGCGGACGATGAAGTCAAAAGACATCTCGGTCTCTTTTCGCATCGCGCTCCGCACACTTGAGTCGAATCGATCTCGCAACGCCCCTAGTTCGCGAAATCTCGCGATGGTTTTCACCGTTTCTGGGTCGTCCGCTGCTTCCTCCTCTTTCGTCCGTCGCCCTCGTCCTCCAAAACTCGCTCGAAGAGACGCATACTCCTTCTGAAAACCCATGGCAGCAATCGGATCGATTGAAACGTTTTCGACATCGCGGGCACGAAGCCATTGACCGGCAAAGTTTTCGACGAACTCATCGGAGCGTTTATCTTGAACTATACGTTGCACCTGCGCTGGCAAGTTTTTTCGCAGCTCACCTTTTTCCGCGAGTGCGAAAAGCTCGTCATCCGGCATGGTGGACCACAACAAATACGATAGACGTGAGGCAAGTCCATATTCATCCACGTTGGGGTATTGACTCTTGTCATCCAACGTCTCGACATCTTCTACACGAAACAAGAATTGCGGCGAGGCCAAAACTGCCATGAAGGCTTTTTCAATGCCAGCCTCAAATGTCATTCCAGGTTGTTGGAAGATTGCTTCCGCAATCGCCACTAGTCGTTCGCAAGAGATGCGCGTTGCAGGACGACGATAAGCCCTGGTGGCAAATCGCTTAAGGATTTCGTAAGCGTATTCTCTTCGCCCGGCCAAGTCTGCAGGAGGCGATTCGCGATCAAAGAACTGTTTGTACCCTTTCGGATGTTCCCAGAGTGATTCGTCCATGGGGCCATCGACCGTGAGCGACACAATTTCATAACTAACAAAACGGTCCTTCAACTCAGTCTTTTCTTGATCTTCGTTTGTTAACGTCGAAAGCTCGATAGAAACGGCATGCGATCCTGGTTCCATAGTCAGCTTGAATTCGTTGTTGACGAACTTGTCCTCCTCCCATTTGTGGTCGGCTGAGTAGAGCTGTTTACCATCCAACGAGCAAGTGATCTGATACCGCCCTGGATGAAAGTCAAAAGAACCATCAAGCTTTTCTCTGACGACGATACGGTATTCACCGGGATGCTTGATCTCAAAACTTTTCTGAACAGTCAAAGGTTTGTCGTGGCGCATGCCTGTCCCGTTCTTGGCTCCATCCGTCGACAAGAACTCCTTCCCTTTCCATTTCGATGAAGCCATGATCCAAGTCGATTTAGGAACCGCTTCCTCCACGATTGACTTGGCCGCTTGCAAGTACTTCTCGATCAACATTGGGGACATCGACATGGCTTCGCTAACATTGTCGAATCCGAATCCAGTGTCATCCGGCGGGAAGACGACCTCCGCGTTAAAATCGACTCCGGTCAAGTCTCGAATCGTGTTTCTATATTCACTGCGATTAAGACGTCGAATCGGTGCGATCCCCGGAAATGGATCCTCGGTCTGGATCTCAAAAACGTCCGAGTGGATCCATCCCACCAGAGCTCGCTTGGACGCCGCCGTTGGCTGCTCGCTATCCTTAGGAGGCATCATGTCCGACCGCACATTGCGCAGCACCTTCAGCCAAAGTGTCTTGTCCTTTAGGAGTTCCTCCGGTTTCAATGCATCGAATTGAACTCCACCTTCCTTCGCGTCTCCAGAATGGCAATCAAAACAGGAAGCCTGAAGGATGGGAAGAATAGTCTCTTCATAACGCTTCACGTCCTGCCCGTTCGCCTTCTCCATTACGAGAAAGATCAAAACGAAGGTTGCTATGCCGCTGAATCGACCGAGCGTTCGAGAAGGATCATGGACGAGGATGAGTTTAATTGCACACCTATATACGGAGTAACCAGAGCCAGTTTGGGAAATCGAAATCAGGCTTTATTATCTTCTATGTTTGGCTTTGTGACGAGTGGACTTTCGGAGGGGTGGAGAGTGGGCAACGATGTAAAGCATTATCGTCCGATCGGAGCTTGATTCCCGTCCGATCGGAGCCTGCCTCCCGTCCGATCGGAGCTTGCTTCCCGTCCGATCGAAGCTTGCTTCCCGTCCGATCGGAGCTTGCCTCCCGTCCGATCGGAGCTTGCCTCCCGTCCGATCGAAGCTTGCTTCCCGTCCGATCGGAGCTTGCCTCCGACGGACGCCGTTTTGGCGAACTAACCGTTCGGCTAAGTCCTTAAATGACCGCCCTCCGCTCCCGCCTCG
>JANMHA010000400.1:0-40215 GCA_031374925.1 Pirellula sp. | reverse complement strand
GTCGGTAACGGATGTTTCCGAAGTGCAGTCCGTTGCGATCAACGGTGGCGAAGTCCAGCGATCCATGGTTAGGTCGCTTGTCATTGGATTCGACGGGGTGGTGTCCATTGACAGCGATGCCTTTGAAGTTCGCAAGCGTGGAACCGGTGGAGGGTTAGTTGGAGTCTCGTTTACGACTCAGCTAGTCGGCGGAAAAACGGTAGCCACGCTGGTTTTCAGTGGCGGATTTACCTTGAATGGGTCGCTGCTGGATGGGAACTATGATCTGCGCATTGTAGGTTCCAAGGTAAACAGTACGATTGGGTTGCTGGACGGAAACAAAGATGGGGTATTGGGAGACGATCTGCTCTTTGGTCAACAGGCAGCGGACAAGTTCTTCCGATTCTTTGGTGACTCGGATGGCGACCGGGACGTCGACGCGCAGGACTATGGTCGATTTGGGTTAACCTATCGCAAGACGTCGGCCTCGCCCGCTTACAACTCAGCCTTCGACTTCGATCAAGACGGTGACGTCGACGCGCAGGACTACGGACAGTTCGGTTTGCGATATCGCAAGACCTTGCCTTTTGAGTGATTTCCACATGGAGCGGCTCGCAAGTCATCCTCCCTCGGCAACGCTGTGACCTCTGGCAACGCTGTGAAGTACTTTCACCAATAAGAAGCATTTCACCAACAATTCGCTAAGGTTGAGCAGGAGCTTGCCTCCTCTCAACCTTGTTTTGGCGTCCTACGTAATGCCCGGTAACCGCCGCACTTCGCTCCCGCCTCGACCGCCTGCGGGGCGGTCGAGGCGGGAGCGAAGTGAAATAATTTAAGGTCTGGGTCGCACTTTTAGTACGCCAAAACGGCGTCCGTCGGAGGCAAGCTCCGATCGGACGGAAATGCTTCACAGCTTCTCGCACTTCACCCTCCCCTCGCTTCGCTCGACCCTCTCATCGGGGAGGGTTGCTGGACCGGACGATCTCATCCGGCGAGGGTTGCTAGACCGGACGCCTTCGCGATGCTCAAACTATTATGTAGCAAACGCGCAGCACCAAGCCTATATTAAGTTGCCTGATGTTTCTCGGCGACTGCCGGGTTGACACCAGATCCTGCCACCACACACCTCTCCGAACCTATCTAATCTTGATCTGGATGGACGTTATGGTATTCCGCCTTCTGTTCCGACTTCGCAAGCGTCTTTATCAGCGAAACTACAAGCGACAAGTTTTGAAGCGAAGCCTCTGGCCGCGAGTCCTGCGCGCGCGGCACATGCGGATTGAGTCTCTAGAGCAGCGTCAGTTGCTAACCGCTGGTTTAGATCCCGTGATCTTCATCCCTGGCTTCGGCGGGACGTTTTCTAATGAATCGAATGCAGGTACCAATCTAACTGAGTGGTATACGCATCGAGGTCTCGCGCCGGATAAGCTTGAGCTCGAACCGTTTGGGGGCGGCTACCAAAACATCGTCAAGAGTTTGGAAAATGTCGGCTATGTTTCCAGCGGAACAAGCCAGAGGAGTCTTTATGTCGCGCTGTGGGATTGGCGTGTTCCCGTGGCTCCCCTCGATGGAACGGCTAATGGAACACTTAGCTCAGTTACCGCTGCCAGTATCTCGAATACCGTCTACGAAACCGGTCTCGACTACTTAGGAAATATTCTCGCGCAAATTAGAGCCGACCATCCTGCGGTGACCAAAGTCGACGTCATCGCGCACAGCACAGGCGGCTTGATCGCGCGGAGCTACATCCAGAGCGAAGTCTACGGACTGGGCGGCTTGCCAACGATCGATGATCTCGTTTTGGCTGGCGTGCCGAACGAGGGGGTTACCGACCCATTCGAGCTTTCTGGAGATGATTGGAGTTCGAAAGCGGAATCGCGAGCGGCAGCGCAGATGATTGATCGCGCCTATGAGATTATGAACGCGGGCGCTGGCACCACGATCGAGGGTCCCACCACCGCTAGCAATATAACTAGGCCCCAGACGCAGGCTCAGTTCACTCAAAAATATGTCGCATCTTTAGCCGACCTGCTGCCGACGTACGCATCGATCGATACCAACAACGATGGGATCTTCGAAAAACTGTCCAATACCAATCCGGCGGGCAACCTGCGTGTCAACAACTTGCTGACCGATCTCAATGCAGGTACCAAAAACGCCTGGCTGAATCAAGTTGGCAAAGTCAACGTCGTCTACGGTACCGAAACGACCACCCGCGATCATTTAGTGAAGCGCGTTGGGCCATCACCGGCCGGCTTCTTTACCGACGAAATTTTATCGTTTCAGAACTTTATTGGCCGACGACCGAATGCGGACGAAGTCTGGTATGAAGACACCGTCTCCGGTCACGGCGGCGATGGAACCGTGTCGAGCTATTCCTCGATCGATCCCTTTTTGGGAGATCCCAGGATCGGTTCCAAACTGAAACTGTTGCCGATTACCGGTGCGGCTGCCGGTGTCACCTCGGTTACGCATACCGAATTGATCGTAAATCCTTATTCTCAAACACAGATCCTCAAAGCGGTTGGGGTGACCAACATCACCGCTGCCAATTTGGAGACGACGCTCTTAAGATCCTCGGCTCAATCGGCCTTGAAGGCCATCTCGCTCGGAATCGTAAGGCCCACCGATGCGTTGCAAGAAGCCGCCACGCGTTTCAAAGATCTGCTGACCACCACCAAAGCACGCGATGTGCTCGATACCATCGTGGCTTATACGTCCACGAAACTGGGTACGCTGCTGCCGGTTGATAGCTTGTGGCAAAATCGCGTGATTGGTCCTCTGGCAACTCTCTTGACCAGTACACCCAACGCAACGATGGCTCAAATCGTTACGGCACTTAATACTGGGCTTCCAACTCCGGCATTCAGCGTCGAGGTGGACACAAGTAGCGAAAAGTCAGTTCGATTTAATTTGAGTGCGGCCAACTTTACCAACGTGGCGGGCAGCGCGCCCACGGCCAGCGGCACGCTCAATCTCGGCAGTGGCTATACCCTCAGCGCTGGCGGCGCGTACACGTTGACTGGAAACCTGACTCTCTCGGGTGTCCTCGGTTTAGATTTGCTTCAGGGGAATAACTTCGGCGACGGCCTTTTCGTACGCGACCTAAACCTGGTCATGGGCGCCTCGGGTTCGATCAATAACCTCAATGCCAACATCAACATCGGTACGCTGACGGCGGGTATCGAAAACGGCAGCTTTAGTTTGAGCGCATCGGCGACCGTGGCGGTCAAGAATCCAACCGGCGGCAACCAGATCACTTTCAAGCAAATCGTCGACGGCCTACCGCAGTTCAGCAACATAGTGACGATTACGCCGACAGCCGCTTTGGATTTGAGATTACCGCTAAACGTAACGAACACGGCCACCAACTTTAGCCTGGCCAACTTTGGTACTCCGGTCATCACAGCCTCTTCGCAAAATCTCTTTGCGGGTACGCCCGACGTAGTGGTGGAAATTGAGCTGGGTCCGGCGCTGCAAGATCAGGTGCTCTCGATTCTCGATTCGCTCGACAAAGCGGCTGATGATTTGTCCGGCAAGAGCATGCTCAATCAGGAGATTCCCGGCATCGGCAAATCGCTCAATAGCATTCTCAACGCCCCGGGCAGCACGACCAATCGTCGCTGGGGTGACTTGGCCAAGTTGGAACAGACGGCGGCGGACTATTTCGGTAGCTTTGATCCGATCAGTCTCAAATATGACGCCGCCAACGCGGGTAAAAAGCCGACGGCTCTCGGCCTGCGCAACGCCCTGGCGGCCAAGATCGATGAAGTTACCCATGCTCTGTTTAGCGGCACCGGTGGCACATCGCCCATTGCGATCAAAGGTGGAGTCGACCTGGCCACCAACAAGCTGACCTTCGATCTGGTGGTCAACGGCAATTTCAGTCGGGCGTTCGATCTCAAATTGGATTCATTGGGAACGTCCTGGAACAATCTCGGCGTGTCGTTCAAGGCCGACGCCAAAGTCAACGTGGCCACTAGCGTCGATCTGGCGCTGCAATTTGGGGTGGGGCTTAGCCAAGCCACGGGCATCGATCCGTTCTTCAACCTTAATCGATTCAATCTTAACGCGGAAATCGCTGGCGACGGCTCGACGCTGGGATTCTCGATCGGCTCGGGCATGGTCGAAGGCACGATCACCGCAACCAAACTGCAGGTCAAGGCTGGCGCTTCGGTAACTCTGGCCAACACAGCTGGTCCTATCAGCGAACGCCTTAAGGTAACGCCGAGCGGCTCGCTGGATCTCGATTTCCCGTTTACCGCCAAAGTGTTTGGCACCTCGGTGCTCTCCGGAACCACTCTGCCCAGTGTCAAGGTCGTCGATCCCAATCTGTTCGACTCCACTCCGCCCGTATTCACGACCGATATGGCGCCGCTGCTATTAAATTTTTCGGGCAAGGAAGTTATCGACGGGCTGCTGGCTGTCGCCGATTGGCTCAATCAAGCGACGAACAGCGCGGCACTGAATGTCCCAATTCCGCTGCTCAACAAAACGATTGGCGAGGTCCTGGCTACGCAAACGGAACCGCGGGAATTCAATCGTTACCAGATCCTGTCGATTACCAGTCCGGTCGCATCGGGTGGCTTGAAGCGTTTCACGGCCCAGCTGGATGTTGAGGGTAAACCGGCTGCCTCTTTGGGTATCAAGCTTGGCGATACGATGAGGTTCCTGGCCACCGATGCCCAGCGCTTCGAGGCCAAGGTCGACAGCCTGAGCGGCGAGTTTGTGACGCTGAGCTACGACGCGTCGCGGACCGACGCGCCCGATGTTGAAAATCCATCATTAGTATTCCAGACTGGCGGAACGCTCGGCGAGCAATTGAAAGCCGCGCTGGTCAGCTACAGCAAGACGGGCTCGGTGGTGCCGTCTTTGGCCCTGTTGCTCAACGAGTTGGCAGCGCCTCTCGGCATCGTATTCACCGACGTGAACTACGACACCGCCGCCAAGATCCTGACCTTCACGCCCACTTTTTCACCCAAGCCGATTCAATTTCAAGCCAAGCTCGACTTTGGTGACAAGATCGCGGGATTGGCCTTCAATGCCACGGGCGACTTCCTGGTCACGGCCGCGCCAACCATTCGACTGCCATTGGGGGTCAAGCTGGCGAGCGGCGTTGCCGCTGGCGATCGCGTGTTTGTGATCGACAATACCACGAACCCAGCTAACGACGAAGTCGAACTGCACATCACAGCCCAGCTGGACAACCCCCGGGCTCGGGCTTCGCTCGGATTTTTGAGCGCGGTGTTGGCTGAAGATAGCACACAAGTGCCAAACGATGGTGTGAAGTTCGACACGACCTTCAAACTGAACATCATGGACCCAGGCACAGGTGTCAATGCGGACCATCATGCGACTATTTCCGAGTTGTTGAATTCCGCCAATCTGGCAACTTCATTTGTACCCAGCTTTAGTGGCGATTTCGACATCGACGGCCTAACAATCAAACCCGAAGTGGCCGGTACGTCGCTCATCCCGGGACAAGTCTCGATCTACACCACGACCACCGCCAACGGTACGACCCGAGGCCTGGCACATTTTAATAGCCTCGCGGAACTTGGCAGCCTACTATCGACCAAAGTGCATGTCGACAACACGATCGGGGATTTCAAATCGTTGACCCCCGATGCCGTGGTGGCCATGTTCATGCAATTGGGCAGTGCGGTTCAATCGATTGCTGGCAAGCTGGATGTTCCTGATGGCATTCCCTTCGTTAAGACCGCCGTCAGCAGCGTGGTCGACTTTGTGGATACGGCCAAGGATTTTGCTCGCCAGCTGTATTTCAACCCCAAGCTGATCGGCGAAGAAGATATCTCTGTTACCAATGGACAGCTCAGTCAAGACGCGACTTTTTCGGTGCGGATCGAAGATGGCGAACCGATCTTTATCACCGTGACAGCGGCCAGTACCGCCGAAAATGAATCGATCGATGATCTCTACAACGATATCAATGCCGCTTTGGTTCGGGCTAGTGTCGTTTCGCATAATTATGCAGCCGCGGATGTTCCCAAGCCGATCGGCCCCAGCGCCGGTACGGTTACCACCTCCACGATCAACGTCAACGATCTTGTAGGCACGGTGTCCGATGTAAATGTCCGTCTGGACATCTCGCATACCAATGATGAAGACTTGGATGTGTATTTGATCGCACCCGACAATACCCGCGTCGAACTGTTCAGGGATTTGGGTGGCACGGGCGACAATTTTAGCAACACCCTTCTGGATGATTCGGCCAGCGACTCCATTTCCGCCGGCAGCGCCCCGTTCACCGGAGTGTATCGGCCTGTCGGATCGCTGGCGGCCCTGTTTGGCAAGAACCCCAATGGGGCGTGGAAACTAGAGATCACCGACGATTCGAATTTGGCTGGGGGTACGCTGGACGGCTGGGGATTGTCGATCGATACCGCCAACGCTTACTCATCAACCAATGCCAACGCGATCGGCCCCGAAGCGGGTACGCTCGCGACGGGGCATCGGTTTGTCAGTGGACTTCAGGGGACTGTTTCCGACGTTAATGTTCGTGTGAACATCACGCACACGTCGGACGCCGACTTGGACGTATTCTTGATCGCGCCTGATGGGACGCGGGTCGAACTGTTCACCGACGTGGGTGGTATCGGTGCCAACTTCGTCAACACCGTGCTGGACGATTCGGCTGGAACAATTATCACCGCGGGCAGCGCGCCCTTTACAGGCACGTATCGGCCTGAGGGTTCGCTGGCCAGCTTGATTGGCAAGAACCCCAATGGCAACTGGCAGCTGGAGATCACGGACGATACCAATACCGCCAGCGGTATTCTGAATAGCTGGGATTTGATTGTTACGACTACGGTTAATGTCCAATCGACTCTGTCGGCGGCCGATGCCAAGGCGATCGGCCCAGAGGCGGGAACGCTCACGCTGGCCCATAAGCTGGTCAGCGGTTTGTCGGGGGCCGTTTCCGACATCAACGTTCGCGTCAATATTACGCACACCAACGATGCCGATTTGGACGTGTTTCTCATCGCCCCCGATGGGACGCGCGTCGAATTGTTTTCCGATGTGGGCGGTAGCGGCGATAATTTCGTCAACACTGTGCTGGACGATGAGGCGGTCACCTCCATCACCGCTGGTAGCTTAATCGCGCCGTTTAGTGGCACGTATCGCCCAGCCGGATCGCTATCGGCGCTGATTGGAAAAGATCCCAACGGCGACTGGAAGCTCGAGATCACCGACGACACGAATTCGGCCAGCGGTACGCTCGATAGCTGGGATATGTACATCGCAACGCTTGAAAGTCCGTTGATCGCCGAGCGACAGGCTCCGCTGGATGCAACCAAGATTAAGTCGATTACCGATGTCTCGGAGGATAGCGTCCCACAATTCGTGCAGACGTTTGATAAAACGGTCAGTGCGCGGTATGCCATCGTATTCTCGGACGCACTCGACCTGTTCAATCTAGGGTTGCGTGTCGGGGACATCATCGAATATGTGGACACGGACGGCGAGAGCCAAAAAGCGACGATCGATCAGATGCTGCTTTCCAAAATGTGGGTTCGGTTTGACACGCCCCAAACAGCTCCCGCCCTGGACGATACGCGGAGTATCAACCTATTCGATCCCGAGAACGTGAATCGGTTGGCCATCCGTACGATTAAGCCCAAGGCCGGGATATCGTTGGAGTTTAGTACGGTTCAAATCACTGCGGCAGTTGACACGCCTACTCAATTGTCGGCGGACTTGACTTTCAAGATCAAGATCGATGGCACCAGTTCGAAGGTGACTTTAAAAGCTACAGCCACCAAGGATATCGGTCAACCAAGCGAGATGGTCGAACTCATTAATCGCGAGTTGGCCAAAGTCGACTTCGAGAGTTCGAAGCTCAACTCAAAAGTTCGGGCTGTGCTAGTGGGTTCGGCGATTCGATTTGCGGCCATCAACAGCAAGATTTTGGCCTTGTCGATAGAAGATGCTGAGATACTTGGCTTTTCCGCGGCCCAGGGCCAAGATGAGAATACAGCCCACACGGAGCTCGGAATGGCGTTGGGCCAATTGATCAGTCCCAAGTTCCGAGCGAGCACTATTCAGGACTTAGTGCACACGTTGAACGGCCTGATCCAAGTAAACGCCGCCGGCCAGCCCTTTACGGCATCATTGAACTACAACACGACTCCGGTAAGAAGCGTCTCCTTCAACGTCTCGATAGGAAAAGAATATACCAAGTCGGTAAGCCTAGCCTTCGATCAGGGCTTGGATGTCGGTTTTGCTAATCTAAGCGTGGCCGGGGGAGGCGATGCGACCTTTACGGCCACGGCCGGCGTCGATTTCGGGGTCGGCTTCGACCTCGATCCCGTAAGTTCTGGGCCAGCAGGCGCTTCCACTGTCGACGCGACCACCAAGCTGAGCGGTCTGGACAGAGGCACTGGAGTGCAATTGAAGGTAGGTTTGACCGGAAGTACTATACCGTCTGTCGGTCGCCCCAGCGACCCCAACGCGTCCTTGACACTGGTTGTTTCAGTCAAGCAGTTTGATATTCCAGCCAGCTTGGTTGCCGTATCCGTGCCTAAGGAGAATCTCAAAGACAACTCCAGCCTGGTTGATCTCGCGGCCGATTTGAACTCAGCGATGCGCGGCTTTTTCGTAACCGGAAACCCAACGGGCTTGGTTGTTAGTTCCGATGTTTTGCCGATTGAAGTTCAAGTCGATGATGGCAAATTGACGCTGGTGTCGAACGCCAAGACCATCAATGGCTTGACCATTGTGGCTGATACGATGACCTTTTCGCATACGTACTCGTCGAGCGACGGCCCCAAGGCGATAGGCCCCGCCGCGAGCACAGTCACGACATCCACGATTGCTGTCAGCGGACTGCAGGACAAAATTGCGGACGTAAACGTGAACATCAATATCTCGCATACAAATGACGCCGATCTGGATGTGTTCCTGATCGCGCCCGATGGTACGCGGGTCGAGCTATTCCAGGATGTGGGCGGCAGCGGCGACAATTTTACGAACACGCTGCTTGATGATTCGGCCGCCACATCCATAACAGCAGGCAGCGTACCTTTCACGGGTACATTTCGACCAGCGGGATCGCTAGCGACGCTACTCGGGAAGAACCCTAATGGAAATTGGCAGTTAGAGATTACTGACGACACCAATAATGAAGGTGGAACGCTCAATAGCTGGGATCTGACTGTCACCAATCTTCCCATGAATTCCGCGACGGATGTTCCCAAGCCGATTAGTGCAACCTCGGGCGTGGTTACCAATTCCACCATCGCTGTCAGCGGAAGGGTGGGTACGGTTGCTGACGTCAATGTCCGGGTGAACATCTCGCATACCAATGACGAAGATTTGGATGTGTTCCTGATCGCGCCCGATGGGACGCGGGTCGAACTGTTCACCGACGTCGGGGGCAGCGGCGACAACTTTAGCAATACACTGCTAGACGATTCGGCAGGCAACCCCATCGCCGACGGCAACGCGCCCTTTACGGGCACCTTTCGTCCAGAGGGAACACTGTCGAGCTTGATAGGCAAGAATCCCAATGGGAATTGGAAGCTGGAAATTACCACCGATACGACTTCGGTTGCCGGTACACTGAATGGCTGGGATTTGTTCATCGCCAGCCACGCACCCCCTTCGCCGACGTTCTTGGGATTTACGGCAGGCCAAAAGAGCGACAAAAACGATTTGCAATTTTCGCTTCTCAGTGGCAAATCCTTTAACGTCAATCTTGATTTCGCCGAGACTCTGGGTGACGTCAAATCGAAGATTGAAGCGGCCGCGGGTGGATCGAACGTAGTCACGGTTACGTTCGACGGCGACCAGATCAACATTCAAGACAAGAGCACGCCGCGAGTGGCTGGCAAGAAATTCACTATCAACGCAGGCGCCGACAAGAACGGTTTCAGTCCCGCTGGTACTACGCTCGGGATCCTAGGTGAAGTTACAGCCCCGCCTGACAATCCTAATACCACCGAGAACGAATCGCTAGCGATTGATGTACTCAAAGGGCAATCGTTGTTCAAAGGCACCTTGGTCGATCAATTCTATATTAACACGGCGGACAGCAAGATCTCGGCTAAGGTCAAGATCGAAGCCTCGAACATCGACCTCATGGCGTCGTTGGGAATAGTCGATTTAGGCATCCAAGACGGAACAGCAAGTTTCACTATTACGCCCGAAATTGGCTTGCATGATTTCGACAATCCGGACACGACCAACGACGAGAGCACCGACAATAAGTTGCGATTGAATGATCTTTCCATTGCGAAATTTCGCGACCTTATCAACCCAACGTTTACCTATGGTGGTTCGTTGCACCTGCCAATCGATGGCAGTTTGCTAGCCTTTCTGCCTGCCGTGTACAAGCCGGGGTACTTGCCGGCGATAGACGCCAAGCCGCTGTCGGTCGACGTTGCTTTGAGCAACCAGGTAGGCTCGCTCAAGCCGGTGTTGACTTACGGCGTGACCAACCTCCAAGACGCGCTCTCGAGTTTCAAGAATTTCTCGGTGGAAGATCTGGTAAAGGTGATTCAGCAGGTCGTCGACATGCTGCAAAACAGCAATATCCAGGGACTCAATACGCCGATACCGGTCATTAACAAGACACCCAACGATATTCTGAGTGTGGTCGATGGTCTAGCGAAAGCGGCAGAAAAGCTTCTCAAGGGACCCGATGTCGGTCTGCTAAAAACGAAGATCGCGGAACTGGAAGATTTGTTTACTCGGCTGGCGGGTACGCCTTCACAGAACGATCTAATCAAGGACCAAATCGCTGGGCTTAAAGCAGCCACGAATTCGGATCAAACGTTTACGCTTAGCCTTGTGCGCACATCGCCACCGCTGACTACCACAGCCACTATCAGTTCTCAGGCCTCAGCCGTTGAAGTCCTAAATTCACTCCAATCTGCGCTTGGCACTGGAGTTGTCGAAAGCGTCACGGGTAAGCGCGGTGGTCCCTACACCATCACCTTTGCAAATTCGTTTGGAAACGCCAACGAACTGAAGGGCAAGAGCGACACGGGGCTGACCGTGCAAACCAAGACCGAAACGAACGGAGTGGTTGGTACCACTTCCGAAGTGCAGGTTCTCAGTTTCGTAACGACGGGCAAAGTCGTCGCGTCGATGACCTTGTTGCATAACACGATTGCGAGCTTGCCTACGATCACGGAAGGCCGAGGCAACTTGTTGGCCAAGGTCGAGCAGATCCAAGACGTTGTCGCCTCGCGCACGAGTCTCGGAAAAATCATTGGCGATGCGATCAAGCAGCAGTTAGGTCTGCCGGACAATGCCTTCCAACTGATTTTGGATTTCGTCGATGCCGACGCAAACGCGCCTGGCTTCCAAGCCGCCGCGATCATCAAGCTTGATATCGACAAGACAATCACGGCCAAGATTGGTTTTGATTTGGACGTTCTCGATTTGGGACCCGTCACCGTATCGACGGGTGCCAATGTCGATTTCACGGTTGGAGGGCATCTCGATCTGGATTTCGGATTCCGATTCGGCACGTTTACGCCTTATTTGCTAAACACCACACAGTTGCAGCTGGCCACGTCGATCAATTCGACCATTGGAGTCACGGCCGGCATCGGCAGTATCTCGGGCACTCTCAATGGCAAGCTTCAGCTCAAGGGCTCGACGACTCAGAATATAGGTAACGGTTTGACGACGTTTACGCTCGCCGGTACGCCATCGGATAACTTGGTGGTGGTCTCGCGGGGAAGTACCGTGCTCAAGCGCGGCAATCTGATTGGCGATGCGGGAATCGACTACGTTATCAATACTGCTTCGCCACCTACGATCACCTTCAAGGTCGCCACAACGGCGGGTACGCAAGTCGAATACTCGTCCGCCTCGAGTCCTGCCAATGCGGGTGTCGGTTTCACCATTAACCCAACGCTTGTGCCTAGCGATAACAACACCATAGGCGGAATTGCATTTTCGCAACTGTTCACGACGGCCACGCCGCTGAGCGATAAGTTCAATTTTAATTTCAATGGTGGCATAGTTACGGCATCGCTCGACGCCAACATTGCTGGGCAAAGCATTCCCAAAGCCATTACGGCGGTAGTGAGTTTGAAGCATCCGGCCTCACCCGATTTTCGGTTCGATGGCATCAAGACTTACGTGGCCGGTCTGACCGACATCAGCAATATGAATTTGGGACAAATTATCGCTGGAACCAAAGCGGTCCTAGGGATGATGGAGTCGGGCCTCAAGTCCGATCTGCTGGAAAAATTGCCGCTGATCGGAGAAGGTGTCGATCTGGGCGCGAGCTTCGTGGGCAAATTGCGAACTATGGTCGATCGCCTCGAGACGCTCATCAATTCGGCCAGCGGTTCGATCGAGGCTTTGAAAGGTCAAGTGCAACAGACGATCTACACGGCGCTGGGACCCGCGGGAGCCAACATTCTTAAATTGAATCCTCTGTTCCATAACGATCCGAATGTGGCGGATAATCTGGAAAAGGCCGACTACCGCGACGTAGAAGTCATCATTCCCGATCCGCTGACGACGCCACCCGATCAGCTTGAGTTTGCCATCAATTTGACCATTGCCGGCCGCGACAAGATCGATGTCACTTTTGACCTTGGATTGGATGCTTTTGTATTTAAGTTCGCGACACAGGGCGGTCTCGAGCTGAGCTTCGATTACAGCTTTAGCTTTGGTTTTGGGATCAGCCTGCAGAAAGGTTTCTTCTTCCAATTGAATAAGAATCTGGCTTACGATTCGGCTGGATTCCCGATGCCCAACTCGGTGGACCCGGATGCGGCAGGCCGCTTCGCTGTCCCTGAAATCAGTTTGTCAGCCGAAGTTAATTTGAAGCCAGGTACATCGCTGTCTGCCACACTCTTCTTTTTGAATTTGTCGGCAACGAGCAATGCTCTCGAGGATTACAACCGAGACGGTATTCTCAATGACGGAGTAAATGTCGGCACGACCGACATCGATGGGTTCCTGCATGGTGCCAAGCTCAATGAAGCAATCGACGGAAAAGATTATAACCGCGATGGAGACCAGAACGATATCTTGACCGAGTCGGATGCCAATGGCGACAAACGACTTTCCAAGGGTACTGGCTTGGCTGGCCAGATCTTCATCGATATCAATAATCCCGACAACGATGCCCGCGATCGCTTGTCGTTTAGCGAATTGCGATCGACGCCGGTCAAAGAGCTATTCAATGCCGGGATAACGACTGAAGCCTATGTGGATCTGGCGCTCAAAGCCGATGTGGGTAGCTCGAATCTGCCGAGCATCCTGGCCGATCTGACCGTTGACTGGGCGATTGGGATCACTTCCCGAGATGGAATGATTGGCGGAGGACTGCCGGATGTGGCCATACGCGATGCACGGATTGATGTCGGTAGTTTCTTGACGACGGTTATCAAACCCGTTCTGGATTATTTCGACAAGTACATTGGCCCGCTCAAACCGCTGGTTGATTTCTTGGCATCGCCGGTACCGGGTCTGAACGATCTATCGACAACGTTGGGTGGTCCGGAAATCACCTTCGCCACTTTGGGCTTGATTGGCACCAAGACGACACCCGAAACGATCGATAAAGCCCGCAAAGCACAACAGATCCTGGGTCTGGTTCAAGGGGTTTTTGATTTCGCGGACACCTTCAAAGACGCCATGAAGGATGGCGACAACATTCAGATCAACTTCGGCACCTTCTATTTGACGGGTAAGCCGCAACCGGTCAACGGCGCGGCCACGACTGGCTCCGGCAAGGAACGAATTCTGCCGAGCAACCCAAGGACGGGCACCGTGGTTCACTTATACAATAATGGCGCGGAGGTCGCGTCGAGTGCTTACAAAGTCGTCAAGTACAAAGAAGGAGGAGCGAACAAGACCAAGATCGTATTTAATGTTGCCCCAACCGGCACGATAACCGCCAGCTATACCACCACCGCTGGCGGTACGTCCGACTTGACCAACAAGAACTCACCTGTTCAGTTCAATTCCAATTCGCTGGATACCAAGATCGTAAAGGATCCGAACGACGCAGTATCGTCGAGCGTCTTGAAGCAAACGGCCGGATCGGGTAAAGCCGGCGCAGCCAAGAGCCAGTCGTTGCTGAGTAAATTGTCGGGCAGTCCAGACGCCAAAGGCAAAGGGGGCTTGGGAATCAAGATTCCATTGTTGTCTGACCCGTCGAATATTTTCAAGCTGTTCACGGGAGAAAAAGCCGATATCGTTCAGTGGAAGATTCCAAGAATGGAATTGAACGTTCCATTCAACATGAAGTTCGGACCGATTCCATTCCCGCCGATTCCGTTGTACGCCACCTTCGATGCTAAACTAAATGCGTCGCTCGATTTTTCGGTCGGTTTTGATACCCGCGGGATCGCCAAGACGGGCAACTTCCTGGACGGCTTGTATTTTGGCGACCTGGCCAACGTGACCACGGGCGCCGATATCGACGAGATCACGCTTGGTTTAGAAGCCAGCGTAGGGGCGTCCATCGATGTCGGCTTCTTCGAGGCCGGTATCCGCGGCGGGGTTCGGGCTGACCTCGGCTTGAACTGGAACGATCTGGACCACGACGGTAAGATCTATTTAGACGAACTAAAAGATCTTTTTCTACTCAAGCCAACACCTTCTACGGGGGCCGATTTACCGGGAGTTTGCGTCTTCGATGCCCACGGTTCGATATCGGCCTTCGTCAGCATCTACTATGACATCTTCTGGGGTTCTGGCGACGACTATGATTTGGTCAATCTCAAACTATTTGAGTTCAACCATTCGTGCGTGGCTCCCGGTCTGGCCGAAGTGACCGAAGGGCGAGCTGGATTTGACGATGGAACGCTGCTGCTGTATGCCGGTGATTACGCCGACCCGCGCGGTACGCTATACGGCACCGACGCCAATGAAACTTTCGAAGTCAAACAGGTCGTGGATGACGGACAGGATGTAACGCAGGTTACGTTCCGTTACACCAACCGCGACAAAGACCCCGATTCGACGACCCGCAGCTACAAGGGGGTCAAGTCGATCTTTTTCTCGGGTGGTTCTGGAAATGACAAGATCACCATCGATCCGAGCGTAACCGTACCGGTCAAACTGTTCGGTGGTGCTGGTAACGATATTCTCATCGGCGGAAGCGCTGCTGATACGCTCTCCGGTGATACTGGCGACGACACACTCAAGGGTGGCGCTGGTAACGACCGTTACGTATTCAGCAACAACTGGGGCCAGGACACGATCACCGAGACTAAGGTCGGTCCCGACACCAACGACACCTTGGACTTTGGAGCCGTAACGACCTCGCTGCAAGCCTCCTACGGCGGCGTGTTGGTCACGAGTGGCCTGAACAAAGTCATGAGCGGCAAAGATCCTTCTGGTAATGCTCTACCTGTGGAAGGTATCGAACGCGTCACTGCGGGATCGGGAATCGATACGCTAACGGCCACGACCATTGTCGGCGCCAATGCGATCAACACATGGAACCTGAGCGGTAAGGGTAAAGGCAACATCAACGGTGCCTTCCAATTCGCCGGTTTCGAGAATCTCACCGGCGGCGCTCAAGATGACCGCTTCATCATGACTTCGGCCGCTATGATTTCCGGCAGGATCGACGGAAAGGGAGGAACGGACACGCTCGACTATTCGGCATTTCCGTCGTCGACGGCGGTGAGCGTCAATCGACAGACCAGTACGGCCAGCGGTATCGGCAGCTTCAACAATATCGATGTGGTTCTGGGCGGACAAAGTGGCAACGACATCATCGTCGGCCGCAATGTGAATTCGGACTGGGTCCTGACGGCGCAGAATGCAGGCCTCATTGGACCGGCCAGTGCCGCTTCCGATTTCCGTTTTGAGAATTTCGAGAACTTGACCGGCGGCGACGCCAACGATCACTTCCTGATCAATGCTGGTGGACGGTTGACTGGCAAACTACTCGGTACCACATCGCCGGGAAAAACGGACTTGGATCATTTGGATCTGTCACCGCAAACGGCGGCTTTGAGGGTCAATGTAGCCAGCCGCGACAAGGGTCGAGCAGAGACCATAACACGGACCGCGACTGGAGTGATTCAAGCTAATCTTCAGTTGATCGATTTTACTTCCATCGAGAATGTGACCACGAGTTCTGGTGACGACGAGTTTGTCATGGCTCCGCTGTCAGCCATTTCGGGCAGGACCGATGGCGGCGTGGGCACAGCAGATCACTTGGACTTTTCGGCCTGGACCACTTCGGTCTCGGTCAATCTAAATGGTACCAACAACGTCGGAACCGTCGCGGGCATTGAAAACGTCACGGGTGGTTCGGCAGCGGATACTCTCACCGGCAACAGTTCCAATAATCGGCTGGTGGGTGCTGGCGGCGCGGATATTCTGAATGGTATGAGCGGCAACAATTTTTTGATCGGGGACACGGCCTTGATCACGACGCTCAATGGCACCATCACCTCGATTCGCACGGAGAGTCTGTTTAGCGATAACGATACGATTTTTGCGGCTGATGGTAACAATATTATTCTGCCAGGTTCGGGCTCGGATAAAGTGACAACTGGCAACGGCAACAACTTCGTGGCTGGCGATCAAGTCTTGTTGACGCTCAGCGGCGGATCGGTCACGGTGATGCAGAGCACCCAACCTGCCAATGGTGGCGACGACCAGATCACACTAGGGAGTGGAAACGACGTGGTCATCGCTGGCAACGGCAATGATACGATCGTCGATGCGGGTGGACGCAATGTCATCCTAGGCGACCGCGGGTCCGTGGTCATGGTCAATGGCCTGCCGAGCCGCGCTCGAAGTTCTTTTTCGGTCCGTAGCGGCATCGATTCGATCACGACCGGTGGCGGTGACGATGCCATTATCGCCGGTGGCAATAACGATACGATTCTGGCCCGCGCCGGAAATAACTATGTGCTCAGCGATGATGGCGAGATCGTTTTTACGACCGGTCTAGCCAGTGGCTCTTCGCTCAGTCCTTCGGGCGCGGACGGCAACGATTCGATTACAACATGGGGTGGTAATGATGTCATCTATGCGGGCAACGGTGACAACACCGTGCACGCCGGAGCCGGCAACGACGAAGTTTATGGCGGTGATGGAATCGACCAACTCTACGGAGAAAACGGCAACGATTACATGGTGGGGATGGCGGGGGATGACACGCTCGATGGCGGTGCGAACGATGACGTGCTGTTTGGCGGATTTGCCACCGGCACCAAGCTCAATTATCGATTGGGAACCAGCGATTTTGTCAAACCGCCGAAGTACGATGAGACTGAGGCGCTCTACTCCAGCAACCTGGATACGAGCCAGTTCGGTCGCGCGGGTATCGTCTCGGATGGACTGCTGTTTTCTATTCGGATTACGCCAGCCATCGTTGCCGGACAGACCATCGAAGGCACGGCTGGAGATGGACGGGACAAGCTGTACGGGCAAGATGGCAGCGATGTGCTTTTCGGCGGAGCCGACACCGACGAATTAAGAGGTGGTATCGGAGTCGATTACCTGGATGCGGGCGCGGGTAACGATTTGGTCGTCGAGGGAGGAAGTGGCGACGACGTCATTCGTGGTGGTGCTGGTGACGACTTGTTGCACGGTGGCGATGGCATCGATTTGCTATACGGCGACGACGACGATGACAAGCTGTACGGCGATGCCGGTTGGACAGATGGCCGCCAAGCGGGCCAACGTCTGTTCGGTGGGGCGGGGCGCGATGAGTTGTATGCCTATGCGCCAACGGCTACTTTTACCACGGAGACTTTACTAGCTGGCGATCAGTTGTTCGGCGGCGGTGATGGCGACTTTATTCACGGCAACATTCGTATCGAAGTGCTCGGCGGCGATGATGGCAATGACTATATCGTCGGCGATGAATTGGTTGGTCCGACCTTTTTCCCGAACAGCCAAGCCGATACCACGGGTGCCAACGATTTTATCTACGGTGGAGCCGGCGAAGATCAGCTGTATGGCGGCGGCGGCAATGACACGATTTGGGGCGGAGCTGGTACCGACTATATCGATGGCCAAAAAGGCAGCGATCTTCAGTACGGTGGCAAGGGGATCGATTTATTTGTGTTGAGGACTGATGAACCTTTGGCTACCGACACGATCGATGGATATTACGGCAACGACGTTCAGGGAAACCCGGCTGACGACGATGCAACCGACATCTTGACGATCAATGGCACCACCGGGGCTGACAAAATTTTGATTGGTCGTCGAGGCACCAATGTTTCGGTGCTGTACAACGGCACCGAAATTCCGGTCAAGATGCTCGATGCTCAAAACAATTTGCTCATCGAGCAATTCCGTATCGCCGGCTTGGCTGGCAACGACGTCATCGGTTTCTACACCAACTCGGCCATGCAGTCCGGAGTGATTGGGGCTGCCTCGATAACGATTTCATCTGGCTTCCTGCCAGTGGATACCACGGATTTATCGGCGCGTTCTCGCGACTATGCCGGCGTGTTTGATGGCAACAGCGGCAACGACATATTGATCGGGTCTGAGGGCCGCGATCAGCTCGATGGTGGACTGGGCAGCGATACGCTTTACGGCTTTGGCGGCGATGACCGGCTGTGGGGCGACATCGGCAATGGCAGCACCAGCGATGCGGATACGCTCTATGCGGGACATGGTAACGACGATCTGGTGGGTGGGTTGGGTACCAATAAACTTTATGCATGGAGTTTTGATCCGAGCTTTGCCTTGGATCAGCTCGGGTTTGCCCACGGGCAGGTCTCGGTTGGCGCGGGTACAACTAAGACGCTGACGGCCACGGGCGCAATCCCAGCCGACGGTAAACTTAGACAAGATGTGGCCTTTGCCTTGAGCGTGGGAGCGGCTGCTCCCGTGACGTTTACCATGTCTTACGGAAACACAGCCACGAATGGCACGCAGGCCGATCTCCAAAGCGATTTGCAGGCAAGATTCAATTCTACAGGGCTCTCGGCGGTAACGGTGGGACTTGATGTGAGCAATCACCTGACCTTCTCCGCCAGCAGCAGCTTAAAAATTGAGCGGAGCACGTTCGGGGTCTTTGTGGACAGCAACGGCAACCTGTTTGCCACGGCGACATCGACCGGATCGGTCACTGGTGCAACGGGCATAGGCGTAAACCCGATCGTGATTACGACGCCGAGCACAGCCGGTTTGACGGATGGCCAAGCGGTGACGATCGCCGGCGTGGCAGGCAACACCAACGCCAACGGCACCTATTATGCGAAGGTCTTGTCGGCGACCACTTTTGCCCTCTACACCAATGCTTTGCTAACGACCGGTGTAGCCGGCAATGCAAGTTATTCAGTCAGCAACGGCACGTGGACTACGGGACAGCGGTCGGTCGAGAGCACAGGCCTGAATCGCATTCTCGGTGGCGAGAAATCCGACGAACTCTACGGCGGAACGGTGGTTGACTTTATGTATGGCAACGGCGGCCAGGACGCGATGTACCGCGCCGACGGTTCGACGTTCGAATCGATGGACGGGACGTTGGCGGGCGATGAATGGAAAGCCTATGCCCGCGAATCGGATCAAGTCTGGTATGTGGGCGGCACCAACGCCGACGATCGCATCAATGTCGACTTCGTCACCGAACCTGGCTTGCTGACCGATCACCATCTGGTCACGCGGCTGACGAACAACAATGGGAACTTCAGTTTTGCCGCTCAAGTGCGGCTTGATTTCGATGCCACTGACGCCGATGGCAATGCTGTCTGGTCGGGTGATCAACTCAAATTCCGCTTGGATCAGTTGCTGGCCAATTCCGATCCGGCCTCGCGCGAGGCCGAGCTGACCAAGGTAGCCACGGCCACTTCGGAAGCGACCAACGAGGCGCTGCTGGCCGCCATCATTCCACCTGAAGGAGATTTTCAAGTCATTCTGATCGACGCTTTGGGTGGCAACGATCAGATCACCGTCGGCCCCACGGTTCAGAAATCGGTGTGGGTCGATGCTGGGGCTGGGGATGACAAGGTCGAGATTCTGGCGGGCAATGCGATTCTGGTGGACAAGTCGGAGAGCTCCACGAATATCAACAGCAACCTGAGCGGTCGCAACGATATCCCGGCCCAAGCCTTTACGTTGACAAAATCTGTGGGCGGATTGCTGAAAACCTATGACGACACCAAGGCCACTGTCGACGGCCTCGAATTCAATGGATTGACCATCGATAATCCAGCCGATGTCGACTGGTATCGATTTACATTGGCAGCCAATGGTGACGTCAACAGCGCCATCAAATTGAAAAGCGGTTCACCCATCGACGGTCTTGGATTGGAGCTCTACAGCGGCGAGCCACTATCCGCTGCGATCACGGGTGCGACGAATGCAAATCCGATTGTCATCAGCACCGCGGCTACATCCGGACTTGTAAACGGTCAAGCAGTCTCGATTTCGGGAGTGGCTGGCAACACGAATGCAAACACGAATGCAAACGGGACCTTCTTTGTAAAGAATCTAACTCCGACGAGCTTTGAGTTGTACACGGATTCATCGTTGACGACGGGCCGTGCTGGAAATGCTGCGTATACCAGTGGCGGGACGTGGACGACTCGGTTGTCCCAGGGGACGACGACTGGAGACGCAGGTTCGATTTCACTAAACGGATTGGTGGCCGGTACCAGTTACCTTTTGAAGGTGACTACGCCGAACATCGTACCAACGATTTATGATTTGCGATTTAATTTGACCGGTACGACCTCTACATCCGCTTTAGCCGCAATTCCTAAGATCAACATGTCGCTGCGGAGCACATCCGAGCGGCGGGATGTGATACTGGGCGGCACGGGCGATGATATTTTGCGAGGTGGAGCGGGTGAGGATTGGATCTTCGGCAATGATGGCAACGACGTTTTGACCGGCGGCTATGATCGCCAGGCGAGCGATTTGCTGTTTGGTGGCAATGGCGATGATACTTTCCAAATCATTCCCGACGACCAGGCCCTCAAAGACAATCAGCCCAAGACGGTCTTTGACCCGGCGACCCAGACCTACATGCCGACGTTTAGCGATCAATTCATTGGTGGCGCGGGCACGGACCGCGTGCTGTACTTGGGAGGCGACAAAGATCGTCGTGGCTTCGATGTGCCCGACTATGCGGCCATCTCCTACAACACCGGCCTGCATCGTTACGAGTTCACCGGTCTGATATGGGACATTGGCACCCAAGCTTTTAAGACCACTACCAATGCGAATGGACTGACGGTTTACCAACAGCAAATTGCTTACTTCCAGAGCCGCGACGTCGAAAACATGCAGGTCGATTTACGAAGCGGCAATGATGTTTTCCATGCCGATCCAGGCTTCCGTATTCTGCCCAAGAGCGGTACGTACAACGCGTCGGACTACGACACTTACGGTTTCGAGCTGGGCGATTACGAACAGAATGCAACTTTGGTTCCCCAGAGGATCGATGGCGGTCTGGGTAACGATGCGCTGTTTGGTGGCCCGCTGACGGATACGCTTATCGGTGGCGATGGCAATGATTTTCTAGTGGGCAACGCGGGCGATGATAATCTAAGCGGTGGAGGCGGGGCGGACAAGCTCTATGGAAACTTGCCGATCGCAGGCTCAGCAGACGCAACCTTTGCCACCGCGCCGGCTGAGTTTACGAAGCCTTCGAATTTTCCAGCCAGCGCTCTCCATGAGGCTTACGCCTACGATCTGGCCTCGCCGTATCTCTTCACACCCAGTCAGCTTCGCAAGGGTATCGATATCACGATTCCCGCGCCGGTGTTGCATTACACCTTTGATAACGCGAGCGACCTTGGTCACGACGATTCAGGCTTTGGTAACAATGCGGGCTCGCTAAGCGGTGTTAGTGCAACGGCCAATGGAAAGCATGGCGGAGCGGCCCAGTTTGCCGGTCAAAACTCGGTGATTCTGGTCGGCACGGCCGGGGTCAACCTTGGGACAACTTGGACCATGACGACATGGTTCAATGGGCTGGTAAACAGCAGCAATTTCAATACTTTATTCCGAGGTTTTGTTGGAAGTGACGATCACCAAGTTATCGTGAATGCGGGTACCAACGACCTGGGAACATGGGACAATCCATCGGTCTTCTTTGTCGACAGTGGAGCCGATCTGAACCCGACGACCTTGGGCTCAACTTGGCATCACATCGCAGCTGTCGGAGCAGGCGCGTCAACCAAGTTCTATGTGGACGGCCAACTGGTGGGGTCGATCGCGTATCTAGCCAGCAGCAATGTTTACGCCATTGGGAACGCGCAATTTTTAGGCCAACAGTTTGCAAATCAACTTGATGACGTGGCGCTCTACAACCAAGCGTTGTCGGCCGATCAAGTCAAAAATCTATTCGATTCTGCTCCTGGCCCCAACGTCGACAACGATGCGTTTGCAATCCAGACTAGCGATTCGCGCGAGACGCTGTCGACCCTTTTGCCGATCGGCGATTTTAATGGGGACGGCAACAGCGATTTCTTGGTCAGCAGCACGTCGACCAGCTACCTTATGTTTGGCCCGATCGAGCTCAATGACGTTCATAAAGTTGCCGACTTAGCTGACATTGTGATCGATCAGGCGGCGCTCGGCCGGCCAGCCACGCGTTTCGGCGATATCAACCATGATGGCCGCAATGACTTGGCCTTCGTTCGCCGCGATGGTAGCGACTACCTGGTGACGGTCATCTTCGGCGCCGACGAGCGTGTGACCAGCAGTGGGGCCAAAGTTCAGTGGCCGCGGTATTGGAATTCGGATTTCGTCCGTACGCTGACAACCACCTCGGGCACCAATACGCTGCGAACCATTCGAGTTCCTCAAAGTTTTGTAGCCGATTATGGCGATCCTAATGTGCAGTTGACTGACTTGACGGGCGACGGATTCTACGACCTGGTGCTGAGCAGCGATTCGACTTTGGGTGCGGAGACTTCCGTGCCTGGACGATATCAGCTGGGCTATGTATTTGCCGGCGCGACTATCAGTAGTTTCACGCCCACAGCAGCCGCGCCCGATATGTTGGTCAAGGATAGACTGGCATCGGTTGAAGTGGATTCTGGCTTGGTGCATCGCTACAGCTTCAACGAGCCAAGCGGCAACACCTTTGCGGACTCAATGGGTGGCGATCCCGCCCAGTTGATCGATCTGTCGGGCACTGGTACGACCGGTGGTGGAGGCGGTCACGCGCAGACAGGTACGGGAGTACGTTTGTATGGAGGAGCCTGGGCGACGGCCGACTATGTCGAGTTGCCGGACAATCTGTTTTCAGGTCTTACCGACGCGACTATTGAATTGTGGGCAAGTCGCGAGACCGTGCAAAACTGGGCGCGCATCTTCGATTTTGGGCCTGGCACGACAGAGTATCTAGCGTCGACTTGGAACCAAGCTGGCGTCGCCAACACAGATCGAGTGGAGTGGGTTGATAGTGAAACCAAAACGAGCAATAACCTGTTACAGCCGTTTACCCAAAGTCAACAATATTACTTTGCATTTGTGATTGACGACGGCGGCGGAGCGGGTGGCTCGACACGTGTGACCGTATATCGCGATGGCGTGCAGAAGATCCAGTTCGATACCACCAACCGACTCTCGCAACTCGGACAGGACAACAACTGGTTAGGGCGATCAAAATTTGTTGGAGATTCCACCGCGGATGCGACCTACAACGAGTTCCGAGTATACAACAAAGCCCTGACTCAATTCGACATCACCGCCGATTATACAAATGGTCCCGACTCTGCCTCGACTAGCATTAAGACGCTCGCGGCTGGCGACGTGAATGGCGACGGCGTCGAAGATCTTATCTTCGGTACCGATAATTATTCCGTCGGCACTCAGGTACACACAGTGGCACCGGCCGTATTCACGGCGGCTACCACGCCAGTTAACATCGGAGCGCCTGCCACACTTAATATAGCGCTCAATGGAGTGACGGTCGCAGTTACGACTACCGTCGATAATCGCGCTATTCTCCCGTCCGACCTTTCCGGCACTGCTGATGCGTTCGTCAGCGGAATCAATAGTCAACTTGCGTTGACGTCACTGGCAACGAAGGTTTTTGCCCGAAAGAACTCCGGAAACAATCTGGAAATTGTATCGGTCGAGCAAGGCTCCAGCATCAAATTGAGCGTGACACCGGGTTCGAACGGCTCTCAAACCGGATTCTCGGTTTCGACTAGCCAAAAGTTGACGGCCACTCCCAATGCAGCATTCGGTGCCAGTCCGATTTTGATAACCAGTCCGATTACGATCAACAGTGTGACGGGAATAATATCGGATGTCAACGTAACGCTGAACATAAACCATCCGTACGTAACTGACGTTACGGCGACACTGATTGGTCCAGACGGGACGCGGGTGATATTGGTTGCAAACCTGGGCGGAGCCGGTGACAATTACTCGAATACAACCCTAGATAGCCAGGCTTTCAGTTCGATTACCGCCAGCTCACCGCCGTTTACGGGAACATTTCGCCCAATTCAATCGTTAGATGCATACAACGGTAAGACTGCTAATGGAACATGGACGCTCGAAGTCAAGGATGTGTACCCGTTGGCGGACAATGGCGTATTAAACAACTGGAGCCTCGAAGTCTTCGGGGACGTACCATCTGTCTTCGGTACTGAAAGTTATCAAAATGTCCTTTCGCTGAACGCGCCTTTGCTGACGCGTTTGAACGACGGACAATCCACGCGAGTTACGGTGGCGGCTGGCTCCAGCCAACTTGAACCGGTCGCTTTGGGTGACCTCAATAACGACGGCTACGACGACGTTGGGATGATCTCAGCCAGCGGTCTATCGGTCTACAAAGGCAGTGCAACGGCTGCCAACATCTTCACGACGACTGCCTTTACGGTTGCTGGAAACCAATTGAGCGCCACCGCTGGCGATTTTGACGGAGATGGGTCTGGCGACCTGGCCGTCACGGGCCGGCCAACCGGCTCCGCTGGCAACGTGGAATCGCCGCGGACCACTAATATTTTCCAGCATGTCGGTAGCTTGGCGACGGGCACAACACTAGTCTATCCCGCCGTCGGCCCAACGCTCAGTCCGACCGGCATCGATCGACAATTTACGGGAATGAAGTTCGATGGCGTCAACGATGGACTGTTCTTGCCCAATACCATTTATGACGGCCTGTCCGATGTAACGACATCGCTTTGGTTCAGTACCACGAAGAGTACGAATCAAACACTGATCGACAGCAATCGTGTAACCAACGACACGACGTTTGATGACGAGTACGAGATTTATTTAAGCAGTAGCGCAAGATTAACGGTCGGGCTCGGCAAACGTTATCTCGATTTTGCAATTCCGAACGTCGCCGATGGGCAGCTGCATCATCTGGCGGTAGTAACTCAAGAAGCGCAAGACAGGTTAACCGTCTATCTCGACGGCTCCCTGGTTGGTTCTGTCAGCACTCCAGTTGTCCCGCTGCAGATATCGGCTGGCAGCCTGTCGCTCGGGCAAGAACATACCGGGGCAACCTTTACATGGGATGCAAGCTATGCTTTCCAAGGATCGATTTATGATCTCAGCGTGTTCAATCGGGCGCTGACGCGCCCGGAAGTTTCGACCTTGCGTTTGCAAGGCACATTGCAATCGGATGCGGGACTGCATGCATGGTACCGATTTGCGGAAACAACGGGTACAAGCGTCATCGATACGACGGGCTTGAATGCTGCTGGCGCGATTGGCGGTCCGCTAACCATCCCGCAACGCGTTTCGCAGTTCGACGAACGGCAAACAGCAGTGGTCGCCTCGCATATCGATTTCAATGGCGATGGCATCGACGATCTGATCGAGCACGGTGCGCGGGTCTTGCCAGCAGGCGCTACCAGCTATAGCGGCCAGTTGTATGTGGCTTACGGTTCGCTGGCCACGGTCGCTTTGCCCTCAGCCCCCACGCAGTTGGAAAACTATTCCGTGGCTGGCAGCGGTTCGTTTGTGGAGAATCGTGGCACGGGGCGACCCGAGGTGTTTGATGATGGCGGAGCGGCCTTCACCTTTAGCGGTGGTGAGCATTGGTTCCAGTTCGCCACCCTCGGCGATGGAAAATCGGGACAGGCGATTCGCGTTACAGGGGCCTCGGCCAGCGCCCTGGCGGGTATCAAGATGGACCTGTTTGACGCGTTAGGCCACGCACTGCTGAAAGGCAAGGGAGCGATTGACCTCCGGGCGATTCCGGCCGGTAAGTACTTCCTGCGGGTTAGCAGCGATGGCGCTGGCGGCACGGCGATAAGCTTTACTCTGGAATTTGCGGCACCCATCCGTGGACAAACGCACGAGTCGGCAAAGCATCCGGATCGCGATGCGCTTCATGGCGGTGATGGCGATGATACGCTGTACGGCAATAGCGACCTGGACCAACTGTTTGGAGAAAGCGGCGTCGATACTTTCTCGGGCGAGCTTATCGAAATTCGCGATCGCGATATCGCGGATCTGCCGGACCTGTCGGTGGCTACAAGCCAGTTGAGCTTTGGAAATAACGCCAAGCAAATCGACCCCGTCATCGGTGGCATTCGTTCGACAGTCTTTTCAGACAACTTTGAAACGGTGAACGGTGGTTTTCAATCTTGGTGGATCAGCCCTGTGCATGCGATGGTTAGTGAATTGGGCCTGGCTGAACCGAGCCCAACGCATTCCGCGCGCCTCAATGGATTTGATGGAAATGACGCTGGCAAAGCTGTCTTGACGTCAAAAGCCATTTCCCTGTTTGGCGCGGATCAAGCTGAACTCAAATACTCTTTTGAAAAGAAAGGTGGCGGTGAGTCACCCGATCCGGGCGAAGACCTTGTGCTTCAGTATAGCGTTAACGGAATTAACTGGACGGAACTCGACCGACAACTCGGTTCTGGGGCGGACATGACCACCTTCGCGACACGGACGATTATTTTGCCCGCCGCCGCCTTGCGTTCTACCTTTCAATTGCGGTTCTCGAGTACGGGAACATCGAACGCGAGCAATAACTTCGATGACTGGTTTGTGGATGATGTTTCGGTGACGACGGTCAGCGATGGGAGCCCAGGCCTTCGGGCGGCCATCGCCACTGCGCTCGGCAAGCCCGTGACGCTGTCGGCGAGCGACCCCGGCACTTACTCAGCGAAGTTTGACGGCGTCGATGACACGTTAACAATTCCCTACAAGGCCGAACTCAATACGCCGAGTTTTACTTTTGAGACTTGGGTGAAAATCGAAGGCATTCCCAATCCTGTTAATCCTTGGCGGAACCTCGTGGACACGAGAGGCAACGGGGGCTTTGTTTTTGCGGCCAACCCAAACAATCTATGGCAATTTGATCTTAGCAATGGAACGGCACAGGAGTTTTTCGTAGGTTCGGCGGTAACACCCAATGTCTGGACGCATGTAGCCGTTTCTTTCCAAAGTATCAGCGGCCCAGACGGTGGCGGCGTCTATTTGGGCACTGCGAAGATTTACGTAAATGGCAAGGAAGTCGCTTCGGCGGCCAATCTACATTACAAACCCAATACGATAAGCTCGGAAACGATCGGCTATAACTTTAACGGAAGTCTGGACGAGATTCGCATGTGGAACAGGGCTCTGACGGCCGCCGAGATCGCCAGCCGATACAAGTTGACCATGACCGCTGCCGAGGTGGCAGCCAATCCGTCGCTGGTCGCCTACTATCGTCTCGACGAAGGCGCGGGCCCGTCGGCAATCAATAGCGTTGCTCCCATAACGGAACGTTTCTTCGATGGCACTTTTAGCGATTCCAACATAATTCCGATCGACCCGACGCTGAACGCCACTAGTTTCCTGGCTCTCAACCCCAATTCCACGGGGATCCTCGACACAGCCCTGAGCTTTGACGGTACCCAGATCAATACGCGCTCCGGCTCGGTGACTGGCACAGATACTTTTGGAGTGGCTTGGGTGGGTCAAGTGAATATTGGCGCGGGCTCGCCGCTGGCGGCTGGCGCGGTGACTTTCGGTACCAGCAGCGACGATGGGAGCGTGCTGTTTGTGGACTCGAATCGCAACGGGATATTTGAGAACAGCGAAATGGTGGTCGATAACCGCGGAGCTCACGGGACGCAAACCCGAGTGGGCACGGTGACGCTGGCCAGTGGAGCTTACAACTTTGCCATTGCATTCTATGAATTAAATGGCGGCGAATTCATCGAGGCTCGGTATGCGCAAGGCACTGTGACCCAAGCCAACTACGGAACGATGACCATCATTAATCCGGCGGCGGCTGCGCAAAGCAACTTGTGGGCGCCAGTGAATGGCACATTCAGCGGCACGACGACCCAATGGTCGACGGCCTCTTTCTCGCAGCGGCAACTGGTACGAAGCGACCTCCGCGCCAGCGACTATGCCTCGGTCACGAATCTGAACGCTTCCAATAGCAACCTGGCGAACATTGATGGGGCCGAGTACCTGGTCAACGCTCGCTCGATGAACTTTAGTGGAAACAGTTTGGACGATTCGGACTTGCCGACGCTGATCCCGCGCAGTCTGACCACGGGAACCTTTGCTGGCGATGTGGTAGGCGCATTGCGTATCGAAGAGCTTGATTTGTCGAACAATGTTGGCATCACGGACACCAGTTCTCTGACGGCTCTTCAAAATCTAACGACACTCAAACTGGCTGGAACCGGCGTCGACCCAATCGCCACCGGCACGATCAACATGCTCAATGGTCTGACCGGACTGGTGCGAGCTGAATTGCCGTCGCGGATGCTCTCGAGCGGTCAAAACGTGATCTTCAACGAGGGCAGCATCGTTAATATGTCGAGTAGTTTGACGGCCATCAACTTCGATGGGGTCGACGACTTTGTAGATCTTGGTAGCACGCTTGCGCCGGTCGGTTCGACACTACCTTTGGCGTCGCTAGCCAACAATTTCACAGTGTCGGCTTGGATCAAACCGGATACGCTCACCGGGATTCATCGGATCATAGGTAACCAAATTGGTGGCGGTTGGGGCTTCGGTACCAATGGGACCGGACTGCGCTTCACGACGTATGGACGACTGGACTACAATATCGCTGGCTCGCTGACGATTGGGCAATGGTCTCACGTTGCGGCCACGCTGAAGTCTGACAACAGTGTGGAATTTTTCATCAATGGCGTTTCCATTGGCAGCGTGGTGGGTAGCTTACCTGCGATTACGACGACTAGCGGGTATGCGATCGGCAAAGCCGTTAGCGGTGAATTCTTCGATGGCCAGATCAGTGACGTGGGTGTCTGGGGAACCACGCTTTCGGCGGCGTCAATTCAAACGATCCTGCGCGGCCAATTGGCTCCTTCGGCCTCGACAATGGTTGGCTATTGGCGGCTCAATGAGGGCAGCGGAACCGCCATCACCGACTCCGGCAACCGCGACATGAAAGGCAAGCTGACGAACGGTCCCGCTTGGCAGGTGAACAACGACTTGCCATGGACGATCACCGGCGCGGTGACGGCCAGCGGCACGGGGGCAATCAACTTCACGGCCACCGACAACGGCACGCTGTTGGCCACAATACGCGGCGAGCAGTTCCCGATCATCGTCCACAACGTGGCGCCGAACTTTGTCGGCAATCCGAAAGTTCCGACGCTGAGCACGGCCCATAGCGGAACAGGGGTCAATGAAGGCGATCAGATCAGGCTGCAAAAGCGTGTGCCTCTCACCGAGAGGTTTTACAAGGCGCCAAGTGGTTTGTACGGCGATGCCAATATTTACCCCATCGATCCGACGCTCAATGCCAACAGTTTCCTTGCATCCAGCGGCAACTCGAACGGCATATTGAATACAGCCCTCAGTTTCAACGGTACACAACTGAACGCTCGGTCGGGCGGCGTTACCGGTGCGGATGCTTTCGGCGCGACCTGGGTGGGTCAAGTCAATATTGGCCCCGGCTCTCCGTTGGCGGCGGGCCCAGTAACGTTTGGAACCAGCAGCGACGATGGGAGCGTGCTGTTTGTGGACTTGAATCGCAACGGGATATTTGAGAACAGCGAAATGGTGGTCGATAACCGAGGATTGCACCCCGCACAGGCTCGCGTCGGCACAGTGACGCTGGCCAGTGGAGCCTACAACTTTGCCATCGCATTCTATGAAGCAAATGGCGGCGAGTTCATCGAGGCTCGGTACGCGCAAGGCACTGTGACGCAAGCCAACTACGGAACGATGACGATTATCGATCCGTCGTCAATTGCGCAAAGCAACTTGTGGGCGCCAGCGGCGGATGTCGAGTACTCGGTGTTGCTTGGTACAACGACAGCGGGCTTTTCGCAGGTCGACAAGATAGTGCTCAACGACCCGAGCACCGTCGACGAGGCCAATCTCGTGGCCAACGTTACGCTGACCGATTCCAAAGGCAACGTTACCGACCTGACCAACAATGCATTGTCGATGAGCAACGACGTAGTGAAAATCGATCGCTCCGCTTTGAACGGGGCCACCAATGTGACCACAACTTTTTGGATGAAAACGGCCAAGACGGGCTTGCAAACGCTGGTCAGCGGAACTAACTCAGGCACGGGTTATGAATATAATGTTTGGCTGCAAGCGAACGGTACTCAGCTTGGTTTGGAGGTACATGGAGAGTTTGTTACTTGGTCGGGATTGCCGACTCTGGCTGATAATGTTTATCATCACATAGTCGTCATTCGCAACGCATCGGCAAAAAATGCGGAACTGTTCGTTGATGGCATATCCCAGGGATTAAAGAGTTTTTCTAATCCTCAGATAGCGCTAGAGATTTCTGCAGACGGATTGGTACTTGGTCAAGACGTTACATACACGGGTCGATCCTACACTCCAGGCTGGGAGTTCGTCGGCGGGCTAGATGATTTCACCATCTGGAATCGCGCGCTGAGCGCGACGGAAATTTTGCAAATCAAGAGCGGTCAAATCGACACGACGAGCAAAGACTTGAATGTCTGGTTGCCATTTAATGAAGGTGCCGGCAGCGTGGCTCGCGATCGCAGCCGGAACGCGCGGGACGGAGCGATCTCCAACCCTGCCTATGCACAGAGTGTTCTGGCACAAGAACCGCTGGTTTACTTACCGTTCAACGAGCAAGTCGCCAGCAGTGTGACCGACCTGGGGTCGACCCGTTTTTCATCGTCGGACGTTCCCAAATCGATAGCCGACAACACGACGATCGTCTCGACTTTGACCGTTAGCGGCTTGGCGACCATTAAGGATGTCAATGTACGCTTGAATATCACGCATACCTGGGACTCGGACTTGAAGGTGGTGCTGATCGCCCCCGATGGGACGCGAACCAAACTGTTCACGCAGGTCGGAAGCTTTGACGACAACTTTACCGACACCGTTCTGGACGATTCGGCGAGCACATTGATCTCCAATGGAAATGCGCCTTTCAACGGCACTTATCGTCCCGAGGAATCGCTAGCGACACTAATCGGCAAGAACCCCAACGGGACCTGGCAACTGGAAGTTTCCGATGTTGCGCCTGGCGACACCGGAACCCTGAATAGTTGGGGATTGGTCATCGCCGATAATAAGGCGTTGAACTATGTCGGCGCGGTCACACTGGGCGGAACCAGCGCCAGCGACCGCTTGGGCACATCGGCCGGTTTCCGCAACGGTAGCCCGGCTACCAGCGTAGCTGTGCCCGCCCTGGGTGTGCAGAACCAGCTCTCCATCGAAACCTGGATCAAACCGAATTCTTACAGTGCGGCTGGTGACTACGACGTGATCTACAACTCGGACGGTACTTTTACGACGGGTTCATTGCATATGCAATTTGCCAACGGAACGGGTGCCCTTATGGTGGGCATCGGCGGGGCCACGGATCGTACCTTTGGCTCGGCCGCGAATTTTCCGCTCAATCGCTGGACGCATCTGGTCTTGACCTATAATTCCAGCACTGGAGTTGCCAGTGTCTATGCCAACGGATCCTTGGTCGGTAGCCAGACGGGTACGGCAGTGCCGCTCAACTTGCCCGCCGGACACATTGGCGCGTGGAACGGAAGCTCGCGTTTCTTCGATGGCCAGATCGATGAATTCGCCATCTTCAGTGTAGCGATAACGGCCGATCAAGTGCTGCAGCACTATGCGGCTGGGCAAGTCAATTGGACCAGTACCGCGCCCATCAGCGCGGCCGGCGGCCATGCCTTTGTCGACAACGGCAAATATGTACTCAACGTCAGCATCGCCGACGGCGACGGCGGCTTCGCCAGCGCTTCGTCGGAAATTGTGGTTCACAACGTGGCTCCGGTGATCAACAGTTTAGATGTCCATCATGAGACAACCTATTCGTTGACCGATATTGCCAAACCGATCGGTCCCAACGCAGGCACAGTCACAGTATCTAACTTAACGATCAGTGGACGCAGCGGCACAATTACTGACGTCAACGTCCGCGTGAACCTTTCACACGCCTTTGACAGTGACGTGGACGTTTTTCTAATCGCGCCAGATGGAACGCGCGTCGAGTTGTTTACAGACGTAGGAGGCAGCGGCCAGAACTTCGCCAATACATTGCTTGACGATGCGGCCAGCACAGCCATCACCACCGGAATTGCGCCTTTCACAGGCACTTATCGACCCGAAGGATCGCTAGCGACGTTGATCGGAAGAGCCCCGAATGGCAATTGGCAGCTGGAAATCACTGACGACTCGAACAATGATGCCGGTACGCTGAACGGCTGGGACTTGTTGATTTCGACCAACGCGCCGACGATTGGCGTGCCCATCACGTTCGATGCGCGGGATGTGATTGATCCAGGCGTCTTGGATACGCGTACCTACCTGTGGGAAGTGTCGTCCAACAATGGGCAAAAAATTCTTAGCAGCGACCATATCGATTTTGGCTTCACGCCCGACTATGCGGGCGTGTACACAGTCAAGCTAACGGCGACCGATTCGGATGGTGACGTGAGCACGTCGACACAATCGCTGAATGTTAATCCGATTGCGGTGATTGAGCTACCCAGCACGGCTCAGGTTGGCAATCTGATTACTTTGGGCTCGGCAGGCACTAGCCTGATGGCGCCGGCCGGGGGCATGCAAGGCACTCGCCAATCGGTTTACCGGCTGTACGAATGGAGCGTGATGCTAGGTGCGACCGCGATCGCCACCGGAGCTTCGCCAACGATTGACTTTTTCCCTGTGACTCCTGGCAATTACACGGCCACACTGACTGTCCGCGATGTATTTTTGACCGATGGCGTGGAAACAACGCGTCTATCGAATACGCTTTCAACCAGTCTGAATGTATCTGCCGCCCCGGTCGTGTCGGTTGTAGCCCCGAATGATGTTGTCGCGCCGGACTTTGACGGAGTCGATGATCGGATTGAGCTCGGGGTCGTTCCGGCGCTCGGCAATCTGATTAACAATTTCACTGTCACGGCGTGGATAAGACCCGATACTACCTCTGGCGCACAACGGATTGTTTCAGGGTCGACGTGGGGATTGTTCCTTTACAACAATGCTCTGTATTTTGAGATCCTCAGCGCTTCGGGTTACGTAAATGCTTTCGCCAACCTGAATTTGGCTGTCGGTTCTTGGGCACATGTGGCGGCGGAATTGAAGAGCAATAATGCGGTTGAACTCTTCCTAAACGGGCAGTCGCTCGGAAGTGTCGCGTTTACGCAAGTCATCTCTAATCCAAACCAAACTTTTACTATCGGATCCAAGGGATCGGTTGAATTTTTTGATGGCATGCTGCGGGATATCGGCGTTTGGAATGTTGCACTCACGGCGACACAGATCAATCAGATCAGCTTGACCGGACTGGCCCAAGTGGGCGTCAATCCCATCGCATTCTGGCGATTGGATGAAGGTACGGGTACGACTGTTCACAGTTCGGGACCGACGGCGATGAACGGCAGCATGACCAATGGATTGACATGGAGCGGCCATCCTGCGGCGGAAGGAGATGAACTTACCTTTTCGTTGGCCAATTTGGCGGCAGTGAACGAGCATGGAACGCGGACGGTTACGTGGAGGATTTCGCCCAGCACGTACGTACTCCTGCCAACGGATGATCCCGAGACAGTCCGTATACGAATCACGGCCGATGGCACCTTCACCCTAGCCGCCTCGCTCTCGGACGCCATCGCCAGTCCGGGCACTTCGTCAAACACGTATACATCGGGCAATGTTGCCAAGGCGATTGGGCCGAACGCAGCTACAGTCACATTATCGAATATCTTCGTCAACGGAGTATCGGGCACGATTTCCGACGTCAATGTGCGGGTGAATATCTCGCACACCAATGACGCGGACTTGGATGTGTTTTTAATCGCACCCGATGGGACGCGAGTGGAGCTGTTTACGGACGTGGGCGGCAGCGGCCAGAACTTCGCCGACACATTGCTCGACGATTCGGCGAGTACATCCATCACCGCTGGAACCGCGCCCTTTGCAGGCACTTATCGACCAGAAGGATCGCTGGCGACGCTGATCGGAAAATTCCCTAATGGCAATTGGCAGCTGGAAATTACAGACGATTCCAACAGCAATGCCGGTACGCTGAACAGTTGGGATTTGCTGATCGATTCCGTCCAGCCAGCCTATCCCGCGTTTGTTCGCCCAGCAACCAAAGCATACATCTCCGTAGCCAACGTGGCACCGAGCATTGTAGCCGACCCCGTTTCCGGAACCGAAAATGCGCCGGTCTTGCTGCGGTTACTTGTGACCGACCCGGGTGTGAACGACACGCTTGGGTACTCGATTGATTGGGGTGACGGTACGTCTATTTCGACCGGATTGTTCAGCAATCCATCCACTACCTATGTGGACATTAATCATACTTATCTCCAAGACGGGACCTACATCGCAACCATCACCGCTTCGGATAACAATGGCGGCACGCGAACGCAACCCGTGACGATTACGATTCAAAACACGGCTCCTGTCGGCCAAAACGATTCTCTACTGACCACCACTACGGAAAATGCAATCGTCAGCATTCCGGCCGTGCAGTTTCTGGCGAACGACACCGATGTGGGGCCGCTGGATGTGCTGAGCATCAAGAGTGTCCAGGCTCTGTCAACCAATGGTGCTACGGTTGTACTCGACGCGGATGGCAGCGTGAACTATGACCCCAACAGCTCGACGACACTCAATGCATTGCCGCTCGGTCAGTTCCTGATCGACACTTTTACGTATGTGGTCACCGACGATGCTGGCGGAACGAGCACCGCCACGGCATCGATCACGGTTAACGGTCAAAACGATTTGCCAGTTGTGGCCGACGATACGGGTTCGATTACCTCGGGTACTTCTTCCGGAACAGCCACCGGCAATGTGCTTGACAATGATTCGGACCCGGACAATGGCACGACGCTTACCTCGTCGCTAGTTTCAAGCGTTCGCTTTTCGTCGACCAATGCCAACTTGATCGGCCCCGATGCGGGGACGGTTACGACCTCCAGTTTGTTCGTCAGTGGAGTGCTCGGCGTCATTGCCGACCTCAAGGTTGGATTGAATATCACGCATACCGCTGCCGACAATTTGGATGTGTTCTTGATTGCGCCCGACGGGACGCGGGTTGAACTGTTCACGGACGTCGGGGGCAGCGGCGACAATTTTAGCAATACACTGCTCGACAATTCGGCAATCGACTCCATCGTCGACGGCAACGCGCCCTTTACGGGCACTTATCGGCCAGAGGGATCGCTGTCGAGCTTAATAGGAAAGAACCCCAATGGAAACTGGCGTCTGGAGATTACAGACGACCGGGGTGGTGACGGCGGAATCCTGAATAGTTGGCAAGTATTCATCACGACGATGCCCTTGATCTATTCGGCTACGAATGCAAATAACATTGGCCCAGAAGCTAATACGATCACGACCTCCAACAAGCAGGTCAGTGGACTCGTGGGCAATATTACCGACGTCAATGTGCGGATAAATTTCGTGCATACGGCAGACGACAACCTGGATGTGTTCCTGGTCGCGCCCGATGGCACACGAGTTGAACTGTTCACCGATGTTGGCGGCAGCGGCGCCAATTTCACCAACACGGTTCTCGACGATTCGGCCATCACGTCGATCACTGCAGGGACGGCACCCTTTAGCGCCACCTATAGGCCCGAAGGATCGTTGGCAAGCTTGATCGGCAAGAATCCGAACGGCAATTGGCGGCTGGAAATCACGGACGATACCGATCTTGCAGGCGGACTCCTGAATAGCTGGGATGTGTTGATCACGACCGCGCCTACGACCTATACCTCGACCGATGCCAATGCGATCGGTCCCCAGGCTGGTACGGTCACGACTTCGAACAAGTCGGTCAGCGGACTGGTGGGTAACATTTCCGACGTCAATGTACGGATTAACATAACGCACACGGCTGACGATAATTTGGATGTATTTTTGGTCGCGCCCGACGGAACTCGAGTGGAACTTTTCACTGACGTGGGTGGTAGCGGAGCCAATTTCGTTAACACGATGCTTGACGATTCAGCTCCCACAGCCGTCACTGCCGGAACGGCGCCTTTTGCAGCTACCTATCGGCCCGAGGGTTCGCTGGCAACTTTGATCGGCAGGAACCCCAATGGCAATTGGCGACTGGAAATAACTGACGACACAGATGGTGCCGGGGGGCTTCTCAATAGTTGGGATGTGTTTATCACAACCTTGCCAAATCTTCAGTCATCATTCAACGCCAATGCGATTGGACCCGAGGCAGGGGCGATGGTGAGTTCCAACAAGCTGGTCAGCGGTTTGGTAGGCAATATTACGGACGTCAATGTGAGGGTGAACATCTCGCATACAGCAGACGACAACTTGGATGTGTTCCTGGTTGCGCCCGATGGAACGCGAGTGGAACTGTTCACCGATGTCGGCAGCAGCGGTCAGAACTTTGTTAACACGTTACTCGACGATTCGGCAACCACATTGATTGCGACCGGGACGGCGCCTTTTACCGCCAGTTATCGACCCGAAGGATCATTGGCCGCGTTGATTGGCAAGAATCCCAACGGCAATTGGCGGCTGGAAATTACGGACGATACGGATCTTGCAGACGGACTCCTGAATAGTTGGGATGTGTTGATCACGACCGCGCCGAGCATCCAATCGTCGACCGATGCCAATGCGATCGGCCCAGAGGCTGGTACCGTCACGACGTCCAACAAGCTGGTCAGTGGCCTAGTGGGTAACATTTCCGACGTCAATGTGCAGGTGAGCATTACGCATACGGCTGACGAAAACCTCGACGTGTTTCTGATAGCGCCTGATGGAACGCGAGTAGAGCTGTTCACGGATGTGGGCGGCAGCGGTCAAAACATGGTGAATACCTTGCTGGACGATTCAGCCACGACATTGATCTCTTCAGGAACAGCACCCTTTACAGCCAGGTACCGACCTGAGGGTTCGCTGGCGACGTTAATCGGCAGGAATCCCAATGGAAACTGGCGGCTGGAAATAACGGACGATACTGACCTTGCTAGCGGTCTTCTGAATAGTTGGGATGTGTTGATCACGACCGCTCCCAGCACCCAATCGTCAACCAACGCCAACGCGATCGGTCCCGAGGCTGGTGCGATGGTGACCTCCAACAAACTGGTTAGCGGCTTGGTAGGTAACATTACCGACGTCAATGTACAGGTGAATATCACGCATACGGCCGACGACAACCTCGACGTGTTTCTGATAGCGCCCGACGGAACGCGAGTCGAGTTGTTCACGGATGTCGGCGGCAGCGGCCAAAACTTTGTGAACACCGTGCTGGACGATTCAGCCGCCACATTGATCTCCACAGGAACGGCACCCTTTACAGCCAGGTATCGACCTGAAGGATCGCTGGCGACATTAATCGGCTTGAATCCCAACGGAAACTGGCGACTGGAGATAAGTGACGACACCGATCTTGCAGGCGGACTCCTGAATAGCTGGGATGTATTGATCATGACCGCGCCGACCACTCAATCGTCGACCGATGCCAATGCAATCGGTCCCGAGGCTGGGGCAGTCGTGACCTCGAATAAACTCGTCAGCGGGTTGGTAGGCAATATTACCGACGTCAATGTGCGGGTAAATATTACGCACCTTGCTGACGACAACCTCGACGTGTTTCTGATCGCACCTGACGGAACGCGAGTTGAGCTGTTCACGGATGTAGGCGGCAGTGGTGCGAACTTCGTTAACACAGTGCTGGACGATTCGGCCACCACATTAATCACTGCCGCAGCGGCGCCCTTTACAGCCACATTCAAGCCTGAAGGCTCGTTGGCGAGTCTGATTGGTAAGAATCCCAATGGCAATTGGCGTTTAGAAATTACGGACGACACCAACGGTGCTGGTGGTCTATTAAATAGTTGGGATGTGTTGATCACGACTGCTCCCAGCACCCAATCGTCAACCAACGCCAACGCGATCGGTCCCGAGGCTGGTGCGGTGGTGACCTCCAACAAACTGGTTAGCGGGCTGGTAGGTAACATTACCGACGTCAATGTACAGGTGAATATTGCCCACACGGCAGACGACAACCTCGACGTTTTCCTGATCGCGCCAGACGGTACGCGGGTCGAACTGTTCACGGATGTGGGGGGCAGCGGAGCGAATTTCGTCAACACGCTGCTTGATGATTCGGCGGCCACGTTAATCACCTCAGGAACGGCACCTTTTACCGCTACCTATCGGCCCGAGGGTTCGCTGGCGACGTTAATCGGCAAGAACCCCAATGGGAATTGGCGGCTGGAAATAACGGACGACACCGATCTTGCAGGCGGACTCCTGAATAGCTGGAATGTGTTGATCACGACCGCGCCAACGACCTTTACTTCGACCAATGCCAATGCGATTGGTCCAGAGGCTGGAGTTGTCACAACTTCGAATAAGCAAGTTAGCGGCCTGGTGGGCAACATTACCGACGTCAACGTGCGGGTGAATATTGCACATACCGTCGACGACAACCTCGATGTATTCCTGGTCGCGCCGGATGGCACGCGAGTCGAACTGTTTACCGATGTGGGCGGCAGCGGTGCCAATTTCGTCAACACGGTGCTCGACGATTCTGCGGCCACGTTAATCACCGCAGGAACGGCACCTTTTACCGCCACCTATCGGCCCGAGGGTTCATTGGCGAGCTTGATCGGCAAGAACCCCAATGGCAACTGGCGGCTAGAAATTACCGACGACACCAATCTTGCTGGTGGTCTGCTGAACAGTTGGGATGTGCTGATCACGACCGCACCCGCCACCTATTCTTCGACCGATGCCAATGCGATTGGCCCCGAGGCTGGAGCCGTCACGAACTCCAATAAACTGGTGAGTGGCCTAGTAGGCAATATTGCCGATGTCGACGTGCGAGTGAACATTACACACGCGGCCGACGACAACCTCGACGTGTTCTTAATCGCGCCCGATGGAACGCGAGTCGAACTGTTCACCGACGTGGGCGGCGGTGGCGCTAACTTTGTCAACACGGTCCTCGACGATTCGGCCAGCACGTTAATCTCGGCTGGTACGGCACCGTTTACTGCCTCTTACAAGCCCGAAGGTTCGCTAGCTGCCTTGATCGGCAAGAACCCCAACGGCAATTGGCGGCTTGAAATCACCGATGATACGGATGTGGCCAGCGGTCTGCTCAATAGCTGGGATGTATTCATCACGACCAGTTCGAATACCTATACGTCGGTCGACGTTCCCAAAGCGATTCCAGATGTCACTACGATCACCTCCGATCTAATCCTAGGCGGCGTGCAAGGCGTTATTGATGACGTCAATGTTCGAGTGAACATCACGCACACTTTTGACGCTGACATGATTGTGACGTTGATCGCACCCGACAGTACACGAATTACGTTGATGAATCGAGTAGGAAGTAATGGCCAAAACTTTGTGAACACGGTTCTCGACGATTCTGCGGCCACTTCCATCGCTTCGGGGACGGCACCTTTTACAGGCAGCTATCAACCCTCGGTCTCACTGGCGACACTTATTGGCAAAAACCCCAATGGAACCTGGAAACTGGAGGTCGCTGACGTCGCAGGTGGAGACTTCGGTACCTTGAATGGTTGGGATATGTTTGTTTCTACAAAAACCACCTTTTCTGCGACCAATGCCAATGCGATCGGCCCCGAGGCGACTACGGTTACGACCTCGAACAAGTTTGTTAGCGGCCTGGTGGGCACCATTTCCGATGTCGATGTGCGGGTCAATATCTCGCATGCGGCCGACGACAACCTGGACGTGTTCTTGATCGCTCCCGACGGGACGCGAGTGGAACTGTTTACGGATGTAGGCGGCAGCGGTGCCAATTTCGTCAACACAGTTCTTAACGATGAGGCCGGCGCGTTGGTTTCAGCCGGAACGGCCCCCTTTACCGGCAGCTATCGTCCTGAGGGCTCGCTAGCGACACTCATAGGCAAGAACCCCAATGGG
>JANMHA010000365.1:0-1611 GCA_031374925.1 Pirellula sp. | reverse complement strand
GAACCTCCCCCAACGGCATCAATCACTACGACAAAGACCGCTATACCACCGTGACCAGTTTTTTGAAAACGGGTTTTAATACTACGCAAGTAACAGCCGGTTTGATTAAAAAATTGGACGCCATGCAGTTTCCAAAGGGCTATCATTATGTAGCCGCAGGAGAAGTTGAAGCGAAGCAGGAGAGTTTTGGCGGCTTGGGCACTATTATTTTAGTCACGGTTTTCGGCATGTTAGGCATATTAATACTGGAGTTTGGCAATTTCAAAAGCACTTTAGTCGTCCTTTCGGTCATTCCTTTGGGCATTATCGGGGCCATATTCGCTTTGTTGTTGACGGGCTATACCTTATCGTTTGTCGCTATTGTGGGCATTATTGCTTTGGCAGGTATTGAGGTCAAAAATTCTATTTTATTGGTGGATTATACTGAACAGCTTCGGGCGGGCGGCATGAGTTTAACCGATGCAATTCAAGAAGCGGGCGAAACGCGTTTTGTGCCGATTATTTTGACCACATTCACAGCAATTGGCGGCTTGATTCCCTTAGCGATTGAGTTCAATCCCTTGTATTCGCCGTTGGCTTGGGTACTGATTGGCGGCTTAATCAGTTCCACCATATTTACGCGCATCGTCACGCCCGTTTTGTATAAACTCTTGGCACCGACTGTGAAAATTGCATAATTCTTTTAGTACAATAATTTTTAGTGAAAGCATCTTTTTAATTGTTCCAAAACAACGGAATACTGAGGGGGTGCTTTTTTGTTTTAGATGAGAAAATGTATGACTTATTGCCTTACAAATATCAAACAATGCGAATAAAAGGTTGAAAATCACGAAGTGATTGAATGTGAATAACCCTTAAATGTTGGAAAATGAAATGATTTGTAACTAATATCTCGAACGCTATTGATTTGGTTTTGCACGATGGCAACATTGCCCGCAGTTTGGGCGAGAAGAGTCATATGGGTTGAAAGGGCTAAAAGTGTCAATAGTCTATTGATTTTTTACAAGTTTAAGAGGTTGTTGAAATAAGGCAATATGCTTCTCATAAGTAACAATTTCCCTTTAATTGCTTCATTAAATGCATAAAAATACTGAGAGATAGGTGGCAACTATGCCAGTAAATGTGGCGTCTGACGTGGGGATACCTACATTCCGACGCAGGATATGTGGCGTCCGACGTAGGGATACCTACGTTCCGACATAGGATATGTGGCGTCCGACGCGGGGGTACCTATGTTCCGACGTAGGATATGTGGCGTCCGACGTGGGGATACCTACGTTCCGCCATAGGATATGTGGCGTCCGACATGTGGGTAAGTACCTATTAGTGTTATATTATTGAAACGCGGATAACACGGATTTAGCTGATTTTCACAGATTTTCAAATTTTATACTCAATCAGCTAAATCCGTATCATCCGCGTTTCAATAGAATTAATAAAACCTACAACTTGCTCACCTTTACCACCGCCTCTTGTTCATCGCTGTCTTTAATCCTAACAAGATATAATCCATTTGATAAATTAGAAATATCAAGGGATAGAATATTATAACTTTTAGTCGCCGTAAACTCTGAGCCTACAGTGTAGATCCCGTCCGGTTCCGGGTTCTTG
>JANMHA010000355.1:0-105979 GCA_031374925.1 Pirellula sp. | reverse complement strand
TGAAGATTGTGTTTGAATCCTTTGTTTCCCAACATATTCAACACGTGAGCCGGTCAAACGGTTCTTTCTTCAAGGAGCTTTTTTGCGTTTTACCCAATCTTTTTATTGGTCAAATGAATTTACGGACAGACACTAGCTAGTACCATTTGCCACAGTTCTCACGCCCACGCTTTGCTTTGGGCGTGCCACACGCAATTGTCGCCTTTCGCTCCGCGAAAGTGTGCTTCATTAACGCACTTTTGCGGAGCAAAAGGCGACAATCCATCCTTTGCGAGGGCTCGCTCACCTACATTGCAAGCAAAGGCCAAAAGCGAGCTTGATTCCTTTCGTTGAATTACCTAGTAATTCAATCTGAACGGCGGGCGCTAGCCGCCTTCCAAACCATTGAGTTCCCTATCGCGGCTAATTAATGTAAGGCACTCATGACGAAACGCATCTTAATTGTTCGTCTATCAGCGATTGGGGACTGTATCCTCAGTATGCCTGTCCTGAACTCCATTCGTCGCAATTTCCCCGATGCCCGCATTGGTTGGGTAATCGAAGGAGCAGCTTCGCAGCTCCTTCACGGTCACTCGGCCCTCGACGACATGTTCGTCGTCCCGAAACGAGCGTTCCATTCGCCTAGTACGTTGTGGAAGCTTGCCTCGCAACTCCGCGCCTGGAAACCCGATATTACCCTTGATTTGCAGGGGTTAACCAAAAGTTCGCTCCTCGCTTGGTTGTCGGGAGCTAAGTCACGCCTGGGCTTCCATCGCGACTTGTTTGATGGACGCGAACTGAGCAGCTTCCTGAACAATCGACTCTACAAACCCGAATCGCAACACATTATTGATCGAAGCTTGGAATTGTTGAGGCTGCTCGGTGTCGACGACTCAATGGTGTCCTTCGATTTGCCCGAGCAGATTAACGACGCGAAGTTTGCAGACAGAACTTTGCGTTCAACACAATTAGGGGATCGCTTTGCTATTATTAATGTCGGTGCGGGCTGGGCCTCCAAAATTTGGCCATCCGATAGATACGCTAGCATTGCACGACATTTAGGTGGGAAATGGGGAACGCCGAGTCTTGTAGTATGGTCAGGCCAGGAGGAAAAGCTAGCAGCCGACCAGGTCGTTGCTGAATCGGGTGGACATGCAACACTCGCGCCGCCGACCACCCTAACTCAGTTAGGTAGCTTGATTCGAAGGGCAAGTTTATTCGTAGGCTCGGACACCGGCCCAATGCATCTGTCGGTTGCACTCGGAACTCCCACTATAGGCTTGATCGGGCCCATGCCGCTCGAACGTGTTTGTCCCTATGGGGCGAACAACGCAGGCGTGCAAAATGTTCGCTTGTTAAAGACCGCAGATCGAAAAACCGACTGTACTCCGATGCTCTCCATTTTTTCTGAGCATGTCATTCAGGTCTGCGATCCATTGATGGACCGTAACTTGCAAACACGGCGAGCAAGTTAGCTTGCAGGAGGGTGCACCAGCATCGCATTATACCTTGCGGGCCTAGCCATCGTGGCGGATGCTGCCAGCATCCGAGCCGACGCTGGCAGCGTCGGCCACGGCTTGCTTGAGTTCATTTCATGCCAGCGGTCAGCCAGGCCAGGTTGAAACGATAATGCAAACGGCTGCTGATCAGGTGTATCACGCCATCGGGTGATTGCGTGGCCGCCAGGTATCCAGCGTGTTCAGCACGCGTCGATGTGGCGGTGAATCGCCCAGTATGAGCGCCCCCGTCGAATTCGCCACTGCCAGGAGTAAGCAGCTTGCGCACCGGCCAAGTCTTTCCCTGGTCGAACGAAAGGGCTGCAAACATTCCGTGCCCAGTAAACTCTACACCGTTCTGATCGATCAAGGACATGCCATTGGCCTCGGGCTCTCGGCGATTGCCGGAGGTGAAGGATATCAGCAACAATGGGCCTTCATTCAATCGCCGCAGTACGAGACGTTGGCCTCCGCCAATGGGTGGAAAGGGACTTGCAGTGTAGGTCCACGTTGTGCCAAGATCGTTGGAAAGGCTCATGGGCATCTTGCCATCGATCGAATCACCGCGACCGAGCGCCATCAGTCGACCATCTTCCAGTTCAATCACTTTGGCATGGATGCCTGCAATCGTCCCTTCGCCGATGCCCCCTTCCTTGAAGTTGGGCTGCGGTTTGCCTTCGCCTGGATCCACCCAGGTTTTTCCTCCGTCGCGACTGATGTGAAGCGCTGTGCCGCCGTTGCCCCCCGGAACGGCATCGCAGTTCTGGAGAAACACTCCCGCCTTCGTCATCAGCGTGTCGGCGATCACCTGATGGCGTCCGATGACTCTCGGATCAATCGAACGTGGCGCGGTCCATGTTACGCCGTTGTCATGACTGGTTCGCATGAGCAAAGCGAGCAGGGCCCAACCCTTGCCACCATCTGGAGCCATGCCGTTGAAATGAAAAACCGTCCCCTTGCCATTATGAAAGATACTCGAACCATGCATGTTCCGATTCGGTGCTTTGAAAAACTCACTGGATGGCTCCCATTGGTCTTGTCCTGCTCTGAGCCGACTAGCAAGAACGGTCAATTCCGTCCCCGTTTCGCTTTTGGTCGAGTACCAGATCGCAAAAAGATCGCCGTTTGCTAGCCAGGTGATCGACGGCTGATGGTTGTGGCTATGAAACGGCTCCATGGAGTCCGATGGCGGCAATACAAAGTGCATTGGCGTTGCGAAAAAGGGTTGTAGTTTTGCTGCGTTCTTGGTCCATGAAGAGACATCTTGCGAAACAGCATTGGCCCACTGCGGAGTCGATTTGTCAGGCACGGGGGTCATCTTGACCACACGCCCATCCGTTTCTTCGACTTCGAAATGACGGTAGGTTAGTGATGGACCAATTTCCTGCGCAGGAACGGCAGTTGCAAAAAACATCCCGACGGCAGCTAGACCAAGCGGTTTGACAAATACGAATGATTTCATGTTCAGCGTCTACTTCTGCTTGACTCTTGAGAGGAACGGAGATGCAGGCAAGTCTGCACCGTTGAAAAGATTACAAAGGGGATCGGGTGCAAAGCCATATCGTACCAACTACCGTTAAGCTGACTGAGGCAGCACTTGCTGGTCTTGGATCAAATTTCGCGAACCATTTCCCGTCCGCATCCGCAACGACTGTGATCGTTTCGTCCCCCAAAGTCAACGAGACAGCTTCACCGGGTGACGCAATACCCCAAACTGGGATCAATTGATCGCGTTGCAAAACCATGTGATCACCGAATACTTTCGGCAATGTAACTTCTGCATACGCCGACACGCTGGGCAGAGTTGCGGCTATGATTAGTAGGAATACTGGCGAAATTCGAAGTGACATAATTATTGATTGCGATATACGAGTCCCGATAATTGGCCAGGGTTTTTCCAAGTAAGTCACCCCGGGGAGCAACGCGGTGAAGTATTTTCGCCAACAATTCGCTAAGGTTGAGCGGGAGCTTGCCTCCTCTCAACCTTGTTTTGGCGTCCTAAGTAACTGCTTCACAGCGATGCCCGGGGAGGTGACTAAACCGGACCTTCCCAGAACGAGGGTGTATTATTTCCCAATTCTATCGCGATCAGTCTCCGACGATACGGTTCCTCGGATCTGAGAGTCCAGAAATTCAGTTCACGTAGGCCCGCATCTCCGAGGCGGACATCCTAGCGTCTCGGACGCTGCTACGTGGTAAGTTTACATCGGCCGATCCCCTAATTGGAAACGCACATGAATGCTAAGAATCGCCAAGTCACACTTGCCGCCAGACCGATCGGATCGCCAAAGGAGACGGATTTTAAGCTTGTCGAATCCGCGATCCCGGAATCTGGACCTGGCCAAATCTTGATCCGAACTCTTTATCTCTCCGTAGATCCCTATATGCGAGGTCGCATGAACGACCGCGCATCCTATGCCGCCCCATTTCAACTCGGCGAGGTGATGACCGGCGGTGTGGTAGGGCAGGTCGTGCAATCGAATCTCGACAAGTTCCCTAAAGGGGCGTATGTCCAAGGGCTGTTGGGGTGGCAAGACTATAGCTTGAGCGATGGCGCGGGCATCCATCGAATAAGTCGCGAACTTGCCCCACTTTCAGCTTATTTGGGCGTGCTCGGCATGCCAGGACTGACCGCGTATTTTGGACTCTTCGATGTAGGCCAGCCCAAGCCTGGGGAAACCGTGCTTATCTCCGGCGCGGCAGGCGCCGTAGGTTCTATCGTTGGCCAGATTGCAAAGCTCCAAGGCTGTCGGGCCGTCGGCGTAGCCGGAACGGACGCCAAGGTGCGCTTGCTGACAGAGGAGTTGGGCTTCGATGCCGCGTTTAACTATCACAACGAAAAGAACTACTATGCAAAACTGAAAGAGCTTTGCCCGCAAGGCATTGACATCTACTTCGACAACGTCGGGGGCGAACTCACCGATGCCGCCTTCCACTACCTCAATGTCCATGCTCGCGTGTGCGTCTGCGGGCAAATCTCACAGTACAATCTAACGGAACCGGAACTCGGTCCGCGGTTGCTCTGGAAACTGATCGAGAAACGGGCCAAGGTTCAAGGCTTCTTGGTCTCGGACTACGCTCCAAGATTCAAAGAAGGCTTCACGCAACTGGCCGAATGGCTTCGGACCGATAAGCTGCGATATCGTGAAACCATCGTCGAAGGACTGGAGAATGCCCCCAACGCCTTTATGGGAATGCTCCAGGGGCAAAACATTGGTAAGCAAGTGGTCTGCGTGTCTCAGGGCGACACTGCCATTTAAACGATACGACTATCCACCCAAGTTCCATCAAAATTGGAGACAAGAAAGATGTTGACAACGAGTTTCCGTCGGCGACGAATCCAATCCGTGATACTTGCACTTGTCAGCGTCTTCGCGACGCACGCGTGCACCCATGCGCAAAAAGAAGATCCAATTGCAGTTCAACTTTGCGAAATTCTCTACCAAGGACGGTATGCCCAAGGTGAGATCGAGTTGGAAGCCAAACTGGCGGCCAATGCGAAAAACGAAGCAATTCGTGCCTCGCTTGGCATCGTCCAGTTTGTCAAAGCAGTTGAGGAACTCTCGCAAGACTACTATCGTTTCGGCATGGAGCCCCAACGCGGGATCGCGATTGGAAACATGCTGATGCAAAGGACCGGGAACTCCAAACCAGAGACTATCGCGTACGAAGATGCGAGAGGCATTTTGGAGCGTTTCGAGCAACGACTGATCAAGGCCGAGAAGACCCTTTCTGAGTTCCGCTTTGCGGGTATTAAGTTCCCTATTGATGTGTCACGCATCTACTTGGACATCAACCATGACGGAAAAATGACTGAAAACGTCCGACTCGCCTCGATCATTGCGGTTGGCGCCACTGGCAATCCGAATAGCGCGACTATGGTTGGAAACTCGGCCACGTTTGCATTTGATGATGCGGACATTCTTTGGCTGCGAGGGTATATCCATGTCATGTTGGGAACCGTCAACATCGCGTTGGCACACGATTGGCGGGATGCATTTGAACGTACTGCGCACTTGATCTTCGCAAAGCCGAAAACGGCCTACTCTTTTTTGCTTGAGGAGGGTGTACAAACGAATTGGTCCATCAATCAAATCGCTGACCTCATTGCGTTCATCCACGTGATCAACTTCGAGGTGGTTGAGCCAAAGCGGATGGCAGATGCACTAGCACACTTTGAACAAGTCGTTGCACTCAGTCGAACCACTTGGAAATGGATCCGCGAAGAGACCGATAACGATCGAGAGTGGCTTCCAGGGCCGACACAAAACTCCGTCGTGCTGGAAGGCAGGGTAGGTGGTCCATTGGGTGAGAACTGGGAAAAAGTGCTCGACCGAACCGAGTTGGTCTTGCAGGGCAAAGAACTTATTCCCTTCTGGCGAGGATACGAGGGGGGTAATGCCCTGGTGTTTTTCAACAACAGCAGCAACACGAAGTTTCATCCAAAACTTGGCATCAACCTCCGCAAGGTGTTTACGCAGCCTAAACGCTTTGATCTCGTGCTGTGGATGCAAGGGACAGGAGTCGCACCCTTTTTGGAAGAAGGCAAGACGATTGATCTCCAAGCATGGCAGGATTTGTCACAGTCCTTCGGCGGACGCTTGCCGTTTTTCTCGTTCTGGATCAATTGAGTTGCCGGGGTTTATTGTCGCCTTTCGCTCTGCACCATAGTCGCTTTTCGCTCCGCGAAATTGCGTAGACGAGGCGCTCTTTCGCGGAGCGAAAGACGACAATAAACCCACACTATTGCAGCTCCCCTCTTTGAATCGTCGCGTTGGCTTGCTCGCTCATGATCGCGACGATTTTATCGAGTTTGGCGAAGCGAGGGTCGTGCGTGTGGCCTCGCACATACCGTGCGTAGATCTGTTGAAGAATGACGGCAATCTTGAAAATGCCGAAGCAATAGTAGAAAACGGCATGGGTTACCTCGCGGCCGCTCTTTAGCTCGTACCGCTCGATCAATTCACGTCGCGTTAGGTTGCCAGGTAGGGCAGTCGGGCCGACTGCGGTCGACTGCAATTCCTCTGGATCGTTGGCTTCCACCCAGTAGCCCAGCATCGTCCCAAGATCCATGAGCGGATCGCCGATGGTAGCCATCTCCCAATCTAGGACTGCCTCGATCCGTGATAGGTGCGACGGATCGAGCAAGAGGTTGTCGTACTTATAGTCGTTATGGATGATCGAAGCATTCGACTCGGCGGGACCATTTTCGTTTAGCCACATCGCGATTCGATCCATGCCAGGAATCGGCTCTGTCATGGCTTGAGCATAGCGTTTAGACCAGCCGGTCACTTGCCGCAGGGTGAATCCCTCGGGTTTTCCTAGATCGCCTAGCCCCGCAGTCTTATAATCAAGCGAATGGAGCAAGACGAGGTTGTCGACCACCGCCTCGGATAAGCCTTTTGCTGTTTGTGTGTCGACGACTATCTCAGGCGGAAGCTGCTTTCGCAGAATGACTCCATGCCGGCGCTCCATCACATAGAAAGGGTCGCCTAGAACATTTGGGTCTTCGCAGATTAGATACGGTCGAGGCGCGGGCGCGTAGATGGAGTGCAGTTTGGAGAGGACTCGATACTCGCGTCCCATGTCGTGGGCCGATTTGACTTGATTGCCAAAAGGGGGCCTGCGCAAAACGAACTCGAGCGTTCCTAGGCGAACGAGATAAGTGAGATTCGAATGACCATGTGAGAATTGCTCGACTGAAAGCGAGCCCGTCGCATTGGGCAGATTGTCTTTTAGGTAGGTTTCGAGACGCTCGAGCGGTAATTCCTCGCCTGCTCGAACAGGAGTTGGCGTGTTGAGATCTGTTGTCATTTGCGATCGGTTCTTTTTAAGGCGAGCGGCAGCTTGGAGTATCCCAACCCGAAGCGTAAGCGAGGGATAATCTCGCTAGTCCCTCACTTACGTATCGGGTTATGATGCGAGTTAACGGTAAGTCCAAAGCGCCCGATCTGGTAGATGAGGGACAGCGTTGAATCTATCGAGCGTCATTCGATCTCGGTCAAACACAAACTCGGTCAGCGAGCTATTGAGAACCCGCCAGTTCAGCTCGAGCGCAATCCGATCGGGAGAGCCAAGAACCGATTGCGTAGCGGTACCGATGAAACCACCTGACGTCACGATGGCTACGCGGCAACCTTGGAGAGTGTTCCGTTGGATCTCTCGGATGGAACTTTCGACCCGTTGCCGAAACGTGGTCCAACTCTCGACATTGGCCAAGTGCATTCTCTCCGATTGCCAGTGCAGCAACAGTTTTTCAAACATCAATTGGAAACTGCGAAGGTGTTCTTGAGGCTTAGGAGTCTCGTGTTTGCTCGCGTCGACTAGGCTGGCGAAATGGGGATCCAAATTGGCCAATGCTGGAGCAAGATGCTCGATAAAACCTTTGAGGTCGTATTCGTCCAATCCTGATTGCACGATTGGCTCAGGCCACTGGCCACCCGCTTGTCGATAGGTCTCTCCGATGCACTCGGCCGTTTGTTTCTGTCGCAGTCGCGGCCCGGTGTAAACGGCATCGAAGCCGTAACCATGCGAGCCCCAGTAACGACCAAGCGAGCGCGATTGCTCTTCTCCAACGGCTGATAGCCGGTCGTAATCTTCAGCAAAAAAAGATGCCTGGCCATGCCGAATGAGTGTCATTGTGCTCATATTGGTTTTCTATTCTGATCTTGCAAACGGCGCATACCACGCAACCAGCGATCGTAATCATTGGCCTTGTGTTGAAAGAACGTAGCCACTTGAGTGTGCGGTAATATAAGAAAACGTTCTTCCGCCAATCCCGCCACAACGGCATCGGCAACGGCTTCTGGCGACACGGCGGTTGCCTTGAGGTAGTCTCCAATGGAACCTTGGACTCCCGCGAGCATGGGTGTCTGCACCCCTTGTGGGCATAGGCATGAAACACGAATGCCTGACGCGTAGTGGGTTATGGAAAGCCATTCGGCCAAGCTGACAACAGCATGCTTGGTTACTGAGTAGGGGGCTGATCCGAGCTGCGTCAACAATCCCGCCGCCGAAGCTGTATGAAGAAGATAACCTTGCCCGCGCGCGAGCATGCTCGGCAATACCGCCCGCGCTGCATAGACGTGGGACATGAAGTTGGTTTGCCAAATGCGCTGCCATTCTGCGTCTGAAACTCCAGTGCCACCGTCGATAGAGATTCCAGCGTTAGAACAAAATAAGTCGATGGGGCCAAAGGCGTTGACCGTCTGCTCGACGAGTTCTAGTATTTGAGACTCTTGAGAGACGTCCGTTGCGATGGCCAATCCGCGCACCTCGTCGGCAACTCGGAGTGCAGAGTCGGTATTCCTATCGGCCACCACGATGCCTTTGGCTCCCTCGTTTGCAAAGCGATGGCAGAGGGCACGTCCGATACCGCTGCCGCCACCTGTAACCACGATTACTTTGTCTTGAATTTGCATAAGGACTTTCGTGGGATCGTGTGGCGTGCAATTGTCGCCTTTCGGAGCGAAAGGGGAAGCAATTGCTGTGTGGCACGCCCATAGCCTAAGCGATGGGCGTGGGAATTGTGGCGCATGTTTCTAGCGACTCACCACGCCCTTCGTAAACTCAGGGACGTGCCACACGATGGTGGGCAACTTACCTCCTACCTACTACTGAAAGCGGCGCAATTCGAGTTTGGCAATGGTTTCGCGGTGGACTTCATCGGGGCCATCGGCCAGACGAAGCGTCCGTGAACTGGCCCAAGCTCCGGCCAGGAAATAATCGTCGCAAACGCCAGCAGCACCGTGCGCTTGAACCGCCCGGTCGATGACTCGAAGCGCCATATTTGGAGCGACGACTTTGATCATGGCAATCTCGCGTCGTGCCGCTTTGTTCCCAACGGTGTCCATCAAATGGGCGGCATGCATGGTCAGTAGTCTGGCTTGATCGATTTCGATTCGCGAGTCGGCAATCTCAGCCCGAATCGTCCCTTGTTCGGCAAGGGGCTTGCCAAAGGCGACTCGCGATTGAACGCGACGACACATGGATTCCAATGCTCGCTCGGCCAGCCCGATCAATCGCATGCAATGGTGGATTCTACCTGGTCCGAGTCGGCCTTGAGCAATCTCAAAACCCCGTCCTTCGCCGAGCAACATGTTTTCAACCGGCACTCGGACGTCTTCGAACAAGACTTCGGCGTGTCCATGTGGAGCGTCATCGTAACCATAAACGTTGAGCATCCTCTTGATCGTGATGCCAGGCGCGTCAAATGGCACCAGGATCATCGACTGCTGCTGATGGATCGGAGCGGTCGGATTGGACTTGCCCATGAAAATGCATATTCGGCATCGTGGGTCACCCGCGCCGGAGGTCCACCATTTGTGTCCGTTGAGTAGGTAGTGATCGCCGTCGCGCTCAATCCGGGACTGGATGTTGGTCGCATCGGAGGAAGCCACGTCGGGCTCGGTCATTGCAAAACACGAACGGATCTCGCCAGCCAACAGCGGCTTCAGCCAACGCGATTGCTGCTCTGGAGTGCCATACCGGACCAGCACTTCCATATTGCCTGTGTCCGGCGCGGAACAGTTAAACACCTCGGCGGACCATGCACATCGGCCCATGATCTCGCAAAGTGGGGCGTATTCCAAATTGGTCAGACCCGCTCCTTGATCGCTTTCTGGCAAGAAGAGGTTCCACAAATTCGAAGCTTTGGCTTTGGCTTTTAAGTCTTCGACAATCGGTCGCGGTTGCCAGCGGTCACCGGTCAACCCCTGTTCGCGATAGAGACTTTCGGCCGGATAAACATATTCGTCCATGAAAGCCACCAATCGAAGTCGAACATCCTTGGCTCGATCGGATATGGAATAGAATTCGGACCGCTGGCTCATGCTTCAAGTCCGTTCTGGAACAAAAAAGTCGGGCATTAACTTGGTGCCAGGCACCATCGCATAGTCATCCAAGCAAGTGATCCCGATCGATCGCAACACGTCATCATCGACGAAGAAATTGCCTGTGCACTCGCGACTGTTGCGGATGAGAATCGCGTGTGCCGCATCGGCCATGATCTCGGGCTTGCGACTGCTCCTCATGGCCTGTTCACCTCCAAGCAAATTTGTGATAGCAGCGGTCGCAATGGTGGTGCGTGGCCAAAGCGCATTGACCGCGACGCCCTGTTGGCGAAACTCTTCCGCCATCCCCAAAACGCACATGCTCATACCGAACTTGGCCATGGTGTAGGCCACGTGTCGCGAGAACCAAACCGGCGACATATCCAACGGGGGCGATATATTGAGAATATGTGGATTGTCTGCCTTGAGTAAATGCGGAAGGCATAGCTTTGAGACCAAAAACGTGCCGCGAGTGTTGATGTTGTGCATCAAGTCGTAACGTTTCATCGACACATCCAGGGTGCCCGATAAATCAATGGCGCTGGCATTGTTGATCAGGATATCGATCCCACCGAATGTTTTCACGGCTTTGTCCACCGCCGCTTGAACTTGTTCCTCGATACGAATATCGGTAACGCAAGCCAGGCCTTGGCCGCCTGCGTCGAGCATTTCTTGAACGGCCGTGTAGACTGTACCGTCAAGTTTTGGATGCGGCTGGGCTGTTTTGGCTGCCACCACGATGTTCGCTCCCTCGCGGGCAGCTCGCAATCCAATGGCTTTTCCGATGCCACGGCTTGCACCGGTAATAAAGATGGTTTTTCCGTGCAAGCTAGACATAGCAACGCCTTCCTCAATCAATCATTTTTGAAAACGGTGTTTTCGCCGAGCGGTGAACGATCGATGCGTGTCCGGTTGGCAGCCACCGATGGGTCTTCGTATCCGAAGGAAAGGCCAACGAGGATGCCGATCTCCGGTGAAATATCGAACTCGCGGCGAACAATATCGGGATAGCTACGCAAGCTCCCTTGCGCGCAACAGCCGATACCATTGGCGGTCATTGCCAGCATGAGCGTTTGAAGATAAATCCCTAGATCGAGCGCCACCGGTTCTTTGAACGTCTTGTCCATGCCAAGAAACGCAACATGAGGGGCATCAAAGAACTCAAAATTGCGAAGCGCTGCGCGATTTCGACCCGACTTGTCATCCCGTCCAATCCCCATTTCGGAGTATAAGCTTACGGCGCACGCGATTTGATGCCTCCGAAAAGGATCCTCAAATCGATCGGGGTACTCGAAGTCGGGGTTGGGGGGCGTACCAAGCATGACCTGTTCGATTAAAGCCTTGCGAAGCCGGTCGCGAGCCTCACCGGATGCGACATAGGCTCGCCACGGTTGAATGTTGCAGTTGGATGGCGCTCGCTGAGCCAGTTCGAAAACATGCTGTATCTTTTCGGCGGTGACCTGCAGACTCGTAAAACCGCGAACGGATCGGCGAGTTCGTATCGCGACTTCGACATCCATGGTTGGCAATCCTGCAAGTGGTTCGATGCTAAATATGTCCGGTAACACGTGCCGGTAGCCTGCTACTCTAGCGGACCTAGTTTACCGAATGATCGGTAGGGATCCTAGGGGCCATGATGGGTTCAAGGCAAACTGCATGTGCCTTGAGGTTGAGCGGGAACTTGTCTCCCCTCAACCTTGTTTTGGCGTACTATGCAGCAGGACGCCAAAACGGCGTCCGTCGTAGGCATGCTCGGAGCAGACGAAAATGCTTTCAGTGTTGCCTGCCCCCCCATGCCCACGCTTTGCTTTGGGCGTGCCACGCGATGACGCGTTGCAGTGCTATACGATGAAGTGCACCTTGTTGACGAGCATGAACCACCCAGTTACATTTCTACTGAATGTTCGGTAGATTTGCGAACCGACAATCCGAACGGTCGTAAAAGGACGTAAAAACGCCATGAAAGCCATGCCGATTGCAGAGGAAGTGCAAGATCGTGAAGTGCAAGATCGCACAGAGGAGATCTATTGCAAGGCCGCCCAGATTTTTCACGATCAAGGCTATGATGCTACGTCCATGAGTGACTTGGCCAAAGCCCTGGATATCACCAAGGCAGGGCTTTACTACTACATCGAAAGCAAAGAAGACTTGCTCTTTCGGATTATCAATTTTGGATTGGATTGGTTGGACCGAGAAGTCATTGGGCCGGCCAAGTTGATTGACGATGCAGAGGAGCGATTGCGATTCATTATTCAGCGGCACGGCGGAGAGCTGATCAAGGGTGTTCACGCCATACCCATTCTCACCGACGAAACTTCTTCGCTATCGCCCAAGCTTCGCAAACAAGTCCAAAAACGGAAACGCCTGTATTTTGATTTGGTCCGAACGACATTAGAACAACTCAGGCAACAAAGCAAACTCCAGGAAGTGGATGTCACGGTCGCCACATTCAGTCTTTTCGGAACTTTGCTATGGCTACCACGTTGGTACAAGCGCGGTGGATCGCTAAGCGCTGATCAGACACTTGAGCAAGTCACCAAGCTTTATTTTGGAGGATTGTTGATTTCCCCGAAAGCAGAATGCACTCGATGAACATACTCGTCTGTTTGAAGCAAATCCTGGATCCGGAGATGCCGTCGCGAGATTTTCGCATCGATCCGACCGGTCGCGATGCTGATCGCCAAGCCGCTGGGTTGGTTATGAATATTTTTTGCGCCAATGCGTTGGAGACGGCTTTGCAGTTTCGAGAGAAACATGGCGGTAAAATTACTGTGATCACCGTTGGAGCATCCTCCGCCGAAGAGATCCTTCGCAAAGCACTTGCTCTTCGAGTCGATAACGCGGTTCTCGTTAAAAACGACCATTTGCAAAGACTGAATCCGTGGTGTGTTGCCCACGTCTTGGCCGCGGCAGTTCGGAAATTAGGTGACTTCGATCTCGTTTTAACCGGCAGAGAATCGGGGGACTGGGGCGATGGGCAAACGGGTGGCCTTTTGGCGGAAGAGCTTGAGCGCCCTTGCGTCAGCATGGTGGACGAAATGAAGTTGGAGGCAAGTAAACCGGGATTGGTCCAGCTTAAACGGCAGACGGATCAGGGCTGGGAAGCCATCGAGGCGAAAACTCCAACAGTCATCACTGTGACTAACAACGAACACAACGTTCCAAGAATTGCCAAAACCCGAGATGTGATGCAAGCGTTCCGCCAGCCGATCACCACGTGGGGTCTTGCCGAACTTGGCGTAGAACCTCAATCGATCGCTGATGACTTAGCGTGTACGGAAGTCGTTGAACTAACGATTCCCAAAAAGCAATCTCATTGCGAATTCGTGACGGGCGAGTCACTCGAGGAACGGATCAGCAAACTTGCCCAGAGAATCGTCAGCATCGTTCAATCGGCCTAGAACCTAAGATCGTATTACATAAAGGAGTCGAGTTTGACATCCGTTGTCGTTAGTTGTGTTTTTGGATGGACCGGAATTGATAGGGCCGCCTTGGGGGTTCTTGGGGCTGGCCAGCGACACTCTCGAGATCTTGCGCGAGAGCACGTCGGGTTGATCGTCGGTCCACCATCGGATGCGCTGATCGGCGAAGTCGCCACATTTGCCGATAAAGTCGTGGTAGTAGAACATCCACTATTGGATTCTTATCACAGTGAAACCACACTTACAGCCCTGACGCAGGCGTGCAAGCATCTCAATCCGCGTACGGTTCTGTTCGGCAATGACCTCCCCTGTCAGGAGCTCGTGCCGCGGTTGGCGCATCGATTGGGGGGTGCGGCTGCCGGTGATGCCTTGAGCCTCAAAGGACAGAACGAGACGGTACGGATAACTCGCTCGGTGTATGGTGGCAAAGCCCAAGCGACGATCGATCTCCATCGTTCGCCGGCCATCATTTGGGTTCGCGCCCGGGCACAAGAGCCTGCACAGGCGCAGGCTTCGTCCAAAGACATCATCCGCGTGCCAGTTTCGCTCGAGCAGAACACTTCGATCCAGTTGATGGATCGCCACACGGAAATGCAGGGGGCCGCGAGACTAGAAGATGCGCGCGTGATTGTCTCTGGCGGTCGTGGGTTGGGCGGTCCAGAGCCATTCACTCAGTTGCAGTCCTTGGCCAACGTGGTGGGTGGCCAAATGGCCGCTTCGCGCGCCGCTTGCGATGCGGGCTGGGTGCCTGCGGACTGGCAGGTCGGGCAAACCGGCAAGAAAGTCTCGCCGCAACTTTATTTAGCGATCGCAATTTCCGGTGCGAGCCAACACATCATGGGAATCGCCGATGCCAAGACCATTGCGGCCATCAACGTTGACCCTGAGGCGCCGATCTTTCAGCACTGCCAATTTGGGTTGGTTGAAGACTACCGAAAGGTTGTCGGTCCATTGAGGGAAAAGCTCAGCGAGTTGCTTGCATGAACGGCGAACTCCCAACCCGAGAAGTCTTCTGGAATGTGACGCACGTATGGGTCATGTACTTCCTGCTAGTACCGACGATGCTAGTGGCTGGATATGGCGTCTATCGGCGGTTTCGCATGTGGAGGCGCGGTCGGCCTGAGCAACGCTTCGATCAACCTTGGGTACGCCTTCAATTCCTCTTTCGTCACGCCGTTGTACAGCAAGCCACATGGAAAAAACGCTTCGCAGGCTTCTTTCACGCTTTGATCTTTTGGGGCATGATTATTTTGACGGTCGCGACGACCGTGGTCTTCCTCCATCAGGATTTTGGTCTTCCGATCATGCAAGGCCAGTTCTATTTGTGGTTTCAATCGCTGACCGTCGATGTGTTTGGGGCTCTCGCGATTCTTGGGGTGTCTCTGGCCGCGGCACGACGTTGGACGCGCCCGTCGCCCCAGTTGGTCCATAGCCTGGAAGCTTCTTGGATTTTGATTCTGATGTTGGTGATTCTCGTGAGTGGGTTCTTCCTCGAAGGTTGGCGGATCGCAGCAACTCAGGATCCGTGGGGGAGGTGGTCTCCGTTTGGATATTTGATCGCAATGGCGTCGAAAGCTTGGATGTCGGTTCCCGCGATGCAGTGGGCCCATGTTGTAACTTGGTGGTTTCACATGGGGCTCGTCTTCGGTTTTCTCGCATGGGCACCGTACACAAAACTCTTGCATCCGTTGACGGCAGTTCTCAATCTTTACACTGCCCCACTTACTCCAATCGGGAGCTCATTGCATACGATCGACTTCGACAAGGACGAGAGCCTCGGCGTCAATGCCCTTTCGAACTTCACCTGGAAGGATTTGTTAGATCTGGATGCATGCACCGAATGTGGACGCTGCACAGCCGTCTGTCCGGCCAATGCAGTCGGTAAGCTTCTTTCGCCTCGCGATGTGATTTTGGATCTTCGACATCTATCGCGTACCCAAGACGATTTTTCGAAACCGATTATCGATGCAACACCTGCCTTGTCGCCCGAAGCCTTGTGGGCATGTACGACATGTGGGGCATGCGTCGAGTCCTGCCCTGTTTCGATCGCTCAGATGCCGAAAATTGTCGACATGCGCCGGCATTTGGCGATGGAAGAAGCGGTCCTGCCGGACACCATGGAAAAAGCTCTCGGATCGCTGGAAGCTCGCGGGCATCCTTATGCGGGTACGCAGTTTTCTCGCCTTGATTGGATGCAAGGATTACAAGTTCCGCAGCGAGCTGATGTTCAAGAATGCGACGTTTTATTGTGGGTCGGTTGTGGTGGAGCCCTGGTGGAACGCAATCAACGCGTCACACGCGCCATGGCGCAGCTCCTCGAAAAGGCGGGTGTGAAGTATGCGGTGCTCGGTCGGGAAGAACGCTGCACAGGTGACCCAGCACGACGAATGGGAAATGAATTTTTGTTTCAAAACTTGGCCCGTGAGAACATAGCTACGCTCCAACGTTATCAAGTCAAAACCGTGGTTACGGCATGTCCACACTGTTTCAATACCATACGCAATGAATACCCCGAACTGGGCGGGAATTTCGAAGTTTTACACCATAGCCAATTCCTCGAACGATTGGTCAGCGAAGGCAAGCTGTCCCCCAACGCGCAATCGGAAGCCAAAGTGACGTTTCACGATCCATGTTATCTGGGCCGACAAAATAATATCTTTGATGCGCCCCGGCAGCTTGTCCAAATCTCCGCGCGTCCGCCAAGCGTTGAAATGGAAAAGAGTCGCGAGAAGAGTTTTTGTTGCGGGGGTGGCGGTGGCATGAGCTTTGTAGACGAGCCAGCGAACCAACGCGTCAATCAAGAACGGGCTCGACAAGTTTTGGAAACCGGTGCCGACGTGGTCGCCGTGGGCTGTCCATTTTGCATGACCATGCTCGAGGACGGTGTGAATGCTGTCAGGTCTGCCGACCCGTCGACACGTCCCACCCAAGTATTGGATGTAGCCGAGTTGCTATGGGACTCGGTACGTAATGAACCAACATCAGTTTAAAGGAAGGCACCTATGGATCTGACATTGAATGCAGAAGAGATTCAATTTCGCGACACGCTACGCGGTTGGCTTCAAGCCAACGCACCTCCACCCTGGACGGTTCCGTTGAAGAGTGACGAATCCAAACGAGCCCACCTTGAGTACCTGCGAGCGTGGCAACGGACGATGTTTGATGGCGGTTGGGCTGGAGTTTCGTGGCCAAAAGAACATGGAGGAAGGGGCATCACCATCATCCAGCAATCGATTTTCCAAGAGGAGCTTGCGTTGGCTGGTGCACCGCAGCAACTGGGGGTCATCGGTGAGGGGTTAGTCGGTCCGACGATCATCGCGGTCGGGACCGAAGCTCAGAAACAACAGTTTTTGAAGCCGCTGCTGAAGGGAGAACATATATGGTGCCAGGGCTTTTCAGAGCCCAATGCGGGGAGTGACTTGGCTGCGTTGAATACGCGAGCCATACTCGACGGGGACCACTACGTCGTCAATGGTCAAAAGATTTGGACCAGCTTTGGGCATGTGGCAAACTGGTGCTTGCTGGTCGTTCGCACGGATGCATCGGCTGCTAAACACAAAGGACTTACCTGTTTGTTGGTCGACATGGCGAGCCCAGGCGTTGCGGTTCGACCGCTAAAGATGATGACGGGGGACTCGGAGTTCAACGAGATGTTTTTTACGGACGTGCGTGTCCCAGTGGCGAATGTGCTAGGCAAAGTCAACGAAGGCTGGGGTGTTGCGCTCACGGCACTCGGAAACGAACGGGCCAACTTGGGAACAGGGCTATACATGATGTTCAAACGGGACTGCGACGCGTTGATCGCAAAAGCTGCAACGATTCAGCGCAATGGAAAACCCATCACCGACGATCCACTTGTCCGACAAAAACTCGCTCAAGCTCACCTCGATCTCGAGGTCTTTCGCTTGAACTCGCTGCGAACCCTTTCTGGAATGAACAACACGCACGCGCCTGGCCCGGAAGGCTCGATTTTGAAGCTCTATTGGAGCGAGATGAATCAGCGCAACGCACAAATTGCTATAGAAGTGCTCGGTCTAAGCGGGCAGTCATGGGACTTTGATGAAGGCCGTTGGGCATTCAACTATCTTCGGTCGAGGGGCAACACGATTGAAGCTGGGACCAGTGAAATTCAACGTAACATTATAGCCCAACGCGTACTTGGCCTTCCCCGCAGCTATTGAGCATAGAAAGAAAGAACAACATGGAATTCGACCTCTCCAAACCACAAAAGCTACTGCGGGAAGCGGCCCGCGCGACGCTTTTGCAAAACTGTCCATTGACGCGAGTCCGCGAGCGGATGGCCAGCAAAGACATCCACGACAAGGCTCTTTGGCAGTCGATCGCCGACCAAGGTTGGGTCGGTCTTCATCTGGATGAGAGCTTGGGTGGACTGGGACTCGGCCTTGTCGAGTTGGCGGTTGTAGCCGAAGAGATGGGTCGCGCGTGTTTGCCATGCCCGTTTTTGGCGACGACTTGGGCTGCTACCCTTTTGGCTCAGGTTGCCAACTCAGGTTCCGCCGCGACCTTGTCATCCATTGCGGAAGGCTCGCTCACTGCGTCGGTAGCCTTGATGGATCAGGATAGCGATTGGGATGTCGAACACGTTCAGACTCAGCTGAATCCAACGCCAGCGGGTTGGCAACTGAGTGGACACAAAACGATGGTTCTCGATGCGGCTGAGGTGGATGTTCTTTTGTGTGTGGTTCGTCAGGGGAAGGAACTTGCTATCGTTTTTGTATCGACTAGCGCCTCGGGTGTGACGACCACACAGACGCGAGTTCTGGACGCAACGCGAAAGCTTTACGATGTTAGCTTCGAATCAGTCGCGATTGCGTCAAAAGACATCATCGCTGTTGGAGATCAAGCGATCTTAGCAATCGAATACTCAACCCGAGTTGCCACCGTAGCTGCCTGCGCCGAGATGCTAGGGGTGATGCAATGGATTCTCGAAACGACACTTGACTACGCGAAGACACGCAAACAGTTTGATCGAACGATTGGATCGTATCAGGCCGTTCAGCATCAGTGCGCCGATATGTTGCTCATGACCGAGAGCGCTCGCGCAGCTACCTACTATGCGGCTTGGGCATTGTCGGTGAACGCACCCGACAGCAACAAGTCGGTGGCGATCGCCAAAGCCTATTGCTCCGATGCGGGTCGCGAAGTGGCCCACCGTGGAGTGCAAGTGCATGGCGGTATCGGCTTCACGTGGGAGCACGATTTGCATCTCTTCTTGAAACGGATCAAGGTTTGCGAGTTTCTCTTTGGCGATGCTAGTTGGCAACGTGAGCAGATTGCGAAGCTGATTCTGCAGTAGGAACATCCCTGTAAGAATCCAGTTTCTGAGCATTGCTAATTGCAAGGTGAAGCATGAAGACTACACTATTCAGCACTATTTGACGGCAAGACCTTTGTTAACTCTTCTCCAGGAATCTACCATGACGAAAACGTCCCCTATTTCGAAGCTCATTGCGTTTGTTTTGTTTTGTTCGACCGTGTCGATCGCATCTGCCCAGACCTCGGCCACGGGTCCTTCGGGAACATGGCGATGGAAGTACGAGATGAATGGCAAGACACAAGAAGATGCGGTTTTGCTTAATCTTGACGGCGATAAGCTAACTGGGGCGTTTCGTGGTCAGCCCGAAAAGCCCGTTGATATCCGAGATGCCAAAATAAAGGACAATCAACTTTCGTTCACGGTGGAATACAAGTTGAAGGATCAATCGGTCTCGCTAGCTTTTGCTGGTAAGATCAAGCAAGATGATCTCGAGGGAACCGTGACTGTTACCACCGAGGCTGGCACCGAGGAATATCCATGGACTCCCAAACGATCCGTCCAGTTGGATGACGCCGTTGGCCAGTGGAATATCGTGATCGAAGCCGACGGGAACAAACTTGAGCCACGCATAGTTATCACCAAGAAGAACGAAGCGTTGCAAGGAAAATACACCGTCGCCGAAGGAACCGTCGTCGACGCAACCGGGCTCAAGATTCGGGACAACAAATTAGAGTTTCGTATCGAGGCAAACATCAATGGACGCAAGATCCAAGCAGATTACTCGGGACGCCCGTACGGTAATAGCATGAAGGGTAAGATCCAATACGACTTGGACGGCAACACCGGTGAGGTTGAGTTCACCGCGAAACGAGAATTGGTGAAGAAGTAGTCGTTGGGCAACATTGTCGCCTTTTGCTCCGCAAAAGTGCGTTAATGAGCCGCACGCCACAAGGTTGGTTTTTGTGGCTGAGCGAGGCCCTCGCTCAGGTATTGAATCAAACAAGCGAAGTGCCTCGCTCGTCCACAGGAAATCTATCGTGTGGCAACGGCCTTTTGGTAGGCAGCTTGCCCTCCGACAACTGGCAAGTCCAATCGCGTCTCTTGAAGATCCACCGTGAGCTCTGTGCCTGCTTCTGGGAGCAGTGTGAACTCCGGATCGCTAGAAAAGATCATCAAGCCAATTTTCTCACCTGCCGCAATGATTTGGTCGTCCGGCTGCAGCGAAAAGTTAACGTCATAAAACTGGTTAGGTACGAGAGGTTCACTCTCGGTCAGTGATCGATGGTTTTGGGGGTCTGCCCAACCGCGCGTAATGAGGTTGTCGGTAATCTTGCCTTTGGGATCCTCGATCCATGGGAGAGAAACCAACCAGACGGTTAAGTTGGCGGCCGGCTTGCTCGATGCCAATCGAATTTTGATTTTCGAGTAGCCAGAAATATGTAGCGGCTCTTTGAGTTCCGGCGTTACGAACAGCAATCGGTGTTTGGAGGACTCGGCTTGAGCTAAGACTTTTCCCTTGATGGAAGCGTCATCGACGAGCACTTCGGGTTTTTGGCCAAGCGATGACTCCGTCGATAATCCGCCTAAGTCGTTTCCCCCCTTTGTCGGATGCAAGGCTACCAGTTGAGCCTCGGGATGTGGATAGTCTGCGTAGGACGTAGGTTCGGTTCGTTTTGCAGTCTCGCGAACGATCCAAGAGCGCGGTCCCTTTTCAACACCGTTGTCCACGCCATGTAAGTACTTCGTAAACCAACGATTCATCATGCTCATTGGTGGTTCGCCACCATGCCCTCCTTGATGACAGAAGAATTGTACAGGTAGTCCCTTGGCTTTGGCAGCTTCGTAGATGCGAACGCTGTGTTCGGGAACAACATTCCAGTCATTGAAACCGTGCGACATCAAAAGGGCGGCGTGCATCGGGCCCATTTGATTGAGATAATCACGCCCCGCCCAGAACGCGTTGTAATCACCGGTGACGCGATCCTGTCCGTTGGCCATCTCCTTATCGCGTACTTCGCAGTCGCAATGATCGCGTTTTTCCTCATTGCCACTATGAATGAAGTTGTAGAGGACGTCGATATCCTCCCCCATGTATCCGCCTGGGTGTCTGACGAGTCCATTCGATCGATAGTAATGGTAGTACGAAGTGTTCGGCGCGATAGGGATGATCGCTTCGAGTCCTTGGACGCCGGTCGTGGCTGCGGCCAACGGAAGGGTTCCGTTGTACGAAGTGCCTGTCATCCCCACTTTTCCTGTTGACCAGAACGCACTAACCGTTTCTGTTCCGTCGACTTCTGTAAATCCTTTGGCTCGACCGCAAAGCCAATCGATGACGGCCTTGGGGGCCAAGGACTCATTAGCACCGCCCACCGTAGGACATCCCTGTGATAGCCCAGTGCCCGGCGAGGATGAGTGGACGACAACAAAGCCACGCGGTACCCATTGCCTCGTTTGTGAGTTGGAGATGATTGGGCGTTTCACCCTGGCGCTAAAAGCGGGCGGGTCTTCATGTTTCATGGGGACCGCGCCTACAGCATGTCGTGGATTCCAAAAGTGAATGGGATCGCCGGAACCGGTGCCTGCAAAATACGGACTCGACTCGTAGACGACGGGCAGCTTCAAACCCTCGGTGTCGGTCTGTATGGGGCGCGTCACATCGACATGCATCCGATCCAGTTTTCCGTCGCCGTCGGAATCAAACTCCGTCTCGACCCACAGGTCGTGGCGAATCCAATCTTTGGCATCCTTAAAACCTTCGACAATCTGGGCTTCACCATCTGCAAAAACTGGAACGGTTTTGTCTTGGGCTAACACCGTAGTGCCACCCATGAATGTCAAGCTTGCAATGATCCCGGTCAAGAGATGTGTGGATGACGCGATGGAGCACGAATTATGCAAAAGGGGGCGATGGGCCATGTGATTCACTTGGTCAAGGATTCAGGAATAGTCCAGAGGATCCCTAATAACGTACCTGGAAACAATCTACATTGCTATGATTCACTACCGATTCGAAGCACTTTCGGCCGCGATTGAGATGTACAATATGAATGAGGGACACCACAACGCACATTCCTCACACGCCTTGGTGGAGTAAACCATGGAGCAACGCGAATTCGTCAATGAGCATTTCCGTCTGGCTCGGCGTTTCTTTTTGCAACTTGGGATTTGCGGTTTGTCGGCGTCTCCGTCCGCACTGCTGGCTTTTGCAGAGGATGACAAGGAAGCAAAGCCAACCAAACGCCAGAAGCCGGACAAAGCGGGCGCGCAACGTGAACCCTACTTTACCCCGCCGGACGATTTTCGGGATGTTTCGCGAGGCAAACCGCTCCCCCATTCCCTCTCGGACGAAAAGAAACGAGACGTTGGCTTGACTCGCGAGACCTGGAAATTGGAGGTCATTTCCGATCCAGAGAATCCAGCCACACTCGGAAAACAGTTGACTCAGCAAGACGGCACAGCATTTGATTTCGAGGCGCTCTTAAGACTTGGGGAAAAGCATGCTGTACGTTTCCCCAAAGTAATGACCTGTTTGAATCTCGGTTGCCCGCTCGGAATGGGGCTATGGGAAGGGGTGCCGCTGCGAGAAGTGGTATGGCTAACTCAACCGCGAGAGAATCTTCGACGTGTATTTTACTACGGGTACCACAATGACGATCCCAAGCAGATGTTTCGCAGTTCGTTACCTATCGGACGTGTACTGGAAGATCCATTCGATTTACCGCCAGTCATTTTGTGTTACAAGCTAAACGGACAATGGTTGGATTCCGAACGTGGTGGTCCGGTTCGAATCGTTGTACCGGAAGCTTACGGATTCAAATCGATCAAATGGCTATCACACATCGTCTTGACCAACCTGGCGCAAGCCAATGACACCTATGCCGAGCAGAACAACGATGTGGATAGCTTGTTGAAGACATTTGCCGCCACGCTTTCCCTCGCTCGCCAGTTGAAGCCTAGAGAACCGATCCCGGTATCAGGCTATGCACAGGTGGGTGTCGCCGGATTGTCCAAGGTACAGGTCTCTTTGGAGTCCAGCACTGTTTCGCGGGGAGTCGACGATCCCCATTTTGCTCAAGCTCCATGGATCGACGCCGAGCTCCTTCCGGCGCCATCATTATGGAGTGGTCTAGCCGAAAACAAAGTGCCACCGAGAACACATGGTTTTAACGACGACGGCTCGCCGAAGAGTTGGCCGATTCGCTTTACCAACGCGCATTGGGCGGCTGTTCTGCCAGGAGTTCCCGAGGGGGAATACACGTTTCGTTGCCGTACTATCGATGAAAAAGGAAATCCCCAACCACTTCCAAGACCATTTCGCAAATCCGGTCATGCGGCGATCGAGTCGATTATCCTTACGGTGAAATCGTAGGTCAGTCGCTCCGCCGACTGACGTCCTGCATCGCAGCGCCGTTTCTGACCATCGATTCAAATCAACGATTCTGACCGAGTTCAGCTAGGTAGTCTGCGGTAGTATTGTAGGAAATCGCAGTAAGTATTCTGGCTACACAGACCGCCCGTCGCGGAGCTACGGGCCCACGTCAAACATCAACCACGCATACGGCACAAATACGATCGCTCCCACAATGACGGAGCCGACTGCGGCCATTAGGACTGCTCCTGCCGCGGCATCCTTGGCCCTACCGGCCAGCGGATGAAACTCCGGTGAGACAAGATCCGTCAGTAACTCCAAGGCGGTATTCAATGCTTCTGCTGTCCACACGACCATAAGGCATAAAACGAGGCAGCACCATTCCATGTTCGTTATCCGAAACGCAACGCCAGTTGCAAAAACGATCGTTGTGGCGATCGCGTGAAGCCAGGCGTTATGCTGCGTAAGCAGCATGTCTTGAATGCCCCGAAACGCATGCGAGAAACTCTTCCCCCTATCTCGCCATGAGAACTTTCGCGATTTGGTCATGGTTTTCCTTTTCGAATTCTTGATTCGCACAAGTCAGATTTGCTACTCTATCGGATGATCTTAACCTCGCAAAACTATTTGTGGACGGACTTAGTAACAGCATGATATCCAAACCAAACAGACGTAGATTCATCGGTCAAGTTGGAACGGGTGCCCTGCTTGCCTCGGCAAGCGATTTTTCGTTGGCTCAATCTCAACTCGAATCGCCGTATGCGACACTGCCGACGGAATTCCAAGGCCAATTGGCAGCGGGACGATCACTCTTGCGTTTTCATGATGGCAGTGCCGTCAAGACTCCCGATGATTGGCAACGAAGGCGAACGGAAATCTTGGCCGATTGGAATCGCTTGATGGGTGCATGGCCACCGATCGTCGACAAACCCACCGTGGAATTACTCGAAACGACATATCGCGGAGAGATAGCACAACGCCGCATTCGAGTGCAGATCGCGCCGGACCAAACCAGCGACGGCTACTTACTTTTGCCAAAGGGACCAGGTCCTTTTCCAGCAGTGTTTGTACCATACTATGACCCTGAAACGAGTGTGGGGCTAAGCAAAAACCTGCTTCGGGACTTCGCATGGCAACTCGCACTGCGTGGGTTTGTTAGCCTGGCGATCGGTTCACCAGGGGGTGATGCTCGAAAACCCATTTTGAGTGACCAGGCAAAGTGCCAGCCACTGTCATATCTGGCGTATATTGCAGCCAACGCATGGAACGCGCTGGCCATGATGCCGGAGGTCGATTCGAAACGTATTGGGATGGTTGGGCATTCGTATGGCGGGAAGTGGGCGATGTTCGGTTCTTGTTTGTGGGACAAATATGCGTGCGCCGCGTGGTCCGACCCAGGAATCGTGTTTGATGAAAAGCGACAGAGCATCAACTACCAAGAGCCTTGGTATCTCGGCTTAGATCCGAGAATGACTCGCATGACTGGGCTTGTTAGTGAAAACAGCCCTCGTACAGGCGCCTACAAGAGCTTGATTGAAAATGGCCACGACTTACATGAATTACATAGCTTGATGGCACCTAGACCGTTTCTTGTTTCTGGCGGAGAAGAAGATCCACCATCGCGATGGGCGGTTCTCAACCATACAATAGCGGTGAACAAGCTACTTGGTTTCGAGGGTCGAGTTGCCATGACGAATCGCAAGACGCATAATCCCACAGATGAATCCAACGACCAGATCTATCGATTCTTTGAGTACTGGCTCGAGGGTTCGAAATGACGGGACTCAAAGAATCATGGCGAAGACCGCCGTGCCACATTGTGCTTTACCCAGCTTGATCAACGCTGAGTCGGAAAGAACCAGGACGTCGGTCGACGGAGTGACTGACCTACGTGATGTTTAGTCTGGACAACGGAGGTGAACTAAGCGAGTATTTAGACGTGTCTTTCCAACTCAGATCATTTCCATAACGGGAAGGTCGTCGCTCCGATGCTCGAATGGCTTTTCGGACAACGAAAACAGTTGCTCAAAAAAGCAATCCATCAAGACGAACAGCAGCGACTTGATCGATCGTTTTGGCAAGCATCGCTTCTGAGCAAAGACCAACGCGAGCAAATCATCAGGTGGTCGCGGGTCTTTATCGCCGAGAAGACTTGGGAGGGATGCAACGGAGTAACGATAACTGTGGAAATGCAATGGCACGTTGCAACCGCGGCAGGGATGATGGTGTTGGCTTATCCTGACTGGTACTTCGATAAGACAGCCACGATTCTCATCCACCCAAAGGCTTACAACGCTCGAGTCCAACCTCGGTATTCGACCTCGACGGTTGGGACGGAGTTGGCTGGCGAATTCTATCGCGCAGGTGAGACTATTTACCGAGGACCCGTCGTTTTGAACTGGCGAGATATTCAGACGGCTGCCAGAGACGCTAACGAGGGGAACCATCTGGTAATTCATGAATTTTCGCATCAGCTCGACATGATCAACGGCCCATCCGCGGACGGGTTGCCACCACTCCCAGGCAATATCGACGAACAGGTCTGGCTCAAGGCGATGAAAGCCGAGTACAAAGCCGCACAAGACATGGTCAGTCAAGGTTATTCGATACTGATCAACGATTACGGACTAACCCAAGAAAGCGAGTTTTTTGCCGTTGCGAGCGAACTTTACTTTCAACGACCAGAAGAATTGGCAGAATACCACCCGAATGTGTACGGATTGCTGAAGCAATTCTATGTCACGGATATGGCGAAGATCGTAAGTTCGAGAAGTTGAAAAGCACATAGGGAGATCTTGAAGCTGGGATGAATCCTAGTACTCCAAATGTGCGAATTGCTAATTCGCGAATCGCTCTTGCAGCGACATGACAGTCATGGGTTTTGTTCGCATTACCAACATGGCTTCGACGGCCATCCGAGCAGCCGCAATAGTAGTGATACAAGGTACACCGGACTGGACTGCCGCCGCGCGAATTCGACCTTCGTCGGTTCTCGCGCCTTTGCCGCTCGGCGTGTTGATAATTAACGATACTTCATCATTCTTGAGATAGTCGATCAGATTGGGGTTCCCCTCGGCAAGCTTTTTTACCTTCGACACCGGTATGTTGGCTCGTTCTAGGACTTGCGCCGTTCCGGAAGTCGCCAATAGTTTGTACCCCATCTCATGCAACTGCCTGGCCATGTCGGTGATGCCGTCGCGATGTCGGGCCGCAATGCTCAAGAAGACATTGCCTGAACTCGGCAGAACAACTCCAGCTGCGATCTGACTCTTATTGAACGCGATTGGGAATTCGTCGCTTATCCCCATGACCTCTCCCGTGCTCCGCATCTCCGGTCCTAAAACAATGTCGACCCCAGCGAACTTCCGGAAGGGAAACACCGATTCTTTCACGGAAACACTTCGGGGTATAGGCTCGCTGGTGATGCCTAAGTCTTTCAACTTCTCTCCAACCATCACTTTGGTCGCAATATTGGCGACGGCAACTCCTGTCGCTTTGGCAACGAAAGGAACGGTGCGACTCGCTCGAGGATTCACTTCCAAAACGTAAACGACGGACTTGCCTTCTTCCTCCTTGATAGCAAACTGGACGTTCATCAACCCCACCACCTTCAATCGCCTAGCCATGGCGTCGGTGGCTTGGCGAATCTCAGCAAGCACTTCTGGGCTAAGCGAAAACGACGGAATCACACAAGCCGAGTCGCCCGAGTGCACACCCGCTTCCTCAATGTGTTCCATGATCCCCATGATGACCACGTCGTCGCCATCGGAAACTGCGTCGACATCCACTTCGGTGGCATCTTCAAGGAATCGATCGATCAAGACCGGTTGACCTTGGGCGACAACGAAGGCTTCGGCCACGAAGCGTTCAAACTGGGAATGGTCGTAACAGATTTCCATCGCGCGACCACCCAATACAAAACTTGGACGGACCAAACAAGGAAAGCCGATCTTCTGAACTTCAGACCGGGCCTGGGCCATCGTCCGAGCAATACCATTGGCTGGCTGCTTGATCTTTAGCTCATTGAGCAACATTTGAAATTTCTCGCGGTCTTCGGCATCCTCGATCGTATCCACGCTGGTACCGATGATTGGAACACCTTCGTTAGCCAGGGCTCTGGCTAAGTTGAGCGGCGTTTGACCTCCGAACTGAACTATCACCCCGTCGGGCTGCACAGTATCGACGATGTTGAGCACATCCTCCGTCGTCAGCGGTTCGAAAAATAGCATATCGCTCGTGTCATAGTCCGTGCTCACGGTCTCCGGGTTGCTATTGACCATGATCGATTCGATGCCGAGTTCACGCAACGCGTAACTGGCATGGCAACAGCAATAGTCAAACTCGATCCCCTGACCGATGCGATTCGGGCCGCCTCCGAGAATAATAACCCGTTTCTTATCCCCTTTTGGTGGCGTCTCGTTTTCTGTTTCGTACGTGCTGTAATAGTAGGGCGTGTACGCCTCGAACTCCGCCGCGCAGGTGTCAACGGATTTGTAGGTAGCAACGATACCACGTGACTTGCGCCATTCGCGAATTTCACCATCGTCGCTATTGAGCAGCGTAGCCAATTGGCGATCGGAGAAACCAAACTGTTTGACTTGACGCATCGTGGTCGCGTCTATGCCAGCGAGCGAACCGATTGCCCTCAATCGATTTTCGATTTCTACTAGTTCTTGCAACTGGTCCAAGAACCATTTGTCGATGTTCGTTATCGAATAGATCTCATCGATGCTCATCCCGCCAAGCATGGCATAACGAATGTACCAAACGCGTTCCGCATTGGGACGAGACAACTTGCTGCGGATTTCTTCATCGTCAGGCCGGCGATCTGTGAACCATAGGTCTTTGCTATCCGCTCCGAAACCGAAGGCTCCAACTTCCAAACCTCTCAAGGCCTTTTGGAACGACTCTTTGAACGTACGCCCGATCGCCATCGTCTCGCCGACGCTCTTCATTTGCGTTGTCAGCGTCGAGTCCGCTTCCGGGAATTTCTCGAAGGCGAAACGAGGAATCTTGGTCACCACGTAATCGATGGTCGGTTCGAAGCAAGCTTGCGTCTTCTTGGTGATGTCGTTTTGAAGTTCCCACAAACGGAAGCCCACTGCGAGCTTGGCAGCGATTTTGGCAATGGGGAATCCTGTGGCTTTGCTTGCCAGCGCGCTGGAACGGCTCACGCGAGGATTCATTTCGATCACGATCATTTTTCCGTTTTCAGGATGGATGGCAAATTGGATGTTTGATCCGCCAGTTTCTACCCCAATCTCACGAATGATCGCAAGACTTGCGTCTCGCATGCGCTGGTATTCTTTGTCGGTCAAGGTTTGAGCCGGCGCAACCGTGATAGAGTCTCCCGTATGCACCCCCATCGGATCGAAGTTTTCGATGGCGCAGATGATTACGACGTTGTCGTCAACATCGCGCATAACCTCCATCTCGTATTCTTTCCAACCAATAATCGATTCTTCAACGAGAACTTCCGTGATCGGCGAAAGGGTCAATCCGTTCAATACGAAATCGTCGAAGTCATCGCGATTGTACGCAATGGCGGATCCGCTCCCGCCCATAGTAAAGCTTGGACGAACAACGCATGGCAAACCGACTTCGGCAAGTGTCTTGCGGGCTTCTTCGATCGTATGTACGACCGCTCCTTTGCAGACGCTCATCCCGATCTTTTCCATAGCGAGCTTGAATGCGTCGCGGGCTTCGGCTTTGTGAATCACTTCGGGGTTGGCACCGATCATCTCACAATGATACTGCTCCAAGACGCCGTTCTTTGCCAACTCCATCGCAATATTTAGGGCAGTTTGGCCTCCGAGCGTCGGAAGAAGCGCATCTGGGCGTTCTCGCTCGATTACCTTGGCAACCATTTCCCAGGTCAATGGTTCAATGTAGGTCCTCTCCGCCGTCGCAGGGTCGGTCATAATTGTTGCGGGGTTGCTATTTACCAAGACGACTTCATAGCCTTCCTCTCGCAAGGCCTTGCACGCTTGGGTGCCTGAATAGTCGAATTCGCAAGCTTGGCCGATGATTATCGGGCCAGAACCAATCAACAGAATCTTCTTAATGTCGGTGCGTCTAGGCACGGCAGAGACCTAACAGTTCGCGGGTTGAGGGAATCCGTGGCTACCTTGCCTCAAAAAGGGATGCAAATGCAGACCAAAATCCTACAGAACTTAGCATGCTTCGCCGATTTGTGGTAGCCGAAGTGGATCTGGCTGGTGGCCGATGCAACGGAGTGACGGCAAGCGACATGGCGTGGATCAGGTAGATTTCAACCTGCAGCTCGCCTCAAGCCATGGCTTTCGCCAACTTCAGGCAAGCGATTAGGGCGTTTGCAGCTTCTTCCCCTTTGTTCCCTGCGTTTCCTCCGCTGCGCTGGATCGCTTGTTCCAGTGAGTTGACCGTCAGCAATCCAAGTGCGACGGGTTTGTTGTGGTCTAACGAGAGTTGCATTAGCCCCATACTGACGGCACGATTGAGATGCTGGTCGTGCGTGGTTTCGCCTTTGATGACCGCCCCTAACGCAATTACGCCGCGACAAGATTGCTGTTGGATCGCAAGCTGAGTCGCGTAGGTCAATTCCCAAGCCCCGGGAACTCGAATAACGTGAATATCTCCATCCTTGATGCCGTTAGCGATCAACGTATTCACGGCAGCTTTGCAGAGTTTACCCGTTATGTTTTCGTTGTATTCCGAAACGACCACCGCGATGACGTTTGGGGCGTTGGGATTTGGCTCTGCGGATGGGCTGGATGTAATTTCACGCGGCATAATTTGCTTGAGGGTCGGAGGTTGCGTTTTGTTGCCAACCACGCTCTCGCGAGCGCAGCTACGCTCGCCTTAGGCGAGCGGAAGATTGGAATATCCCAACCCGATGCGTAAGCGAGGGACAATTTCGCAGGTCCCTGACTTACGTATCGGGTTACGATTGGTAGTTTTCACATCGCCGCTCGCCTTACGAAGGGCGTATCCCCATCAGGAATTCCGCGTTCGATTTCGTTTTGGAAAGTTTCTGGACCAGAGTCTCCATTGCGTCCGGAGGATTGACATCCGCTAACGATTTTCGCAAAGTCGAAATCCTCAGATACTCGTTGGGGTCAAGTAGCGCTTCTTCACGGCGTGTACCCGATTGATTAATGTTGATGGCAGGCCAAATACGGCGATCCACCATCGCTCTATCCAACACAATCTCTAGATTGCCAGTGCCTTTGAACTCTTCAAAAATGATGTCATCCATTTTGCTACCCGTACCGACCAAAGCTGTTGCGATGATCGTTAATGAGCCACCTTCTTCCATTTTCCGGGCAGCACCAAAAAAGGACTTGGGCTTTTGCATCGCATTGGCATCCAGCCCCCCCGTCAGCAATTTGCCGGACTGAAGACACTCGCCGTTCCAAGCCCTCGCCAATCGCGTTATCGAGTCCAAGAAGATGATGACATCGACACCATCCTCGACTAGCCGCTTGGCCTTCTCGAGGACCATTTGGCTAACTTGAATATGTCTTGAGGCCGGTTCATCAAAAGTGCTGCTGATGACCTCACACTTAGGGCCTCGCACTTCCCTCATCATGTCGGTGACTTCCTCCGGCCGTTCATCGACCAGCAGCATAATCACGTACGACGCGGGGTAGTTCCGAAGTACAGCTTTGGCCATTCGTTGCAACAAGATCGTCTTGCCTGATCGAGGCGGTGAAACGATCAATCCGCGTTGCCCAAAGCCGATCGGTGCGATAAGATCGACGACCCGGGTCTCGATTACATCGGCGGTAGTTTCTAGAACGATCCTGACTTTGGGATGAAGAGGAGTTAACGAATCAAATGGCTTTCGCGACCGCACAACATTTGGATTGCGATGATTGATCGCTTCAACACGAAGCAATGCGAAGTAGCGTTCGTTTTCCTTTGGAGGACGCACTTGGCCGGAAATAGTCATTCCCGTCGTCAAACCAAATCTGCGAATCTGCGAAGGCGAAATATAGATGTCATCCGGGCACGATATGTAGTGGTGGCTCGAGGATCGAAGAAATCCAAATCCGTCTGCCAGAATTTCCAGTGTCCCCTCGCCGTATAGGATTCCCGACGATAACATTCTCGCCTTGAGTACTTGGAAGACTAGCTCCTGACGATCCAGTTGTTCCACGTTGGCGATATGCTCAGTCGTGGCGATTGCCAGAAGCTCATCGGTGGGCATTTGCTGTAACGTCGCAAAGTCAAGAGGCTCTCGCTTCTCGGTTGGAAGCGGAGTTGCACCCAAGTTGCGTTTTTCTTTGAACAGCTCTTCCGAGAGGGAAAGCGTCTCCTCGCGTCTAAACTGAGTTCTTGCGCGAGGCTCACCTATCGGGGGCGCTGCATCATCATCTTGGCCGGTCATATTGGTAGGGCGTCGAAAAGCATCGTGTCGATCGATACCAAAACGTCTTTTCCGAATTAGTGAGCCACACTAATTCGAAGTGACTTGGCAAAGACAGAACGAAATGAGGAGGGAGTTTAGGAAGAGTCAAGCAATAGCCGCAGAAAATTCTGCGATTGCTGTCCCCTTTAGTATAGCTTCTCCAACCAGTCAGCCGCAACTGGCAGTCCACAGATGTTTGACTCAATAAAAGTAAGGATTTCCAACGTCCTTCGATCCTCGTGGAGGGTTGTTTTGGTTCCCTTATCACAGATTGGACTCGGTGTGGCCTATCATTGTCGCTTTTTGCTCCGTAAAAGTGTGGTTACGAAGCGCACTTTCGCGGAGCGAAAGGCGACAATAAATCACGACGGGGACCGACTCGCCACAATCATGCGAATGGCTTCCGGCAAGGCCTCGCGTTCCAGCTCAAACACGCGACGCTGGAGCGATTCAGATGTATCGGTTTCTAATACCTTGCAAGTTCTCTGCAAAATGATGGGACCATGATCGTATTCATTATCAACGAAATGCACGGTACAGCCTGAAACTTTCACGCCAAAATCGATCGCCGCTTGATGTACCTTAAGTCCATACATGCCCTTGCCAGAAAAGGATGGAATCAAGGACGGATGAATATTGATCACCTTGTTCTCAAAGTCCGATGGAATCAATACGTGTTGAAGATACCCCCCCATCACGACCAGCTGAGCACCAGCCTCACGAATGGGTCCAAAGACGTTTTCCGAATGTTTTTCGGCGGACTGAGTTCGCTGCTTGGAAACAACAACCGTTGGAATCGATGCCTCCTTGGCAAAGTTAAGCCCGCCAGCTTCCTTCTTGGAGCTGACGATTAAGCAAAAATCCACCGGCAACATCCCGCGATCGCGTTGCTCAATGAGATTTTTAAGTGTCGTACCACTTCCAGAAATCAAAACGGCTATCGGTAAAAGTCCGTGCATGGAAGCCATCACTTTTTGGACTTCTTGGCTTCAACTTGCAACTCAAGCAAGAACTCTTTAACGCTTCCTTGATCGCTACCATCGGACAATGGAACGGCTAATGGAACCATCCGAGTTTCGAGCACAACAGCGATGATCAAAAAACGCATCATTTTCGTGAACTCCAAATGTAGCTGAGCGAAGCCCTCGCTCAGGATCGTTTGTACGTAGCTGAGCGAGGCCCTCGCTCAGGATCGGTTGGCCAAGCCAAGCCTTGAAAGGGTTTAGTCGCAGGTAAGAACCTAACGAGCGAATGGCCTCGCTCGTCCACAAGTGTCGCCTTTTGCTCCGCAAAAGTGCGTTTGCAAGGCGCACTTTCGCGGAGCGAAAGGCGACACTACTCCACTACTCCACTACTCCAATAAACCGATGACCTGCTATGGGCATTTCAACGGCATAAACTCCCGTCCTGCAAGTAGCATACAAGGTCTTCATCTCGCGGCCTCCGAAGGAACAGTTGGCGGGTTGCTCCGGAAAGGCGACAATTCCGAGCAATTTCCCTTGCGAGGATACGACTTGAACACCCAGGTCTGTCGTCAGGTACAGATTGCCCTGGACATCGATCGACAACCCGTCACCGCCAGAATTTTCTTTCTCCATTGGCTGTTTGATTTCATACAGGACTCGCTTGTTTGCGATCACGCCTGGCGACTTTACCGCGTATGCATGCACCTGTTTTTGCATGCTGGGTACAACATAAAGCGTCGATTCGTCCGGCGAGAGGATGATGCCATTCGGTGCGTCCAGGTCATCCCCTAGTCGCGTGACTTCGCCTTTGTTCGAACGGTAGTAAAAGGCTTCTTTTCCTTGAGGCCAGGGATCCGGGGCCATGTACCTTGGATCCGTAAAGTAAATCCCGCCCGACTTGTCGATAACCAAATCATTGCACGCGTTGAATCGCGTGTTCTGATACTTCGAGGACAAGGACTTTACTTGCTTGTTAGTTGTATCGATCGCGATGAGTTCGCCATCCATTCGGCAACCGATCAACTTGACATTTCCGTCAAACATCAAACCGTTGCAATGACCACAGGCTTCCATAAAGGTCTCTAGGTTTCCTTTGAGATCAGTTCGCATGATCCGATCGTTTGGAATGTCGGTGAAGTACAAATGCTTGCCGTCGTAGGCCGGTCCCTCGGTGAATTTGAATCCTCCGTGGATTTTGGCGACTTTGCCGGCACCAGGGAAATCCTGCGATAAACTCGAACCGATCAGTCCCGTGCAGAGGACGAGCAGAGGTAGAGAGAGAATGGCCCAGCGGAAAGTTGCAATCGTTCGCATAGTTTGAAGCTCCACTAACGTATCGGGTTATGACGGGTAGTTTTCACAACGTCGCTTGCTTTAATGTGACCAACGACCAAGTGTCGGACGATGGCTTACTTGATCTTGCTTGCATTGCCTGCTTGACCGAACGAAATCATGCGGTCCATACAGACTTGCTTCATTGCAGTGCGAGCTGGCTTGAGGTAGTCGCGAGGATCAAATTTGTCTGGACACTCGGCCAGTACTTTTCGAATCGCCCCGGTGATAGCCATACGGCAGTCGGTATCGACATTGATTTTGCGCACACCGCTCTTGATGCCTCGTTGAATTTCTTCGACGGGAACACCCCAAGTTTGCTTCATTTTGCCGCCAAACTTGTTGATGATATCTTGCAGTTCTTGGGGGACGCTACTGCTGCCGTGCATGACCAAGTGGGTGTTCGGAAGCAGCTTGTGGATGGCCTCAATCCTTGACATTGCCAAAACTTCGCCATCGGGCTTTCGCGTAAATTTGTACGCTCCGTGGCTTGTCCCGATGGCAACGGCCAGTGCATCGACTTTGGTTTCCTCCACGAATCGTGAGGCTTCGTCAGGGTCGGTCAGCAATTGATCATGACTCAAGACTCCTTCGGCGCCATGTCCGTCTTCGGCTTCGCCTGCACCGGATTCGAGCGAGCCCAAGCAACCGAGTTCGCCTTCGACAGAAACATTTCGAGCATGCGCCATTTTGACGACTTCTTTTGTGACAGCCACATTGTATTCATAGGGAGCAGGTGTCTTTCCGTCTTCCTTTAGCGAGCCATCCATCATAACGGAAGTGAACCCATTTTCGATGGCAGACAAGCAAGTCGCAGGGGAATTGCCGTGGTCCTGGTGCATCACGATCGGAATGTTGGGATAGAGTTCTACCGCAGCCAACATCAAATGGCGTAGGTAAGCATCTTGAGAATAGGTTCTTGCGCCGCGGGAAGCCTGGATGATGACTGGGGAATTGGTTTCCTGAGCCGCTTCCATGATGGATTGGATCTGCTCCATATTGTTGACGTTAAAGGCAGCCACTCCATACCCGTTTGCGGCTGCGTGATCGAGGACTTTGCGAAGCGGAACCAGGGCCATTTTGTTAACTCTCCGGAATGAAATGAAAGCGGGTAGGTGGCAATATAAGTTGAGATGCACTGTTTTCTCAAACAGGAACGCGTAGGATTATGGGGCTGTTGGTCACCATCTACAATCCGTAATCATCTGCCTTATCCGACGAAAGCAATATGGAGCAAGACTTTAGCAAACCCATTCGGAGCGTCGCCAAGCTGCAACCCTTGGACAATTATTTGAGCGGAAGCTGGGATGCCCTGGGGGCTGGAGCACCTGTCTTAGTGGCGCTTTCGCAGCTTTGCAGCAACGCTATGGTTGATTTTGACGCCGCACGCCCTATCGACTTGGGACAGCTCTCGCCTGAGGCAAAAGCAATTTTAGTGGCGTCCCGCAACAGAGGCGTGATCGAGGTCAAAGCGGTGAATGCGGCTTTCGAAGCTCCTTCGCGAATGCTGGCAGTTTATGTCGAATTGGACGAAGTGCAGACAATCGCGTTCCGTGATCGCGACGCACCAGAAGTAACCGTTCGTTTTTTAGAGGGCTTTCGCGTGCTATGTGAAAAAGGTCTGGTCATGCACCACATCCATCGTGACTTTTCCTTGACCAGCCGAGGCTTTGAGATAGCCAGAACCATTTCCAAAGAAGAGGTACAGCCGTGGCTCGACAAGGGCACCGAGTTTGGGCTGCACGACTAGTCGGCTATGGCACGCTTATCATCGCCATAGCGAGCGTTTCCGCTTATGGACTTTGGCAACGATTCGCCAATGAATCGACAATCGTTGCTCTACCGTCCGTCGGATCCAACTCCAAATCACTACCTGAAAACGCGACACCTGAGGTTTCGCACGCTCTCGACCCATTGTTGGATTTCGCGAAAGCGGCTCTGCGTAACCATATCGAAAAACATCGGGATTACATCGCTGTTTTGATCAAACGGGAAAGGGTAAATGGCAAACTACTCCCAGAAACGAAGATGGCCCTAAAGCTAAAGTATGGGGTCCAGATCGATCCAGAAACGTCTCAGCGACCCGTTTCCGTCTACCTGAGGACCATGGAACCCAAATCCCAAGCGGGTCGCGAAGTCATTTGGGTTCAAGGACGCAACAACAACAAGCTAACGGCCCATGAAAGCGGATTTCTTGGCATTATTTCCGTGGATTTGATGCCTGAAAGCCGATTGGCGATGTTGGGAAACCGGTATCCCATAACAGATATTGGCATCGAAAAACTGCTCGGAAAGCTGATCGAAAGGGGGCAAAGGGATCGTCAGCTTGGCCCAGCAACCGTTCGAACGACGGAAAACGCCTCAATCGGCGACAGAACCTGCCGACTGATTGAGGTTATTCACGAGTCACCGACTGCAACAGTGGACGGCCAAACGGTCGAGTTTGAGTTCTCCTTGGCCCAAATCTACATCGACCAAGAGAGATTGATTCCGCTCAAATACGCTAGTTTTAGTTGGCCAAAGACTCCGGATGCCGCTCCGGAACTGCTCGAGGAGTACACGTATCTGGATATATCTATCAACGTAGGTCTAACCGAAGCGGACTTTGACACCAAGAATCCAGCCTACGGTTTCTGAGGGCTGGAATTCCAAAGCGCTCCCCTGCCGAGACCGCAATTGCTCTAGCCAAAACGCTCTAAGACGCTGACAATTCGGGACTTAGGCGAGCGGCAGGGTGGAGTATCCCAACCCGAAGCGTAAGCGAGGGACAATTTCGCAGGTCCCTCACAGACGTATCGGTTTATGATTGGTAGTTTAAACATAGCCGCTCGCCTTAAAGCATGTTTCCGAATGTGCGAAATCACAACCTTGAACTTGCTCTCGGTTTTGATTCGTATTCCAAAATAATTTTTAAACGAGCGACTTGTTAGTGGACAGAAAACTTTTTGCATGGCTGCTGATCTGCATTTCGATGTTCTTGCTATTCAATAGCATGCAGCGACAACGCGAAATTGCTCGCGACGAAAAAGAAAAACAGGCTAAAAACGCCGAAGTCAACAAAGAGAAAAAAAAGTCTCAATCGAAGGAAGCCGCCGAACGCTTGGCAAGCGAAGATCCTGATTTTTCAATGCCGCCACAGCCCCCCCGTGAACGGTTTACGCTGGGCAGCATGGACCCCAAGGACGGCTACCAACTTCTCGTCACTCTGGACAACGAGGGAGCGGCAATCGAGCGCATTGAGTTGATGCCCCAAAAGTCCCCCGGCAAATTTGAATACCGATCGCTGGATGAAAAGGAACGCGAGGGCTACCTCGGCTATTTGGCGTTGGTGGAATCCACCTCATCGCTCGATATCAACACAGTTCCAAAAGGGTCGCCAGCTGCTAACGCACAATGCAAGGAGAATGCAAATCTCACAGGCTTGTTGCCAGGGGACAAGATTACTGGCTGGGATGGTCTTACCGGCTTCCCCTCGATTTACAAATGGGACAAACGCCTTAGCAACCAACCCGCTGGCCGACGCATCGAGCTCAAGATATTGCGTGACACATCGGGAACTGGCGCACCGGTTAAGGCCGAAGTTTCGTCCGACAGTGAAGTCCCTGTAGCTGCGTCTCTCCGAGACGCGGGTGAAGTCAAAAACGCTGATGCAGACTCAAAACAAAACGATGCGCCTGCTATGGGGGCACCGGTAGGCACGGAGTTAACCTTTGAATGTCTGCTTACAGAAAAGCCGCTCGATGTTTTGCGAGCGGAAGATGATTTCAAAGTCGAACAAGTCAAAGGCAACTACCCGTACGCCTCCTGCGCCACCACCTTGGCGTCGGTCGATCAATCCTCCATAGAAGATGGGGAACGAGCGATCCTGGGTCTAGAACCTACACTCAAAGGGCGATGGAATGCCAAGCCACTCGATATGACTGAGGGGATGGGCATCGAGTTTACCATGCCACTGAGGTCTTACCTTAAGCTGGCTGGAGTCAAAGCGAACTTGGAATTGGTCAAGCAATACAGGCTGTTTCCAGCAAAACCCACACAAGGCCAAAACGACCCGAGCACACGCCAGCAGCACGTGGAATTAACCACCATCGTTCGCAATCTAGACGATGAAGTGCACACCGTGGCCATACGACAAGAAGGGCTAAACGGAATTTCGCTGGAAGGGTGGTGGTACCCGACAAAAATATCCCCGTTCTTCTTCAGCGCGGCGGGTGCCCGAGATGTCATCGTCAGCGATAGCCTTGAAAGCCATTCGCTATTTACCACCCGAAGCGTTGTTGCAAACGCCACCAGTTTCCCGTCCGCCCCGGATACGTTGTTGTTTGGCCCGGCACATAGCGCAGCCAAACGCAACATCAATTACATAGGCTTGGATACCCAAACGTTTACAGCCGCCATGTTGCCCAGCCCGAGCGAGCCGTCGTCCATGCAGAACCTGAGTCGCGGTGGTGCGACCGTCTACAATTCGGACTTTGCAGACCCAAACCTGCTCCCGTCGTCAAAGCAACAAGCGGCCAATATCGGTTTTTGGTTTGAATCCAACGCAACCAAGATCGCGCCCAAGGGTGAATGGAAGCAGGCATACCAAATCTTCGCCGGCCCGAAGGACCCAGAACTGCTAGAAGCCTACAAACTGAATGAGGCGATTGAATACGGTTGGCACATCTTCGGTTTCTTTGCCAAGCGACTCGGCTACATCCTGCACTTCTTCTTTTGGCTGACCAGCAATTTTGGAATCGCCATCATCATGCTAACGGTCCTCGTCCGATCATGCATGTTTCCGGTTAGCCGCATGATGGCTCTCAATGCGCAAAAAATGCAATCGGTTCAGCCGCAGTTGGCCAAGCTGAAAGAAGCCCTTAAAGATGATCCTCGCAAAATGATGGCCGGCCAACAAATGCTGATGAAGAAAGCCGGCATCAATCAGTTTGCCGGCTGCTTGCCAGCCTTGATACAACTTCCAATCGTGATCGGGCTCTATCGCTGCGTGTCGGTCGATGTTGGACTCCGTCAGCAATCGCTTTTTCCAGGGTGGGATTGGTGCTCGAATCTGGCTGGTCCAGATATGTTCATGGATTGGCATTCGTGGATGCCGGAGCTGATTGCGGGTAGGGGATCCGGTTGGTTTGGACCTTACCTCAATATCTTGCCGATTGTCACGATTACGCTTTTTATCATTCAGCAAAAAGTGTTGATGCCAAAGGCGACGGACGAGCAGACTCGCGTTGCTCAACAAATGATGATGGTGATGACCATCATGATGGGGGTTCTGTTCTTCAAGGTTCCAGCCGGGCTTTGCATTTACTTCATTACCTCTTCGACTTGGTCGTTGGTAGAACGATTTCTGATCAAGCGGTTTACGCCAAAGTCGAGCATGGTCAATTTGCCAGAGAATGCCGTCAACGAAATCATTGCAACTTTGGCAAAGTCAGCTACACCTCAGCAACGCGTTGCGACTTCGCCATCCAATAGCGACAGACCGAAAATGAAGGCCACCAAGCCACCCGAGACCCTGGCTGACATTTTTCCGAAGTGGTTCGGCAAGAAAACGGAAAGTGTGCCGCCCGGCAACGACAAATCCAAACGCACTCCAGCTCCACCCGAGCGCGGCAACAAGAAAAAGAAACGGTAGTGCTTAGTCGCCTTTCGCTCTGCGATAGTGCGCCTCATTAACACACTTTTGCGCAGCAAAAGGCGACAGTATGGACGAGCGAAGCCCTTCGCTCGTTGGATTCAAAACCTGAGCGAGAGCCTCGCTCAGCCACAACGTCCGGGCAACTCTTTTCTTAACCAGCTTCGCTACGGAGGAATACGCTCATTCCAAAAACCTCTTCGAACAAATCGCCGGATTGACGTACCGTCAATTGCTCCAGAGACACGTCTTCGATGCCGTGCGTGGCGATCGTCAGGCGATCTCCGTCGCGTCTGCAACGAATATTGCTAATCCTCTGTGAGCGAGATTCGTCCAAGGCAATAGCAAGCCGAAGAATCGCGGCTAACTTGGCAACCGCCACACGATCGTTTCGGTCCAATGTTGCATAACCCTCGTGGTCTGGCTGAGGCGATGAACGGCGATGGTACCTTACGATCAAAGCCACCAGCAGCACGTCGCGAACCGAAAGTCCAAACAACTCGCTGTTTCGGATGATGTACATTGCGTGTTTGTGATGGCTCCGTGCATTGATAAACGTCCCAATTTCATGCAACAAGGCGGCCAAATACAGAATAAGTTCCATTCGCTGGTCGAGTTGATGTTCTTCGACTAAGTCGGAAAATAATTTTCTTGACAGCGTTGCTACGTGCCTTGCATGGGTTTCGTCAAATGCCAACTTGCGTCCCAAATTGATGGCCGAACGGATGATTTGATTTCGAAACTCTGCCGTCCAAGCATCGCGCACCGCCAAGTCACTCAAAAGTCCATCTCGAAGGTTCGTATCGGCGATGTGAATCTGCTGGCACTGAAACTCTTTCGCTAACAGCACGTAGCTCATCAGCCCCGGCCATACCGTATCCGCATCCGCATAAGACAACCCAAACCGAGCGACCAAGTCTTCTTCTTTCAACACGCTAACCAACTTTGCAAACTCCATCAGCCCCTCGACTGGGACACTGCAAATTTGGTTGTTGAATTGCGCGCCAGGCACATTGGCCGCGGCCAGGCGAACGTCACCCCCGATCGCAACCATCTGGATCTGCTTGTCGGAATCGACGTGTTCGTAGATTTGGTGAACCAGGCGATGGATTTGGCTTTCAATGATGGCACGCTGCTTTGCATGCGATGTGTTGAGCTTGTCGACCTGTTCCAAAAGTCTTAAGGAACCGAGTCGATAGGTGTTCGAGAACAAGACGTTTCCGCCGCGCACAACCAAAATCTCGGTACTACCACTACCTACCTCGACCACGATCGTTTTGACCGAGGCAAGGGCTGGATTCGCTTGCAACAGCGGTTGGATTCCCATGTAGGTGATACGATTGACCTCAGCTTCGTCGAGCGATTCCACTTCGAGACCGGTCGCAATATACATTCGGTCGATAAAAGCCAATCGATTGCTGGCTTCGCGTACAGCGCTGGTCGCCACCACCCGAACTTGATCGGGCCTGGAAATGCCGAACTCCTGCATAAGACGTCGGTAGCTTTTGAGAACGACGGCGCACTCCTCGATGCTTTGGCGGCGAATGCGCTGCATGGTGAAGGTATCTTTTCCGAGCGAAACCGCTTGCGAAACCTCCTCGAGAATCCGAACGTTTCCACGCGGGTCGATTTCGGCAATCGCCATTCTTACGCTGGTTGCTCCAATATCCACGACCGCGACGGGACGTGCAGCGGCGGAAGCTGTGACAGGAGTGCTGCGATTCAAAGGAACAGATGACATAAGAATTGGATTGCGGAGAAGCGGATTCAAAGCCGAACGATCGGTAGTTCGATGATAGCTGCTAATTCCTTTGGTTTGTAGGCTGTTATGGCATTCCGAGGGCGATTCAATTTCGATCTTTAATCTTTTTAGGGAAATGGCTAAAGTTTGGGCTTGGAGCGGGAGCACCTTGCTAAGCCCGACATAAACCCTTTGAGTCAATCGACTTCTCCGGAGATGCGAGCATGGACGCAGCGTCAAAAATCAAATCCTTCATGGTTGCTTTGGCAGCCGCATTCGGAACGGCAGCCATTGTTCATAGCGACGATGCTGCAACCACGTCTCCCTGCAAAAACAAACAATGCCAAACGCTCGCGGGTTTTCCCTTATGCGTCGATGGAGTTTGTTGCGATGGGCAAGTTTGCGAGGCAGGCAAATGCCCTACTGATAAATGCCCAGTTGGAACCGTCCTGGCGTGTGACTCCTGTGGCTCCTGTGACGCTGCAACGTCGACGAAACCTGCGGGAATTGCCGCGTTTGTAAGCGACTGGCTCTCGAAAAGCCCCAAGTTTTCAGCCGAAGTAGCTATCCATTTTGGTGCCGCGCCTCATTTGCAAAATAAGCAATCCGAATCACCAGTCGGTGTCTATGTCCAAGAAGGACAAACCGGTCGTTATTTTAACGTTTCTAGATCGGTCAACAGCGATTTGGAGGTGACCAGGGAATTTGTCCTCGAGGAACGCAACTTCGATCTACTGAATCGCGCTGACGATGCCATGAAAAGTGTTTCCCGTCTTGCGGTCCCACAAATTGCCAAGCCCATGCGATTCACCGAAAGGATTCCCCGCATCCAATTCGGCGACCTCGGTGGCATGGTTGGCGATGTCATCATTTGCGGACATCGAATCTGTTCCGGGAATAAGTGCTACGACGTCAAAGACGAACCAGTTGCAGGTACGGCTTGCGACAAAACCGGAGACGCCAACGTCATTGCCAGCGAAAATGGCGAAGAAGAACAAATTCTAGTACTCCCGATGGCTCCGCCTGCACCTCCCGGAGTGGATATTGCTCTCTACGGAAACGGAAACACCGAATCCGAAGCGGCAACAATCCTGCGAAACAGCGGGCTCGGCAGCGTGAACATTTCATTGCCCGTAACGACTGTTGTCGATTTGTTGGTCGCCAAAACGGAGCTCTCAACTCGATTGGAAATGACCAGCCAATTAATGGACGAGCGTCAACAGGCTATGCAACAGATCCAATCGCTAGCAAATCGAAACGCAACGCTTGCTACTCAACTCGCTGTATCAGAAGCCAGAAATCACATGTCCGAAGCGCTGACCGCAAGTGTCGTCGATCGCGCTGAACTGGCAATTAAGCTAGCGTCGGTGGAATCGAAATCGGCCAAACAAAATGGCTCAAGCAGTGTCGTTCAGACGATTCAAGAAGACCTGTCCAACATTCGTCGCCAGATTGCTTTGCTTCGAAAATCACCTGTCCCGTTTGCACAAAGCTACGTAGGCATGCAACCCTATGTTCCGACAGCTCAACTGCCAGCCTCACAATTGTCCAAGAATCCAGAGACCACCTGTGCTGTCGATGAGCCAGCAAGCCCTGAAGCAACGACTGTTAAATAGTCTACCCCGTGTTGGAAGTTGGCCATTGTAGAACAGTTGCTTTCAACTGTTCTCGTCCAGCGTCGCCTGCTGCTCTACAATTATGCCCATCGAACCACCCTCGCTCCCACAATTAGATCTCATCTCAGCCAAGATGGATCAGCTCAAGCATAGCTTGCGAATCGTTGGAACAGAGTTCCTTCCTGCGACAGAAAGTTCCTGTCGAGTTACAGCCCAAAACATCCTTGCTTTCCGAGACAGTCCCTCGACCGATGTTTCCGCAATGGACGGTTACGCGGTTCGATGGTCTGACATCAATGGACAAACGCTGCCCGTAATTGGCACTACCACAGCTGGCTCTACTCCTCTCCAGCTCGCCCCCAGTTCGGCTATTCGGGTCTTTACCGGCGGACCGATCCCAACCCAAGCGGAATGTGTCGTTCGACGCGAAGATTGCCAAGAGTCGACTTCTCAGGTGACGATCCTAGTACCCAAAGAATTAATAGCGTTGGGCCTAAATATTCGTCGGCGAGGAGAGAATGCACGAGCTGGAGATATCGTCATTCAACGCGGGGAACTCTTATCAGCCTGTCGATTTGCTGGAGCCATGACCTTTCATTCCGATGCCACCATCGAGGTATTCCAGAAAGTCCGAATCGGCATCATCAACACGGGTGATGAACTGATGGAGTTCGGACAGCCCATGGAAACTTGGCAAATTCGGGATTCCAATGGTCCCTATCTCGAGTCCAGCCTAGCGAACCAACCGTGGATGCAAACCCGTCGATCCAAGGTCTCCGATCATCGAGACAAAACCGAACACGCGATTCGCGACATGCTGGGACAATGCGATGTTCTTTTGCTCACGGGGGGGGTGTCGATGGGTGACACCGACTTCGTGCCGGATTCGGTTCGATCAACGGGCGGTCAAGTTGTGTTTCATCGAATTCCGATTCGGCCGGGTCGGCCAATATTAGGTGCATATGGACCAGAAGGACAATTGATCCTTGGGCTCCCAGGAAATCCACAAAGCGTGGCCATTACCTTGCGACGATATGCGATGGAATTGATTCGGCATGTTGCTGGCTTCGTGAGATCAGAGCATGTGCCATGGATTCAACTTGAGGCCAACGACACCAAGACGCTCGATCTAACTTGGTTTCGACTCGTTTCCTATCAAGCAGATGGCCGATTGTCGCTTGTGACAAGCCAAGGATCCGGAGACATTGCATCGCTCATTCATTCGGACGGATTTGTGGAGATCCCTCCCAATAGCCAAGCGGCAGGCACAAGAAAATTCTATGCGTGGTAGAATTTGGACTGCTCCGATTTGGAGTGCTCCGATTCATCGGAGCTTTTAGAACACCCTGCGCAGAGAGGAATCCTTGCTGGTTGGCGATCGACTCTCGAACGCCACGCCCCAGTTCACTCAGTTACCACTGGCCAGCCGGTGGGATAGGGCGCTTCGACGGAAACCAACTCTCCATTTTGTGGATGACGAAACTCGATTTTTCGAGCATGCAAAGCAATCGGCGATTCCCGTTCGCCCGGACAGTTCCCCAGCCATTCGATTTTACTGCCATACATTTGGTCGCCAAGAATCGGATGTCCGTGCGAGGCGAATTGCAGACGAATTTGATGCATACGGCCTGTTTCTAGCTCAATCTCGACCAAGCTCATGGGCTCTTGGTCGTTTAGGAAATGCTGCCCAATAACACGAAATCTCAAAATTGCTTCCTTAGCGCCAAAATCGGTTGCAGTCGCTAGCTCAGCGCGGGCTTCGTGTGGCACTTTTCGCATGGTATCTTGCCACAAGACTTCGACGGTTTCGGTTATCCGAGGTACTATCGCGTGATAGATTTTGTTCACTTTTCGCGTGGCAAACTGGTCACTGAGCCTTCGCAAGGCACGTTGGTTCCTCGCGATGACCATTGCACCAGACGTCACTCGATCCAATCGATGCGGGATGCCGATAAAGGGGGTTGGTGATTCTGGATCTCTGTCTCGAAGTTGCGTTAAGAGCAGAGTCTGAACACTATGGATGCCAGGTACCGCTTGGGTAAGAATCCCCGACGGTTTGTTGATAACTAAGAACCAAGAGCTTTCGAGTAAGATTTCGATCATGATCGATGTTGCAGTCAGGGCAAAAAAAAACGAGAAGCACCGGCCACGAATTCGAGTCATCATGACTACGAGCTCATTGGGCTTCTCGTTATGTTTATGTTCTAGTATGTGTGGGTCACCGGTCAAGTGGTAAACCAAGTTCAAGCAATAAAAGTTATTCCGTCGCATCCTAGAAATGATACTCATGAAATCGGGCCATCAACGCGAGTTAATTCACTTCGTAACGGGCAAGCTCGCCGAGCCTGCGCTTCGCGAGATTGTTGCGTCCATCGCGAGTAAGCAGTGCTTCGAATACTCGATCGAAGTGTTACCTATCACGGTCGCAGCGCTTATGACGCCACAATGGTTGCTCAGACACATGCGTGTTCCCGATCAGGCGACGCGAGTCATCCTCCCGGGTTATCTTCAAACAGGAATCGAAGAGATCCGTTCGGCTGTTGGCACGATGATCGAGTGCGGACCAAAGGACGTCCGCGATTTGCCCATCCTGTTTGGCCGCAAGCGTTTCAAGGGAGATGACTATGGTCAATTCTCAGTCGAGATCATTGCGGAAATCAACTACGCACCGCGCCTTGCCATCGATTCCCTTGTGGAACAAGCAAAGCAGCTTGTCAACGATGGGGCGGATCGAATCGACTTAGGTTGTGAGCCTGGGTTTCGATGGGCCAGTGTTGCGGACGCGGTGAAAGCGTTGCGAGATCACGGCATTGCATTATCGATAGACACGTTTGACACTTGGGAGGCCTCAGCCGCCAGCGTTGCAGGCGCGACCTTGGTTTTATCTGTCAACTCAACCAATCGTCATGCCGCACTCGATTGGGGGTGCGAAGTCGTCGTCGTTCCGGACGAGACGAATGACTTCGAACCGAGCATGTTGGAAACCGCAGAATTTCTAGCCAAGCACGGAATCCCGTTTCGGTTGGATCCAATCCTGGAACCGATCGGTTGCGGCTTTTCTGCGTCCTTGAGTCGGTACTTGAAAACACGGGCGATGTTTCCTGAAGCTCCCATGCTGATGGGGATTGGAAACTTGACCGAGCTAACCGATTGCGATTCGGCTGGCCTCAACACCATGCTGTTAGGGTTTTGCGAGGAGCAGCAGATTGGAAGCGTGCTCACCACGCAAGTCATTCCGTGGGCGCAGTCCAGTGTGAGGGAATGCGACCTCGCTCGCCGGCTTGTCAACTACGCAGTTCGCCATAAGATTCCGCCCAAGCATTTCGAAGAGCGGCTTGTCATGTTGCGTGATCCGTCGCTTGCGAGCTACTCGCCTGCGACGATCGAAGTCCTTGCGAATAACATCAAGGACAACAACTATCGAATACTGATCGACGAAAAGCAAATGCATCTCGTCAGCGCGGGAGTTCACATTTGTGGGACAGACCCGTTTGCCATGATGGAGGAACTCATGCTCATGCCCGAGTCGAAAAATGTCGACGCATCGCACGCATTTTACCTCGGCTTCGAACTGGCCAAGGCTCTAACTGCGTTAACGCTTGGGAAACGCTATGAACAAGACGAATCGTTGAATTGGGGCATGCACACGCGGCCGGAAAAGCATCATCGATTGGCTAGAACACCAAAGTCCAGTGTGGCAAGGCGGTCTCCGTCGTGATTTCGCTACATCGTCCGCGCGGGTGCCCACTTATTAGCGACGCGTCCCATAAAATCTCGCCCCACGGAATATTGAAACCATGAATTACTTCAAAGGATGAAAAGAAGTAGCAGCGCATCTCCGAGACGATGAGATGTCCGCCTCGGAGAGGCGGACCTTGCCGATCGACTCCCATCGTTGGCTCGCGTTTGGGCCAGGCTCTTCGACTTCGGTGGCCACTTCTATGTTAGCACCTGCCTGGATCATCGTATTAAGACAAACGATCCCGTGCATCGAAGCAAAGCGCTGCGAGTTATTGGGACTGCATTAGAACCAATGGATGCTGGGCTTCGCGTGGAGGCAAGATCGGGATTATCAACCAAAGGTGACGGATTGGCCAGCGCGCTAAAGGACTGCAACATTCCTGCTGACACCTACAGAAGGGTCAATAGGGCGGGTGCGGCTTTCGACCCGCTTGCAAAGCATCCAGCTACTGCATTCTGCCCAGGTGCGAATTTGCGATTGCGCCTTTGGGCCGATTCCTTGAGGCTGTTCGGTGAGCCGGCTGCGCTTCCGCGGCCGAAGTACTTTTTGAAATTCCAGACCAAGTCGCACCACATCTTGCCATCTATTCCTATCCGTTGGAGTATTGGCTCCAGGCCTTTCGGAATGACTGGTTTCTCAAGGCTGCCAACCCGTTGTCGACTCGTCCAGTTCAGCAGCTTCAAATAGTCCGCAAAGTTCATCCAAAGAAAACCTTTGTCGCTGGCACGCACGCCGCTGCTGCTGGGCTCGGCACCTGGTTTAGCGCGTTCGTTCAGTGAGAGCGGCGACAGCCAAGCGTCTCGAAGGATCGTAGGGCCACGTTTCTTTTTGGCTTCTGCTTTCCTCTTGCGAAGTTGGTCAGGAGAGGAAGTGCGAAGGATTCGCCCCGCTTCTTCGGTTTCGATAGCGACCAAGTCGACAGCCGCTGATTGGATCGTCTTCCCTTCGAGGGCTTTGATTCGATCATAGGCAGAGGTGTGAATCGATTCGTCGGGAGTCGATGCCATTGCGGCGCGGATGGGGTTCAAGTCGACGTACATGCTGCAGGCGAGCAGGCCCGCTTCGTCGGTGATGGCTTGGGCTTTGAAGCGACCTTCCCAGAAATGGCCGGTGACTTTGTCCTGGAAATTGGCGAGGCGCGCGATGGGTTCGCAAAGAGCTTTCATGAACCAAGAGGGGTCCGACAATCGCAGGCGAATCAACTTGATCCGAGCAGTGTCGTTTGCCAGCGTATCGACGGCGTTGGTGGTCGGATCGGCGAGGTGTTCATCGATTCTTCGGCCAGGGAATATGCGCAGCCAGCGCAGTGCGACTTCTTTGTCGGACCATTCAAGCACGACATCGGGCCGGGTTCGAGCGACAATATGCAAGTGATTGGAAAGAATCGAATAGGTTAGGACATCGATCCCGAAGATCGAAGCGAGTCGTTCCATTCGGGCACGAATCCATTCACGCCGATGGGAGTAGTCTTTCCCGGTCGTTTCATCGAATCCGGTCAAGAACGATTTTCTGACGCAACGTTGTATCAGGTGCACGATGCAGACTTGGCTAGGATCAAATTGTTCAGCACGTGGCGTACGGGGCATATTAAATCTCCTTAGCCCTAATTTTAGCACCCGGCACCAGTCCGTCAAGGTAGGTGCCTGGCACCTACCGAACCTGGCGCCTATCTAAGATTTATTTCGGCATGACTATTGCCGCTCCCGCCTCTATACTGTCAGAGGGTGAGTACTATTGGACGGGCCGTTCGCTTGTTGATAAGTACCCCCCGCCAGGCGAAACGCCTCCCAATCGACAAACGCTTTTCCGCGCAATTGTTTGCATTCCTCGAATCCTGTGAGTCCACGCCGATTTTGTCGACCGCTTCCCTCTCAATCCAAAAAATCGGTTTTTTGGTCTTGGTGGTTTCGTTTTCGGGCTGCTGGCGTGAACCAAAGGAACGTACCTACGACGCTCCGAAAATTGAGAGTGAGTTTGTAAAAGGACGAGAGCCTCAACCCCGTCGCGCGATGCCTCCAATGATGGGTTCGGGTCGCATTCCATTAGAAGATCGCCGAATCCTAGGAGCCGTAATCCCGGACGGAGCGAACGTCTACTTCGTAAAAGCCACGGACCGCATCGAGCAGATAGCTTCAGCCGTTTCGGCGTTCCGTTCTGTTGTAGAACAGTTTGCTATCGATTCGGGAACGGGTTCACCCAAATTGGAATTGCCACAAGGATGGACTCTGAAACTGCTCGACAACGCGAATGCTGGGATTGGGCTGGCCGAAATGATAGCGGAAATCAATTTCGATGCCGCGGAAGGCCGCATTAGGTTCACGGTCTCGAAATACGAACGGCCAAGGGAACAGGCCATGTGGGACGAATACTTGCTGAGTCAAATCAATCGTTGGCGAGGTCAACTGGAACTCGCACCCATCACGATTTCGGAGCTTCAGAAAGAGTTGCCGACTATTCCACGACAGGGAGAGCCTTTGCCAGCATACCTTTTTGACGCTCAAGGTGGCGTCGGCGGAGTCTCCCCTGCCATTCCCAAATCGCCATCGGAACCAAATCGTCAGGCAGATGTTCAGCCCAGCCCGTCTCCCGCGATTCCATCGCTCAAGTTGGTTTACGACAAACCCGATGGCTGGGAGTTGCAACCCGCTCGACCTTATCGCGAAGCAACTTTCAAATTTATCAAAGATGCAAAAGTAGGCGAAGTGACCGTTAGCACTGCCAAAGATAGTCCCGTTCAAAATGCGGCCATGTGGATTAGCCAGGTCTTACCAAACAATGAGCCAGCTGCTTTGGAGTCCCTAGCCGTCAAGACAGTCGACGAAGCCGAGTCGTTTCAAGCTGGCGAAAAAACAGGAAAACTTTATTCAATTCGAGCGTCGGATCAGCCCGAAGCTCGTTCGCTGTTGGTTGTTGCTATCCCGATGGGTAACGATGGAATGAGCATGTTCGTGAAACTAAACTGCGAATTGCGGATGATGGAAGAAGAGAAGTCAACCTTTTTAAGCTTTGTTAACTCATTGCGTTGGGAGTAATTCCGCGTGGCAACTGGAACATTTAGTAGTGGCAGAGTAGCAACCACGACCGCTCCACTGGATATCACTAGGGTTGCATGGCTCGCATTGCGCGCCATTGGCTCGCTCAAAATCACGGTCACCATGTTCGCATTGGGAACCATGATTCTTTTCGTTGGGACGCTTGCTCAAGACGAAGAAACGATCGTTGACGTCAAGAAGCAGTATTTTAACAGTTGGATTGCCAAAGTCCCATTCGACGTCTTCATGCCGCAAACCATTTGGCCACACAAAGAAGCCATCCCGTATGCGTTTGCTATCCCAGGTGGGGCTGCTGTTGGGTTGATACTCCTTGTGAATTTGATCGCCGCGAAAATGACTCGCTTTAAGATGAACGCGAAAGGGGGACGATTCGTAGCCGGCTTGTTCTTTACAATCGCTGGATTTGCTTTGGTCGGGCTGATCGTTCTGAGCGCTCACTTAGGGGATGGTTTGCAAGGCGAACCGCCGTTTAGTTACGATTGGCTCTGGAGTGGAGTCAAGGCGAGCGTATGGGGCCTGGCGGCTGGTGCCTTGATTTGGTGCATCGTTTGGAACCCAAAAACCCGTGTCGTTCGATGGACTATCTGGACCGTTACCGCCGTCCTGCTCGGACTCAGTTATTTCTTGCTCTCAACCAATGACGCGTATCGGATTCCGGATCCAGGTCTTCGCATCGTTTGGCAATTGACCAAGAGCCTGGTTGTGAGCGTGGTACTGCTAACCGGACTTTTACTTCTTTTTGGCAATCGAGGCGGAAATGTACTGATACACCTAGGGGTGGGCCTGTTGATGCTCGGCCAGTTCATTTTCGGTGACGCGCAACGAGAAGAGCGAATGGCAATCTTCGAAGGGCAACGCACCCAGGTTGCTTATGAACTGGATACAGTCGAGTTAGCGTTTGTAGACAAGAGCGATCCGGAAAAGAATCATGTTGTGGCCTTCGAGCATCCAATGCTTCGACGATCTCTCGCCAACGGCAAGTTCCTAACTTCGGAAGAGCTTCCATTTGAATTCCGCGTCGACCGTTGGATGATCAATTCCACACGACAGGAGCGGAAACGCCCAGCGCAACCGTCGGACGACGATTATCCTTTGACGGGTGCAGGCATTCGCGAATTCGAATTCAAAGAACTTCCTAAGGCTGGCGGCGCCAAAAGCGAAACTAATTATGCAACGGCATACGTAACGCTAAGGGACAAAAAAGATCAAAAACCGATTGGATCTTATGCGGTGAGCCAACTGCTCAATGACGATGCGATTATGTACAAGTCGCAATACGAACAAACTGAGGTGGCTGGCAAAACATGGGATTTCGGCCTCCGCTTCCGACGAAACTACAAGCCGTACTCGGTTGTTTTAGACGACGTAGTTATGGAGGAGTATACAGGAACATCCAAGCCCAAGGATTATTCTTCGTTCGTGAAGATCACGGATAATAATGGAGACACACTGCAGCAGGGACGGATTTGGATGAACAATCCCATGCGGTTTCGAGGCGAGACGTTTTATCAATCTGGCTACATGAATGGGAGCACGAACCCATATGGCGTAGAGCAGACGACTCTTCAAGTGGTAACCAATGCAGGCTGGCTGATCCCGTACGTCGCTTGTGTTCTGTCCGGTTTAGGCATGCTGGTTCACTTCGGCGGTACCTTTGGTCGTTTTGCATCGCGATACGATCGTCTGAAGCTAGCGACAGTAGAAGTGTCTGCTTCCAGCCTTCAGTCGAAGGATCGATCTACCAATGGACTTGGCAAAATCCTTGCGATCGCAACACCTTTAATCCTTGGCGGTCTCGTCGCTTTGTGGATCGTCCGAAGCGCGTCCACGCCCAAGTTTGATCCAGACGAAATCAATTGGTATGCGATTGGAGAAATACCAGTTCAGTATGGGGGCAGAATCAAGCCGCTTGCATCCGCTGCTGGGGAAGTTTTAGAAATACTCTCCAACAAGCGGTTCGCTCTGAGCAACGACGGACACACCTACGAGCCAGACTTCAAAACGGGGAAGCCGATTCAAGCCGCGCAGTGGATTATGTCGGTTTTTGCTCGCGAAGATTGGGTGTTGGATAGCCCACTCATTCGAATCGACGCGGTCGAGACAACTACCGCGTTGACGCTCAAACGCCACAAATCGAATCGCTATTCCTACAATCAAATCCGGGAGGGATTAGCGAAAATACCTGAACAAGTGCAGAGTCTGTTCAAAACAAAACGAGAAGAATGGAGTTTCGAACAAGCGAAGTTGGCAGAAACAATCGACAAGATTTCAACGCTTGATAATTTGTTCGACGCTTATACCCCTTTGGCACCCCGTGTCTCCTCGGATCCTGCCCAAATGATCGCGGCGATTCGAAGCCTTCAGCCGGAGGTGGATCGTATTCGAGCCAGAAATCCGATCGCCATTATTCCACCTCTCACCAAACCCATTGCCAAAGCTGGCGAAAAGGCACCACCTGCAAAATGGGATGCGTTCGGTCCTGCTCTATTTGAAACCGTCAAATTCAAGACGACCGGTGTCGAATCGAAAACGGAATCGGTATTGAGTTTCATGGCTCTTATTGAATCACTCTCGGCTAGTCCGAAGAACGAAAGAAGCATCAACAAGAATGTCGCGGAATTCAACGCAAGTGTTGAACGGGAATTCGGTATCTCAGCCGTCACTGGGAAGATACCGCTCATTGGCACTGCGAAAGTGCCATTCGAAGCTTGGTACCAACACTTTGATCCTATCACGATCGCCTCAAGGCTTTATGTTATTTGCTTGGTGCTGGTGCTGGTTAGCTTTGCGTTTGGGCGTGAAGTTTTTCGCCGAACCGCTTTCTGGATTTTGGTCATCACTTTGCTCGTACATACCACGGCAATCTTATGCCGAGTTGGGATTTCTGGGCGTCCGCCGGTAGCAACGCTTTACTCAGCGGCGGTGTTCATCGGCTGGGCAATGGTTTTGTTTTGCACCGTGACAGAAATCTTGTTTCCTGTCTCTGTATCGGTTCTGGTAGCCTCAGTTGCGGGATTCTTGACACTGCAGGTCGCATATGCCTTGAACATCGGTGATTCCATGCCGGTTCTCGAAGCGGTGCTTGACACGCAGTTTTGGTTGGCAACGCACGTGGTGAGTGTATCGCTTGGGTACAGTGCGACGTTTGTGGCGGGCCTGCTCGGAGTCGGAATTGTCGTCGTCACATTACTTGAACGACTGAGTCCGAAACTTAAAGCCTCAAAATCGTCGGTTGTCTTTAAAACCGGCCGCGACCAACGGACCAGTCAGGCGGAGGTAATCCCTACTTTGTATCGCATTTGCTACGGCGTAGTTTGCTTTGGGCTCTTTTTCAGTTTTGTCGGCACGGTTCTTGGCGGACTCTGGGGGGACGATAGTTGGGGCCGATTCTGGGGCTGGGATCCAAAAGAAAACGGCGCGATGATGATTGTCCTTTGGAATGCGGTCCTTCTGCACGCTCGTTGGGACAAAATGATTGCGGCGTTGGGTTTCGGGATTCTCGCAGTGTTTGGCAATATCATTACCGCGTGGTCGATGTTCGGCACCAATTTGCTGGGTGTCGGGCTTCACTCGTACGGGTTCAATGCAACGACTTTCTATTACCTTGCTTTCTTTGCCCTTAGCCAAGTCCTCGTCATCGCCCTTGGAGTTGTTTTGGTTATGTCTCGCGGAGAAAAGTCGCAGACTGAGCTTCAATAGCAATGAGCACAGCACTACCAAGCACCGATGCATGTTCGGCTAGGTTTGAGTTCGTGTCGACTCGAATCTCTGTGCATCGCTGCATTGCGAAAGATACTTGGCAATTGACGGTGGAGGCACCTGAGTTGGCTCGGCGCACAGTGCCTGGCCAGTTCTTTATGGTTCGCATCGCGGGCCGAAACGATCCGTTGATTGGACGAGCTTTGGCCATGTACGATCGGCACTTAGGCAAAGATAGAAAGCCGCAGGCAGTCAGTGTTGTCTATACGGTGAAAGGAAAATTCACACAAGCGTTGTCGAAATGCGTGGCAGGCGATCAAGTCGAATTCTGGGGTCCGCTCGGAAATGGATTTTCGACTGAGCCAACCGGACATCTCATTTTGGTGGCTGGTGGAGTTGGCCAGACACCCATGTTGACCTTGGCGTCAGCAGCGTTGGGTAAAACTCAATATGGCGAGCCCTCTCAACCAAGCGGTTACGCAAAACGCGTGACGTTTTGCTATGGAGCTAGAACCAAGGATTATCTTGCTGGCCTTTTCGATTTCGAAAAGACATGCACACGCGTCTGTTCGGCGACCGAGGATGGATCGTTCGGGTATCATGGTCGTGTTACAGAAGTGCTGGAATCGATTTTGGAGGAATCCAGGCTCGATTGTCGGATCGCTTGCTGTGGCCCAGAGCCGATGATGGAAGCAGTCAGCCAGATAGCTTTGAATTACGGAGTGGCATGCGAAGTATCGCTAGAAACACCGATGGCGTGTGGAATCGGGATTTGCTTTACTTGCGTTGCCAAAATTCGACAAAACGACGGCCAATGGGATTACCAGCGGACTTGCATCGAAGGACCTGTTTTCGATGCAGATGCAGTTGTCTGGTAGGCCGTATCTAGACGTGGATCGTACATTTGGCCTGTTCGAATGGGTGTTGAATCCAGAAACTTGGCTGGAAAGTGGGAATTCCTAGAAATGGCCGCTCCTCGCCGACCGTTTCTGGTGTTAGTGTATTGATAGCAACTTCGCTGACTGATACGCACGATCAGCGTTTTATTCGAATCGATCGCCAATCGGGGGAGATTAATTGGAATGTTGAAATACATTGCGGTCCGAAAAAACAGCAGCACAAGTCCGAAACCCGTGCCTCGAGCATGTCAACGGCAAACCTTACGTGAATCGACGGCACCTCCGTCGATTGCGAAACGGTGGTCGTATCAACAGTCGATAGGCGCAGGTGGATCGAACGGGCGACGAGTCCTGGCTGCGATCAATAGAAATCTTGGGGGCCCTCATCTGCAGTAGATGCAATACGCATCAAAGCACTCTTTTGCATCCGATGCGACTTTCAGTTCCCAGTGTTTGTGCTACGCGATGATGCCTTGGACCACTTTTCCGTGAACGTCGGTCAAACGGTAATCGCGGCCACTGTAGCGATAAGTCAATCGCTCGTGGTCTAGCCCCATCAAGTGCAAGATCGTGGCGTGGAGGTCGTGGACGTGAACTCGATTCTCGACAGCCGTCAATCCGAACTCGTCCGTTGATCCGTAACTGATGCCCCCTTTAACGCCACCGCCAGCCATCCAAGTTGTGAAACCGTAGTGATCGTGGTCACGACCCTTTTGGCCTTCGGAAGTCGGGGCGCGTCCGAACTCGCCCCCCCAAACCACCAACGTCTCTTCAAACAGTCCGCGTTGTTTGAGGTCCTTGATCAGCGCCGCAATGCCTTGATCGCATGCGACGGCTAAGGTGCGATGTCCGTCGACAATGTCGTTGTGGCCGGTGTCCCACGCAATATCGTAGCCGTCTATAGAATGCGAAAGTTGAACCGTGCGAACACCCCGTTCAATCAATCGTCGAGCGAGAAGGCAGCCCTTGGCGTATTCGCTATCGCCATACATTTCCAACGTTTCCTTCGTTTCCTTGCTCGTGTCAAAAGCGTCGGGAACCGCGAACTGCATACGAAACGCCATCTCCATCGTTTGGATGCTAGCTTCCAATTGCGGGTCGTGTTGCTGACGCTGAAGATCCATTTGGTTAAGCCTGGTCAACAAGTCCGCTTGATGTCGCTGGTCCAATTTGGGCAACCAGTTGTTTTTTAGGTCGTGCATGATATGTTCCGGCTTCATCTCGTGAATGTTCACGTACGTGCCAGTGTACGCGCCAGGCAGAAACGCATTGCCCCAATTGGCAAGCTTATTACGAGGCTGCGCACGAGGACTCATGGAGATGAATCCAGGCAGGTCTTGATTCTCAGTCCCCAATCCGTAAACCAACCAGGATCCCATGCTGGGGCGTGTGGGTTGCAAATGCCCTGCGTTCATCATCATCATGGCGCTGGCATGCTCAGGCGTGTCGGTGTGCATCGAGTGGATGAAGCAGATGTCGTCGACCAATTTGGCGACATGCGGAAAAATTTCGCTAACGTACTTGCCGCATTGGCCGTGCTGTTGGAACGAGTAAGGGGACGGCATCAGTCCCATCTTCGTATTTCGTAACGATTTGCGATCGACAGACTCAGGACGTTCGCCAGCATGTTTTGCGATCTCCGGTTTGTAGTCAAACGTATCGACTTGCGATGGCCCACCAGGCATGAACAATTGTATGACATGCTTCGCTTTGGGGGCGAAGTGCGGCGCCTTGGGGCCCAACGGTGAGTCGGCACCATGGAGCTGATCCGCGCGGGCAATCCCGGAAAGCATGTCCGACTGTGCAAGTACACCCGCCAAGCCGAGCGTCCCAAACCCTGCACCGAGCTGGCGAAGTGCATCGCGTCGATCGATAGAATGCAACGGATTGCGGTGAAACATTTTTGCTTACCTTACGAACATGAATTCATTGGAACTTAATAGCACTTGAGCATAGCGATCCCAACTGGAAAGCTCGCTCCCGTCGCTGACGGCATTCACGAATTGCAAACCTAATTCTAGTTCTGCCGACTCCGGACGGCGGGTGTAGAGCAACGCATAAGCGTGCTTGATGCGTTCTTCGTCCGAATTGCTCATCTGATGCAGTTGGCCCACGAGGGCTTTGGCGCGTTGGATCATGAAGTTGCTGTTCATGAAAAACAAAAACTGTTGAGGCACGATGCTGCTTGGGCGTTGTTCGACAGTCGCGCGCATCAAGGGGAAATCGAAAAGGCGCAAAAAGACGTCGGATCCAAATACGTCGCCATTGCGACCGACTTTGGCGTACAGCGTTCGACGCTTCGTCTCGGTAATGTTGTGGTGCGCAGGACCGCCAAGCGATGGATCGAGTTCGCCCGTGACCGATAGCAGCGAATCACGCCAGGCTTCAACATCCATCCTGCGCGGGCTCATTCGCCACAATAAGCGATTGTCGCCATCGGCCTTAAACGCCTGCTCGTCATACTCGCCGCTCAATTGGTAGGTGGCCGAAGTCATGATTTTGCGATGCAGCGATTTCAGAGACCAGCCCTCGGCGACGAACTCGCTTGCAAGCCAATCGAGCAATTCGGGGTGAGTAGGGCTTTCGCCGAGCGTTCCAAAGTTACTGGGTGTGCGGACCAAGCCCGCACCGAAGTGATGCTGCCAGATGCGATTAACGAACACTCGGGCTGTGAGGGGATTCTGGGGATCGATGATCGTGGTGGCAAGTTCCTCGCGTCCGCTCCCTTTGGTGAAACGAGCTGGTTCTGCTCCTGCGAGAACTCGCAAGAACCTACGTGGAGCAACTTCTCCCGTCTTCAGCAAATTGCCTCGCAAGGCGATCTTCATGTCGTCGTTGCCGGTATCGTGCAAGACATGGGCAGTATCAAAACGAGGAGGGGCGTTTTTCTCCAATTCGGCCAGATCCATCTGCCAATGGTCCAACTGGCTCTGCTCCTCCTCCGTTAATTCAGGAACTTCCTTTTCGATTTCCTTCTTCTTTTTCTTACCTTTCTTGAGCGAGTTGATCTTTTTGTTCAGCTCCTCCACATCTTTTTTGTGATCGTTATATCGATGAACCACTTCCGTTGGCGATAGTGGTAGGTCATGCATCGACGAGTTATTGAAAATGCCAGCTAGGGAATAGTAATCCTGCTGTGGGATCGGATCGAATTTATGATCGTGGCATCGTGCGCAGGATCCTGTAATCCCAAGCAATCCGCGGGTGAGGATGTCGATTCGATCGTCGAGTGTTTCGGCTCTCGATTGGGCGATACTATCTGGGTCGCCACCATCGGATTGATACGTCGGCCCGAGCGCAAAAAAGCCAGTTGCGATTGCTTGCGAAGGGTTGCCACTCAAGTCGCCAGCAATCTGCAAGCGGATGAATTCGTTGATCGGAAGATCGCCATTGAACGCATCGACTACCCAATCGCGGTACCGCCAGGCCTCGTCCAACGCTTTGTCACCTTCCAAAAAACCGCCTCGACCATCGCTGTATCGAGCCACATCCAGCCAATGTCGGGACCATCGTTGACCATACATGGGTGAATCGAGTAATTCGTTGACGAGCGACTCAACGGCCCGTTGATGGTCGACCGACTCGGACACTGCAAACGATTCCATCTGCTGCGGTGTCGGTGGCACGCCAATCAGATCGTTGTAGATGCGACGGGCGAGTATGTTCGGTGCCGACCTCGGTGCGGCATGAAGCCCAGCCTGAGTTCTACTCGCGATGACAAATTCGTCTATTGGATTGACAACCATGGCATCATTCACGGAAGGGATATCTGGGCGGACGACTTGTTTCCAAGCCCAATGGTTTTGCCGAGCGACGGTCCAATCCAACTTCGACCAATCCTTTCGGGCATCTGTTGCTGGAACGCCAGGCGATGAAGTAGCTTGCGGCCACGGTGCCCCCATCTCAACCCACTTCACCAGCGATTCGATTTGTCGCTGTTCCAATTTGCGATTGGGTGGCATCTCACTACCATCGTACTTCACGGCAGCGATCAGCAAACTCTCGTTTGGCTTGCCCGCTACCACGGCGGCTCCGGATTCGCCGCCCTTCAACATCCCCTCGCGGCTATCGACGAATAGACCCGCCTTCAATTCCGCCGCGTCGGTGCTGTGGCAATCGTAGCAATGCTGGACAAGGACGGGTCGGATGTTCGACTCGAAAAACTCAATTTGCTCAGCGGTAAACGTAGGACTAGCGACAACTGCAACTGTGTCGTCCACATCGCGTGCGTTACCCTGGCCGCTATTGAAAGCGATCAAGGAAAGGGAAAGTGCAGTCATGATTGTGAAGCGGAATCGAATCATGAAAATCAGTTGGGGAGAAGTATTTTGGCGGGAGTGGCATTTGCTTGTAGGATGTGGTCTTGGATGCACCAACTGGAAACGCTAGAAGCATATGCCACCAAGAATCATCGGGAATCGTTTTTTGCCTACGCTTCGAGTTCCAAAGTGGGCACACGAATGAATTGGAACACTGCTCAGTGTATTCCTATATGAAATCGATTTCAAGCATCGCGGAACCAACCGAGCGATTGGGCCTGCCATCTGCGTCGATGTTTCGCATCGCGGGTTGCTTAGAAATCGCCCGTATCTTTGGTCAAGCTAAGCTTGATTTCGGCGAGGCTATAGAGTCGACCTTGATTGCAGCCTGGGCAACTCTTGGCGGCTTGCGCCCACGCCCTGGGAGACTTCACATTGCTTTTCCAGAATGGCCAAGTACGACATTGAACTGGGCGAGATTCGTAGACCGAACAGCCTCTCGTTTTTGAGTCCAAAAAGATGCAGTCCCCGTCAGAATACTCGACGAGACTCGTTTGGGAGCCAACTTGACGGGTGAATTTGTGCTCAAATTCCTCCAGTCGATCCGACATGCCGATGGCTGCCGCGAGCATCAAGATTTCATTTTGGGTGACCCAAACATATCCCTCCCCCGGTCCGCTGCAGCAATCGCCGCATTGGGTGCATTCGAAAGCCAGACCACCAGAATACCACGGTTTTGGTTCCGATTCGCGGTGATCCGTCCGTTGAGTGCTCATGAATGTTCTGCTGGGAATAGTGTTGTGGTCGAGCGAGGGCCTCGCTCAGCCACAAAAACGATCGCACGCACAAATGGGATAAATCGAGGTGGTGCATTGTAACAACGATGGCTAGGGATTCACACGCCCGATCCTAACTCCGGAGTTTGCCGCGCGGTTGACAACGGAACGCCAATTCGAACGAAACCGCTTGGTCAACTAGCCTCTTGGGAATACACTGCTGCATATGAGGCCATTTTTGAGACTGTGGGGAAAGAAACGCGGCGGACGGATGTCCGGCTGGTGGTTCGTAGGCTCGCTCGGGGAGGCCCTCTTTTTCGCCTCATTCTTTCTGATTGGCGTGATGTGTTTTACGACCTTGGTCGGCTGGCAGTTTCTATCGCCAACAACCCAACTCGTCCCCATTGGGTATGGTTTTTGGCTGCTCACGACAGTAACAGCATCGTTTATCGTGATGGGGGCAGTGGGCTTTTGGTATCGCGTCCTCAAGGTCGCAACGAGTGACGAACATCGCGAAATCATTGCGAAACATGGATTGGTCTCTCGCCCAAACCAACCCCATAACAAAAACTCGTTGCCACCGATGGTCCCCTTGTTGACCCCCTTTACGGACAGCCCAGGTGCAAAACTAACATATCGACTGCCTGGCGAATGGCCTGGAACAGGCGCCCTGATTTCCATCGGACTGTTTGCCATGGCTTGGAATGCCATGATTGCTGTCTTTTGTGTCTTCGCCGTTGGTGGATTCTTGCGAGGCGAAGTGCAGTATCGGCTTTTGATACTGCTGGTCCCTGGTATCTACGTCGGATTGCGAGCAGGGCAATTGTTCTTTCGATCTTATGTGCAGGAAATCGGCATTGGATCGACAACCGTCGAAATCGAGGATCTGCCGTTGGTGCCAGGGAGAAGCTACAAACTACTGTTGGTTCAATACGGGCGGTTGGTTATTAAGAAACTATCAATTCGACTAGTATGCGAGGAAGAAAGTACTTATCATTTTGGAACTGATGTTCGAACGGAACGTGAGGTGGTTCGACTCCAAAAGATATTGGATCAAGGTCGTTGCAGAATCGATTGGGGACGTCCATTGGAGCTTGAGTGCAAAATCTCGATTCCTCCCGATGCAATGCACTCGTTTCAAAGTTTACACAATGCGATACACTGGAAAATCATTGTTGAAGGAGAGGCGAATCGATGGCCATCGTACTCCCGAAGTTTTCCCGTAATCGTGTACCCTCACGCTCGCAACAATCCGGTCAGTCTGCCGTAATGATTCGATTGCTTGGGCTACAACCGACCTACATGTCGCATGATGTTCTCGAGTTTGAATATCGGATCGCCAATATTCAACAGAACACCATATCTGCAGTCGAGGTTTCGGTGGTATGGCTAACTGAAGGTAAGGGTTCGGAAGATTTGGGCGTTCATTTTTTCCAGCGCCTCACCGGCAATTCGCTTGCCTCTTCCGATTGGTCCATTCCGCAAAAGGTTCAAGTCCCACTGCCCGATTCTCCCCTTTCCTACGAAGGTCGTTTGCTGAAGATCTCATGGTGTGTTCGAGTTCGTTTCTATCTCAACGACGGAACGGAGCTTGTCGCTCAGCAACCGTTTTACCTTGGTACGGTCACCCGCGAGGTGTAACCGTCAGTTCAAAAGCCGCCAAGGCACTGTCCCAGAAGAAAGTGACCCGAGATCCGAGGTGGCTTACCATTCACAATTCAACAGAAAAGTACGTTGGGGCCATTTGGACAACCATGGATGGTTCAAATTGATTCCAAATGTGGATGATATACGACTTAATTGCTTCTAATTCAGCTGCTTTGATCAAGTTGGGATTGGAGGAATGACTTTACATGCCTAATCTACCAGAGTGATCTACAAGTCATTTCGCGGAAAAGCTTTTTCTCCATAGCAAACAAGTGCGGTCAGTAACATGAACTGCCTTCTTTTTGTATTGAGTCGAGTGAACGCGGAATCATTTTTGGAATTCATCGTGAATTTATCGTCGTTCCACTTGAGCCCTGCATGCGTAATCCTAAAGAACTGTTGGTCGCTTCCAAAGCCTTTACGTCGGAGACGAAATGGATTAGCTGGTGGCATTTGCTCTCTGCGATTGCTTGCTATTCCCTTAGTTTGGTCATTGCGTGCTCTGATTTCTTCCCGATGGTTTTGCGGATGGTTAGCAGTTGCGTAAGCGGACTGGTTATTGTTCGATTGTTCATCATTTACCACGACTATAACCATGGCGCTATCCTCAAAAAATCGTGGCTGGCCGCGTCTATTCTGAAAATGTATGGCTTGTTGGTGCTGAGCCCATCTAGCGTCTGGAGCCACTCGCATGATCATCATCACAAGCACAACTCAAGATCGTCAGGCAGCAATACGGGTTCGTATCCTCTTATGACTCGCGATGAGTATCTCAAAGCGGATCGCTGGAAACGCTTGGGTTATGCAATTTCGCGTCATCCCATTACGGTTTTTGGGGGCTATCTGACAGTATTCCTATATGGAATGACGATTCGGTCCTTCTTCCTGCATCCCAAAAAGCACTTCGACGCAGGCATTGCGGTTGTCCTACACGTCGCCTTGCTCACTTTTTGTTGGATGCAAGGCTGGGATATTCTCCTGTTGGGCATGTTGGTTCCCTTGACCGTTGCGTGTGGTTTAGGCGCGTATCTGTTCTATGCCCAGCATAATTTCCCGACCTGCCAATTGCACCGTCGCGAGGATTGGCACTACGTTTTGGCGGCTCTGAAGTCGTCCAGTTACATTCGCATGAGTAAGCTGATGCATTGGTTCACCGGCAATGTGGGCTATCATCACGTGCATCACTTGAACGCAAAAATCCCATTCTATCGTTTGCCAGAAGCAATGGCCGCAATGGAAGAGCTTCAAACGCCAGGCACGACCTCGTTGCATCCAAGGGATATCTTGGCTTGCTTCCGACTCAAGTTGTGGGACGCTGATCGCGGCCATTTCATCTCGTTTCGAGAAGCCTCGAGAGCATAGCAGCGCGCAACTCGGCATCAATCATCTACCTATCATTTGGTTATGACATCAAGGCACTCGGGCCTCCTAGGCTGTGATTTTATTATTGTCGCCTTTCGCTCCGCGAAAGTTCGCCGCGTTAACACACTTTTGCGGAGCAAAAGGCGACAAACTTCTGCACCTTGCGAATAAACTCACAGCCTATCCGTGCCGTGCCCATCGCGAGCAAACCGTCGACAGGCAGTGACCAATGCTACAATGGCATGGCGGATCACTTTCAATCAAAATAGTCGTTGTTATTACGACTCGCTTTGGCTTCCTAGCGATCAAGCGACCGAAAAATGGCAGAATTCGCGAAAGGCTTTGCGACTCCCCAACTCAGACGCTTGTAGAACAGGTGAACAAGGTATTTCTCAAACGACACTTTGGAGATGGGACAGGATTGCTACTCAAACCCGAGGGGCTCCAAGGTGGGCCGACTTTTCTAGGATCCAAATGGACCGCGTATGAGCAACGTTTTCGGCCCGAAAACTCTCCCACTAACAAACAAAAAAAGCGCCTAGTCGAGTTTGCCGATCTTATCAGTAATGGAACCGATGCGGCCTTTGAAAAGGAGATCGGATTGTACTTGGATGTTGAGGCATTTCTCAAATTCATCGCCGCTAACGCCTTGTTGTCAAACCTCGACAGTTACTTAGGCTTTGGGCACAACTACTATCTTTATCTGGTTCCAAGTTCCAACAAGTTTGTCTTTATCCCTTGGGATCTTGACCTCTCCTTGGCAACTTGGCCGGCCGTCGGCACGCCCGAACAATTGGTGCAACTAAGCATTGAGCACCCGCACGCAGGTCAAAATAAACTGCTTGACAGGATTCTTGCGGTTGGCGAATACAAGGAACAGTATCTTTCCATCGTGAAAAAGATGAATGCGACCAACTTCACCAGTGGACGGCAGCTTGATATTTTGGAGCAGATTCAACCTTTGCTCAAGGAACCTCTTGCCAAAGAAAAACAATCTTTTGCCTCGAGAAAGGAAGGAATGGGATTTGGTGGTGGTCAGTTTGGACAGTCGATGCCCCCACGCCGATTTATCGTAGAACGCACGCAATCTATTGCAGCACAGCTGTAAGGAAAATCGAAGGGATTTGTGCCGAAACCGTTTGGTCCCGGATTTGGACCCGGACCAGGATTTGGACCCGGACCAGGCGGCATCGGCGGAACCAGGAATGAAAACCGACCGTAAGGCGAGCGGCAGGCTGAAACCTACCTGCGTGTGGGCGTTTCGGCAGTGCCGGCCCTACTTAGGCTCTATGACAAGATTGCTTTGACGACATTTCCCTTGACGTCCGTTAAACGCGGAGACTGAAATATGCCACAGTGCGTTTGGAGAAACGCCTGCGCATGGTTTGGCAGGTCGGTGTGCATGGCGTTCAGCACGCAAAGCTTGTCGGCATGTTGTGCGACCTCAGGAAAGAGTTCGCTAATCCACAATCCGCTCTCACCATGCTGCGAGAACTTGAATGGCGATCCCCAAAGCTTGCCACCCTGAAACCCACCAAGGCCGCGCGGTGCGGCTTTCCCATCATCCGCTGATAGTTTGGGTTTGTAGTCAAAAGTGTCGACATGGCTAGGTGCTCCCTCCATGCATAGGAAGATCACCCGTTTGGCGCGTGGCTGAAAATGTGTTTCCTTGAGTGCGAGCGGATTCGGTTTTACATCTTGAGCTCGTACAGCCTGTTCGTGCGCAATGGCGGCGAACGCCAGGTAACCGAAGCCTGAACTGGTCATCTTTAAAAGAGAACGACGCGAGAACATAACTCACCTCAATTGGAATCGACTACGGTCATTTTCGATATTGGAAGTCCGCACTTGCAAACAACGATTGGCAAAACGCGCTCCACAGTTCGAGCTCTTGCCGCGACTGAGCAACGTTTTCCTTGGATAGTTGCGTGCGATATCTTGCAAGAAAATCCTGAGTAAGGACTCGTTCGCGTTCGCTTGGCGGCCGACTGACGAATCGAACAAAGGCTTGCTGAATCCGATCATTGTCGTCGCTTAAGTCCGTCAGTTTCTCAGCAGCCGCGTCCGCTGCCTGAATCACGAACAAATTGTTCATTACGAACAGTCCTTGCGAAGGAACTGTAGTTTGCTGTCGATCGCCTGTTATGAGTGATGGATCCGCCGCATCAAATACGGCTAAAACCTCCGGCATGTTGTCGCGAACAATAGGTAGATAGATAGAGCGATGGCGGTTTTTTGTGTCTTGGATGGCGGACGCCAACGGGTCGGGGCCGAATCGAGGCCGTGCGACTGGTCCTTCTCCTTCCTTGGCGACTGCCGAACCGACTGGTGGAGTCGTTTCCAATTGACCGCTTACCGCCAAGATTGCGTCACGCAAACACTCAGCATCCAGACGCCGAGGCGCCGTGCGCCAAAGCAAGATAGTATCAGGGTCAACCTCCATCGCCTTTCGATCCGTCACGGAGCTCAATCCATAGGTGCGGCTCATCACCATGTACTTGATCAACTTCTTGATGCTCCAGTCCTCTTCCATAAAGCGGATTGCAAGATGATCGAGAAGCTCAGGGTGTGAGGGTGGACGGCCAGCCTCGCCAAAATCATCGGCGGTCGAAACGATGCCGCGACCGTATAGCTGACGCCAGACGCGATTGACCATGACTCGAGCCGTCAGCGGGTTTTGCTTGCTTGCAATCCATTGAGCAAGTTCCAGTCGACCGCTGCTGGTCGATGAAATGGCAATTGGTTTCTCTGCAATCGCCCGCAAGGCGCCACGCGCAATGGGATCGGGACTGGGTTGGTCCGATTCTCCTCTTGCGTAAAGCGGGCTGTTCGCGATGGTGCGAGTGCCATCGTAGGTAAAGCCGGGAAATCCGAAGCCGCTTCGCATCCCATCTAATTCAAGGCTGACTGGTTTATCGCGCACCCCCATCGCCAGCAGTTTCGGTTTGCCAGATTCGTCATAAGCGCTGAGTTTGGCCTTAAGGAGCGAGATTTGCCCTGTGGCAAAGAACTGTTGCACCTGGTCTTTCATCGTCCTTACGGAATTTTGAACGGCTTTGATCTGGTCTTCTATACGCATGCGTTCGGCTGCGGTTAGCTTTCCCAACGCAACCATTGGATTCGCTTCGCTCGGTAGGGAAAGCAGGGGCGAAGGCCTTTGAGCGTTGATGAAAGGTACTGTACCGTAACAAGTCTCTGTGCTGCGAAAGATGCCGGCGAGGGCGTAATAGTCCGTTTGCGGAATCGGATCCAGCTTGTGATCATGACAACGTGCGCAAGCTGCCGTTGTTGCCAAAAACGCCTGGGTGGTTACATCGATCTGTTCGTCGACGATATCCAGTTCAAATCGCAGACCGTTCCGCTCGTTCAACGTCTTCGGACCTATCGCCAAAAAGCCGGTTGCGATCATGCGTTCGGACTTCACCCTTGGGTCGTCTGTTTGCATTTGATCGCCAGCGAGTTGTTCTTGAATGAACTCGTTGTAAGGCTTGTCGGAATTAAACGCAGCGATCACATAGTCGCGATAGCGCCACGCATGTGGATACGCGAAGTTGACGGTCTTGCCTGAGCTCTCGGCAAATCGAGCCACATCCAGCCAGTGACGTGCCCACTTTTCACCAAATCGGGGTGATTTAAGCAGACGATCGACCGCGCGCTCAAGTGCTTCCGCTGAACTGTCTTTTGCGAAGGCATCCAATTCTATAGTTGTTGGAGGCAGGCCTGTCATGTCGAAGGTAAGTCGACGCAACAAAGTTGCCCGATTTGCATCCTCCACCGGAGTCAGTTCTTTCGATTCGAGCGCAGCCAGCACAAATCGATCGATATCATTGCGAGGCCAAGAATGGTCCTTGACAGGAGGAATAGCTGCCTTTCGAGGAGGTAGATAGGCCCAATGCCTGCTTTCGTTTTGAACGATTGAAGGATCAGATTCCTTAGCCCTCGGCGGATTTAACGCGACGACTACGTCTTGTGCCGCCCCGACGCTTAGAATGAGGTAACCGACGATCAGAAAGAGTTGGTTTGAAAACCGACGCATGATAAACCTCTGACAAATGAACGAAGTTCAGCATTTCTGGCGAGTTTGAGCTAAGACGTAGCCTTTATGATTGTATCTGATTTGGCGGTTCACAGCTTAGACGATGTGGGAACGAAGGATTTTGGCAGCCTGCTCAGGTGTTATGCTGTTGATAAAGCAATCGGAACCCCATTCAAATCCAGCAATTTTGCTAAGCCGGGGAATGACTCGCAACCGCCAGTGATGGGCTTGTTCGTTGCCGACGCAGAACGGACTGGTTTGCAGCACAAAGTTGTAGGCCGCCGAAGGACAGGCTGATTCCAACGCTCTGAGAGTTTTCTTGGTAACGACGGCCAAGTCCTCGCGTTCCTTTTCACCGATTTCCTCGTACCTGCTCTGATGCGCCCTCGGAATGATAGAAAAACTGTACGGGAACCGAGAAGCAAAAGGGCAAAGTGCAACGAAGTGTTCCGATCTAAATAAGATTCGCTCTTGCCGTTCCTCTTCTTCGTTCATCAATTGGCAGATATAACAGCAACCATACTGCTCATAGTGTAGAACCAAGCGATGATTGATTTTTTCGATATCGCGAGGTACGAAGTCCAAGCTGATCAGTTGGCTATGCGAATGGTACAAGGATGCGCCCGCGTCCGCGCCATAGTTCTTAAAGACAACCGCGTATTTCAAGTCTCGCTGGGCTCGCCAATGATTCAAGCGACGTCGGTATGCTTCAAAAATGACGGCGATATGGTTTGCAGGCAGGGATGTGATGCTGTCGACGTGAATCGGCGATTCGATGATGACTTCGTGTGCGCCCCGCGGAGACGTATTTCTTTGAAAGAGGTGCTCCGCAGTCGCGGTCTGCACTTGCTTTTTTTGCAGAGGACCGAAGGTACTCTCGGGAACAGAAAAAGCCGAATCGGATTGAGGACAAGAATGAGGGGTAACAAGCTGGTCAGCCATCAGCTCCTGGCAGGAAACGGCTGGGAACTTATTCGGCACAACTCGGACTTGCCAAGCCTGCCGATCCAATGTTGAGGGATTCGACCTTCGATTGGTCGAGGTTTCGTCCGAATCATGCTCTGGTAAGACCAGCGTTGGTCGTGGCGTTTCGTGTTCCCTGCCCGAGCAAAATGGGCATTCCATCGTGGGGTTGTGAGAATTCGATTGCGATTGACGATATTGGTCGGGGCGTTGTTCTCGATTGGGGGCAAAAATAACCCAACGATCCGATAACCAATCGTAACGCGTTTCGTTCATGGCGATGTTGGCTCTTTAGAGTCGACCCTCTATTGCTGCCAACTCGCGGGCTCGGCGGTAGGCGGATTCGTAGGCGGTCGCACTGTTGGTCCACGACCAATTCTGCGCCATTCCCTTTCGAACTAGTGTATCCCAAACTTTGGACTCACGCCAATATGTATCTACGGCGCGCTGGACGCAATCCTTGAGCGAATCGTAGTCGTAGTTTTGAAACGAGAATCCAGTAGACGTCCCAGCTGCCAAGCTCGTTTCATTTAAGTTATTGACGGTGTCGATCAATCCACCTGTGGCATGGACAATAGGAACAGTCCCATAACGCAAACTGTAAAGTTGATTCAATCCGCAAGGTTCGTAACGGCTCGGCATCAGGAACATGTCGCTGGCTGCCTCTATTTGGTGCGCTAGTGGATCCGAGAATTCCAGCCGAACCGATACTCGATCTGGGCGACGGCGGGCCAATTCGGACAGCGGACCAGCAAAACGTTGCTCCCCATTCCCGAGAATGACCCACTGGATATCCAACGAATCGGCGGACTGCTCCAGCAACGGCAGGACCAGATCCCAGCCTTTCTGTTCAGCCAGTCGGCCAATCAAGCCGATGAGCGGAACGTCGTCGCGTTCCGGAAGGCCGACTTTACGTTGCAAATCGCGTTTGCATTGCTTCTTTCCAGTCTGCCAAGTGTCAACGCTGTACTTCTGTACCAGGTGGCTATCATTGCAAGGGTCCCATACGGCATAGTCCACCCCATTGACGATACCCGCGATCCGATTGCCGCGGACTCGCAGTGATCCGTCCAACCCACAGCCGTGGGCAGGTGTTTGGATTTCCATTGCGTAAGATGGGCTCACGGTGGTTATGAAGTCTGCGAAAGCGATTCCTGTCTTGAGCAGATTGAGATCCCCAAAAAACTCCATTTGCTGCCAATTGAAATACTGCCAATCCAAAGCGGTGAGGCCCATATCGTGTTGCCAGTATCGACCTTGGTAGGCCAAATTATGGATAGTCATCACCGAGGCAGCGTTGCGATACCACTGGAAGTCACGAAAATTGGTTTTGAGGTAGGCAGGGATTAGGCCTGCTTGCCAATCATGGCAATGGATAATATCGACAGGCAGTCGCAGCCGTTCGATAGCTTCCACGACACAACGCGAAAAGAAACAGAACCGTTCGCAGTTGTCTCGAAAATCGCCACGATCATCCCCGTAGAGTTGGTCTCGATCGAAGTAGAGTGGCTGATCGATCAGATAGACATCCACCGCACCGTTGCCCAGCGTCGTTTTTAGAATGCGAGCTGCCATCGGCTTTCCGGCCATGTCCACGACGAAGGTGACATGAGTGTCGACCATGGGTAAACCGCAGGTCATCGCGCGTTGGTAGCCCGGAATAAAAATACTGCATTGATGCCCTTGCTGCGCCAACTTGAGCGGTAGGGTTCCGCAAACATCCGCTAGTCCGCCTGTTTTAGCAAACGGAATCGCTTCCGCAGCAGCCATCACCACGTGCATGTTTGTTCGTTTTCATCGTTGGAGGTCATGGTAGTTATGGCTTCTCGATTGCGTTTCATTGAAACCAATTCGAGAAGTCCTCCTTTATCATAACAGATCCGGTCGTGAAACGTGGTCGGTACCATTGCTCATAAAACTCAACGAGAGTGACCGCGTCGCCCATTCCATTTTCGAACTCTTCGTCTGGAAAGTCATGGCGAGAATTTGTCAACACCGGTGGCTGTATATTGCTAGAAAATTTTCAATTGAGAAATTGTTGCCAAGTTGATCTTGGTTGGGACATAATCGAAGGGCTATAATCCCGCCCCCTCATCTTCTCAAATCGTTCCGTCCTTACAACGCAAGGTTTACCTCGTGCTTTCGATCCGACCGACAGTTGCCGAGCATGCTTTTTACGTTTTTGGAAGATCTCTCCACCCCGAACTCTTCAGTATTTATCGTAGTCGATCGATTGATCGAAGTAAGTACTCCGCAAGAATTGATATCACTAGCGATGGCCATCTGGTGACTTTCAACTCTCGTTCGGTAGTCATGAGCGAGGTCGTTTGCTCGTCCAAGCAATTGTTACCCCAGAAACGGCGATTGGTTGGTTCGAACCTCAAAGGCAAGAATATCGAACGAATAGATCGCAAGCAGGGCGTGACGTATCACACCCAGTTTGAGCTGGAGCATGTCTCAACGGACATGTTTTGGATGCTGCACAACCAATTGCAATCGAGCCAATGTGAAAACGAGCTGGTTCATTCCTTTGATTCGAGCGGGCGCATCGCCTTTGGAGCTGTTAGTTTTGTACATGTGGAAGAGCGAGAACGGCAGCTGCTAATACAAGCATTCCACACTTTTCCGGACGATTGCGCGATTGTGAAGTCGGTTTCGACGTTCTCCGCCGCATAGTCGACGTCCTCTCTGCTGCCGGTAACGCCTGCCCTAAAATCCAACACGGAAACTGCTATACTCGATCCTCAAGCAGATTTCATTTTGACAATTAAGGGGATTAGAGGATGCGTAAACCTGTAACACGTCGAGTATTTGGATATGTAACCGGAGCCGCCCTAGTTGGCTCAGCAAGTCTCCGTGGGCTCGCGCAGGACGAACCAATCGCGCCCAAAACGGGGCCCACCGAAGCCCCCTTTGAACGCGACTACGAAGCTCCCTCGTTCAAACCATCGTGGAAGAAACCACAGATCAATCGCCAGTTAGCGCAGGACTTTGTCATCTATGCGCACTCTGATCTTGAAATGGCAAAGAAGCTTCTCGAGCGAGAACCTGCACTTTTGAACGCTTCGGTCGATTGGGGTGGCGGTGACTGGGAGACCGCCTTGGGTGGTGCCTCGCATATGGGACGCAAAGACATCGTTGAGTACCTGCTTTCGCGCGGCGCTCGGATTGATATTTTCTGCGCTGCCATGATGGGCCAATTGGATGCGATCAAGGCGTTTCTGACTCTGCAGCCATCGCTCATCGACGCTCGTGGTCCACACGGATTCAGTCTTCATTTTCATGCGCAGGTCGGGGCTGATACTGCTGCTACAACGCTCGACTATCTGCAATCGATTATGCAGATAGAGTTAAAGCCTAATCCGTTTCTGAACAAAAAATGATGCCCAAGACGTGGCCGACGCTGCCAGCGTCGGCTCGGAAATGTCGGCTCGGAAATGTCGGCTCAGGAACGTTGGCTCGGATGCTGGCAGCATCCGCCACGTTGGATTTTATCCTTGGGGCGGCAATGGTTGAGGCGCTTGGGGAGGCTGGCCGCCACCAAAGGGACCACCACTGCCGAAGCCTGGAATCTGCAAGTTCTGTAGATTGGGGAACTGTGGCAGATTCTGCTGAACCCCTTGCTGCATCTGCTGCATCCCTTGCTGCAATGGCCCCAACTGCTGCGAAAGAGGACCGAATAGCTTTCCGATTCCTTTGTCAATTTCCTTTTTAGCGACTCCTTGAAGTGCAGCGGTAGCAAGCTGCTGGCCGATCGATGAGAAACTGCTAAGGTCCATCTGAGGGCGTTGTATGGTCCCGCGAACTGGAATTTGAATCTGTTGACCAGCTAGCGATTGAAGCAGCGGCGTCTTGTCGACCCAGTCTTTCAGAATGGGGACCGCAGCGATGAGTTCGAGCTGGCCATCGATGCCAACGGAGCCAGACGTATTGATGACCACATCTCCAGCTTGGATCTGCATGTTCTTGTGCGCGACACGGCCTTGCTGGACATCGAACCCAATTTGCTGTTCGGGGAGTTGCAACCAAGTTGTCTGCTGCCCTCCTCCGTCGGTCGCACCTGCGCCCTTGCGTAAGGCACGGACTTGTTGGACCAATCCTAGAAGCTGATCTGCTAGCGGACCGGGCCCAACATTGGCGCCGTGCACTTGGAGTTGGCCTTTGATAGTTTGGCGTTTCAAATCGGTTGGGACAATGGATGCCTCATCAATCTTTAAGCTTAAGTTTCCTTGAACACTTGCGACGTCGGCAAGTATGGGAGCAACGTATTTCAACCAGCCTTGGCACATTTGCCTTGTGATGGCCACATTCTCGATGACCTTTTCAGGACTTTGAACGATCACAATGGGATTGCCAGCAACATCGCCGTCGAGATTCCATCGCAACGTTCCTTGAGAGACCGGTATCTCGGCTCGCGACAGGAAGTGGCCATTCTCGATCCTCAAGGGGAAGTCCGCCTTTCCAATTTCGATACCGACCATACTAGCTCTGTCCCAACCGATCTGCGATTTGGCTTGCAAGGATTCGGCCCAATTTCCGTTTTCGCTGGAAGTCCATTTCACTTCCACAGGTTGAGTGCGTTGTCCCTGAACGGTTAAGAAATCGCCAGTCCATGGACGCAGGCGCTCGGCGACCCGAGCGGCATCGTAGGTCATGTTGCCTTGAGAAACCAAGAGTGTCTTTTTGCCCTGCGTGGTCATATTCGTTTTGCCGGCATAAGCAATCCACTCCGTCATAAGCTCTGCCTTTGGAATCTCTAGCTTGCCAGTGCTTACTTCATAGCGACCATCCACGACGAGTTTGGCTTGCGGTTCTTCCCAGAGCACGGATGATGTGTTGGATCGAGTGGAGACGGTGTTGACGAACTGATTAGGGTCTTGCGTGCCCTTCGGAGTTGCATTGCGCTGCAATGCACGGATGTTCTTTGCGTCCGAAATGAGCTGCCAGGCGAGCTGTTGCGGGTCCACCTGCCAAGCGATTTGGCCCGTAATGTCCCCCTCTACCGAGATGTCGCTTGAAGAACCTCCATTGGCAGTTTCGAAATGTATGGCAGACATCAAGCGGCTTGGGTCTATACGGTAACCTGCTTGCCCTTGGCGTGCTAATTCGCGATTTGGAACCGCTGCATCACTCGCTTGCAAAGCAAACGATTCGGACTGAACAAGTAGATTGTCCACTTGCAATCGTCCTAAGTTTTGCGAATCCATTCGACCTGTGAAATTCCCGACTAAGCGAGACTCACGGAAAAGGGTTTCGCCGCTCTTGACCATAAAAGGCTCGGTCACAAAGTTGGCTTGGGTGACTTCCAAATGGTTGACGTCCAATGCTCCTCGAGCGTCCAATTCACATTTGCCACCCAACTTGATGCCAGGATCCACACCTGCAAAAAGTTGACCGCGACGTTGCCATCCTCCAAGATCTCCCACCAGCTTGAGTTGGATGCCAGCGGGTGGCAGTTGAGCCATCCCCGCGGTAGCACTAACCAATGAAATGGGCTCCAGTATTTGTGCGGAAAGCAATTCCCCGGTTGCTTGAAACGATGCCTGACCTCGATCGATCTGAATGATGCGGCCTTGGTCCACTCTTGCTACTAGATCGAAGGCTCCATCCCAGGCAGGCTCGTCCAGTTCACCGTACTTGTTGACTATCTTTACGGGAGTCGTCAGAAGTTTGCCATTGGCGGTGAGTCGATTGCTGCCGTCCTGTTTCCACACCACTTTGCATTCGGCCGAACCGCTTAAGCTTTCCACCGGCAATGCAAACCATTGGGAAAGACGCTGTTGCATCTTAGCCAGATCGAAACGACCATCGAGTTGTCCCTCTTGCAGATCGCCAGCTCCTTCGATCTTGCAGAACTCAGCCGTGCAGTCTGCCTTGAATCTGGGCTGGCCTTGGCTATTGGCGGATACGTCAACCGATGCTTGCAGGGCTTGCTCCCACCGCATGGCGGTTCCCTGCACATTGGCTTGGAGACCACCCAATTGCATTTTGTAGTTGCTGGTGGGGGGAGCGACACTCGCAGTTCCTGCGACGGACGGTGATTTTCGTTGACTGACACTCAGGCTTGCGTTGCCGGCAAGCAACTGAACCTGTTCTTGCATTTGAATCAAGTCTGGCGCCATTTGAATCAACCGCGCCAAGTCGACGTTGCCCTGCACCTCAAGGTCGGAATCGTTGAGCCAAGGCTGAGTAACCGACGGAATAACCGGCGGCCAAGACATGTTGGCGTTCGCAGCCAAGGCGCCAATATCGCACTGCAGCACCGCGTTTTGAGTTACCAATCGATTCTGATGGAGCTGAACGTTGCCGCTCAGTTTGATCTGCTGCAGACCAGCTCCCCGTTTGCCAACTAGGTCCGGAGCAATGATCCGAAGAGAATCGATTTGGGCCGTTTGTATTTGAGCTCGTATGTTGTTGTTGCTGTGCATTTCTATGTCAGCTTGAACCGTTGCCAGCCCGAGCAGTCGCTCGATTGGGATTTCAGGAAGTCGCCGTTTAACCAAACTAAACCACTGCAATGGCAAGCCGTTGGTCGAGATGTTCATCCTCATCGGCACCAGATTGCTTGCGGCCGTGCTGGCTGCATCCGCCATCGGCTGCGTTCGAATAACAAACTGGCCACCCATGAGAGTTTCGCCAGGAAGGGATGCTGTTTGCTGAACAAGACCAACCAGCGTCATGGGCGGAATGGGTTGTTCTTGAGTTGGGAGTGGAATGTCGGCTTCGCTTATCTTTAAGTCCCAGGCGGTTAAGTCAACGCTATCTCGAGCATGAACAATCGCGTCCGCGATGCGAATTCGGCCAGTCGGCAGTTTCGATGGGGCTGGCGTATTGCTGGTTGTTGCGGGCGCTGGAGTGCTGGACACAAGAAAAGGCTTCATGGCTTCCTCAACGTTGGTTGTGCCTGGTTGCACATCGATAACCGCTTCCGCACCGCGAAGTGTAATGGTGCCAAGGTTCTTATAGTTGGTGGCAAGCCGAATCAGATTGAGTTCTGTCTCAATTTCTCCAACCTTGACCAACTCGGCTCCCTTGTCATCGATCAACCGAAGCCCCCGGACTTTGATCGAACGCAGCCAGCCCCCTTCAATGCTGGTTAAGTCGATCCGCATTGGGGCGATGCCTGCATTGCGATTGATCGCGGAGACGACGAGGTCGCGATTTTGCAATGCAATTGGGACCCCCACAAGGATCGCCAAAAGGAAAAGGAGAAAGCCGCCTAGTAGAATATGGCGTTTTTTAAAACGTTTGCGCCGCGCAGGTTTTGAATATGCGAATTGGGCATTGGTTTGCTGGGTCATTTTCCGAGTCGTCCTTCCCTGGAGATTTCGGTTTACTCTATCGAAAGCTATTAAAACATACTTGTATAGAGCGATCGTCCCGTAGCTTAGTGAACTGGGCAACGGTAGGTCGAGAGGGAAATCTAGGAATCACTTACTGGCCTATTGGTCACGCGGGATAGTTCGCAGCTAACCACGAAAAACACGAAAAAACGACACTTCTAGGCGAACGCCACCATTCCATAGCGAAACCTCGTTCATCATTCTTGGCTTTTATCGCGGTAGGAACGGCCATTGCTGGCCGTCCCCCGCACAGATCCGTACGTGCAGAATTACTGCATACGGCTCTTACCGTTGATGTTGACGCGCGAAACGGACTTCGGGCCGCTTCTCGTATGCCAAGCAGTCCACGCGATCTGGGGCGAAACGGTTTCCCGTCTGTTTCCCGGTTCTGTGCCCGGTCCAGAGGCTTTTGCTCGGCTTTCTCATTGGTCAAGCTCCTTTCCTCCATCAGCTCCGAGGATGGCGGCGCGTCCAACTTACGGTTGTCGATTCTCAGACGAAAGAAACGTATGCCAACGAAATCCGTAGGGCAAGTTCTCGATCGCAGAGAGTTCCAAGTGAATCGTTCGACGATGTAGGCTCAAGCCCGGCAAGCTCGCAATCGACGAATGACTCAATAACGGGCGCATCAACATTGCTGATCCTGCTGGGCAATGGACTTCCGTTATTTCGTTCGCAGCAGGGACTTGGCTATGGAGTAGTTTACCCGCTAAATGCGAACCTTTTCGAACAACAATAGGTCCATTGTGAGGTCCCATTGCATCCAAATGGAGTCGGACGGTCAGCATTTTTTCAAGCAAAGTCGTGGGGGCTTCCACGTGACAAATGCCAGCTTTGAGAGTTGGCTTGGAAAAGCCATCCATTGACAAGTCTGCCGAATCACCGGTCCGGTGTTCTGCAACAGCGATGGTCAGATCTTGATGCCAGGGAAGCGACCATGATAGTCCAGGTGGTTTGTCGAAGTACAAACCCCGTACTACACCGTAGTCGTCACCCAAAATCTCCCGACAACTGGCAGCAATCGCCGGCTGCGATAGCAACTCGACGACTCCAGGACAAATCGCCAGAAGATTCCTCGAGCCATAAGTAACACACTGATCCGCGATGTTCGTTTGAAGCCGACCTTGGGCGTCTGAATTATCCAAAGAACTGGATACGCGCTCACACCACGCTTGGCAATCGTCAGGGGAAAGACATTCTTCAAGGACGAAAAATCCATCTGACTGCAACTGAGTAAGCGTCATATACGCGTCCGTCGCTTAGCCCTTTCCGAACCGGCCGTAAACCTCGGGTGAAATCGATGATTCCGCACCCTCAGGCTCAAAAACAGGTTTGGTCGGAATTGGGTGAAAGCGAGGCCATGGCGGAGCATTTGCCTCTTCCTTTTTTGCGTGGATCCAACCACGGATGGAAGTTCCCATCGCTCCACATCGCTCTTTGCAGTTGCCGGCCCAACTAGTGATCGGCGTGGGTACGAGCGTACGTGGATGGAACTTTCCAACCCATTGCCGTACGACTTCGCCCCTATCGTATAACGAACAGCACTGGCCTGATTCGATGGCGTTCTGCTCGATGGCACTGCAGTTTGCAATATTAGGCGTTCCGGATGGCGATGTGTTTCGAAGGGTTACGCACCCGAGGCTGTGCAAAACTAACAGGATTGCAACACAAAGCGACGTTGGCTGTTTGAGCTTGCTCCGTTTTTGTGTGTTGGAAGTCATCATTCTGTGCCTCGTCGTTCGCCCGTCGGATGCCAAAGGCACACCGCTTCAAGAACGTATCGTCATTTGAGCGGTTGCGGGTTGAGTCAATTTTTTCGATTGCACAACAAGGGTAAACCTGGAGCTTTGGGTGTTCTGAACCACAGACCTTGGTTCATCAATGCACGTCAAAGGTGAGTTGATGTGACACACTTTCGTGGAGCGAAAGGCGACAATGAAATCAAAAAAAAACCGCCGAGCGGGAAATACCACTCGGCGGTCTTGGTTTTGTTGCTTCGAGCAGATTATCGGCAAGAAGCCGAATGCTCTAGCAGAGCAACGGAATTACGAAGGAGACTTTGTGGAAGTCTTCTTAGCAGCCTTCTTCTTGGCTACTTTCTTCTTGGTTGCAGCCTTCTTAGGTGCTGCAGTCTTCTTAGCAGCTTTCTTAGCTACCTTCTTCTTCGTTGCCCCAGCTTTTTTCTTGGCCACGGATACATCCTCCGAAAAGCGAAATTATTAGTTGCCGCACCGATCGAACATCAGAAGCAGTAGATGAACAATCTATGTCTAGCAACCGGTACTTAAAAACCCTTTGTCGAAACTGTTTGGTTGGTGACGTCTTGTCTAGTTCTCGACGAATCGAGTACCCAAACAACCAATCTCTTCAAAGGAACAACATCCACTTCGACTATTTGTATAAAAGTCGAAAGTTAATGCAACATCTTTTCGACAATTTTTCCACATAAATGAAACCGATTTTCCACAACCGCATGTCGAATGCGCGCGAAGTTGCGAGGCTTCCATCGATCGATCAACGCGAATTTTTTCGATTCTCAAAGGGTCATTGATGCATGCTGATTGGCGACCTATTTATGCTCGCAACATTATCGATGGTAGGACGCGTTGCATCGATCTTCATCGTCAATCATTCGCGATGTTTTCCGCGCGAATCAACCTCTCGCAATCGACGATGAATTCAAAAAAACCAACAATTTTATTGCCATCACGCAATGATGTGGGTTGCGAAGTCATCTTCAGTGGCCGTTATTTCAAACAACATGCGACATCGATAACGGGCTCGCAATCAACGCTCATAGAATGGTTGTTGAACGAAATGTGATCGCAAAAAAAAAGGTGTTCATCCTCGCAAAAAATTGACCGCGAAGAGTACGGCTCAATCGATGTTGGTGCGACGAAAAATGGTCTGCGCAACGGCAAAAAAATAATTGGAAATTTTTTTGCGCAATCACCAATTTCGACGTCCATCACCGCCTTGAATGGCCTGAATGTTGTTCATCACCATGGATGCAAGGAACAATGCGTTGAAAGCCATGCCGTGTGTAAAGAACCAATATGCGACCACGATGCCGACAACCGCGCTGAGCGAATGGGCCTCTATCAACCCACTGTTGCGTCTAAAAATTCCGAACACGTGTTGAGCGATCTGACCACCATCAAGCGGGAAAATGGGTAGGAGATTGATGATCGCCCACCAGATACTTGAGGTCACCATGAATCGAATCATCGCGTAGACGAGTGGGTTTCGCGGTTGGCTAACTTCCAAATGCAGATATTCCGCCAATCCATTGAATTCAGACACGAAGACGCCGCACAAAATGGCCACAAGTCCCACAAAGGCTGCTAACAGCAACTGGAACACGGGGCCAGCGGCTGAAATAATGATCTGATCTACGTGGCTTAGTTGTCTTCTACGCCCGTTTCGCCCCCAGAGCATTCCAGCCCCCGGTACTGCTAGACCGCCCATTTGGTAAAGAACGATGTCGCAACGGATCCCAAAATAGCGAAACGCCACGGCATGCCCAAGCTCGTGCACCAGAATAGAAACGAAAGTGACTGCTACCCAAATCGCCAGCACAACCCCCAAATTCACTTGAATGTTTTGTACTCCGTACAACCGTTGGAGCGACATCGCGGAGCTATACCCAAGGGCTGCGCTGACCGCCCAAAAGAGCCAAGATACGCGGACTGGAAATCCAAAGATCTGAAAACGCCAGTCGTATTGGCTCGATTGAGGTTCACCAAGTATCATTTCGCCAATTCCTATCTACTCGGTCCAATGGGATGCTTGAGTGGCGCGAACTTTTTCCATCAAAGCTGGAATGATTTCTCTCGGAACAAACCGGTCTAACGAGCGGCCATGGCCGAGACAGGCGATTTGTTTAATCAACGTGCTCGAAACATGCGCGTAAACCTCATCCGCCATCAAAAAAACCGTTTCAATTTCGGTATCCAATTGGCGATTGGCCATCATCATGGTGAATTCTGCGGCAATGTCAGTCAGGGGCCTAACACCACGCACCATCACTCTGGCTCCTTGGTTTCGCACGAAGTCGACAGCCAAACCATCGAATCTCTCCACCACAACTTGGGGCAAATGGCGCGTCACACGTTGCAATAATTCGATGCGTTCATCGGTCGAGAACAAAGACTGCTTCGCCGAGTTGACTCCGACGCCAACCACGAGCGAAGAATAGAGCCTTGCGCTTCGTTCGATAATATCCAAATGACCAAGGGTCACCGGATCAAACGAGCCCGTATATACGGCTTTATTGGGGCTAAGTTCTGCTGGCATGGTACGCCTTACCTCAGGAAAATTGAGACAGTGTTTCTTGTTTGCTAAAGCTCAAAAAAGAAAAAAGGTAAAAAAAGAACATGACCAAACCAAACAGAACCGCAAGACCGAGTCCGACATACATCCCGATCTCAATAAACATCCCCATATCCGGCGCGTCCGCCGATTGCGGTGGCATCTGCTTCATCGTTTGTTCTTTGGTCGGCCCTATTGAAAGGTACCCTACCACGCAACCATACGCTGTTTCAGCAACTTTGAAAACCAACATGAACGCCGATATGAATCGAATCAGGTTTGCGCCAAGTTTTTTTTGCTGGAGCCCCATCACCCCACCCGCAATTTCGCATGCGGATACCGCGAAATTGACCAATCCAATCAGGATCGTAAACACCATGGCCCCTGGAAAAATATTCATCGGGTTAAATTGCTTTTCACCCATGGACAACACCATTGCCATCCCGACCATCGTCTGAAGTGCCTGAAGCAGACCAAGGGCACCCAGCACAATAAAAAAAATGCAAACTACTTTCACGAATCCCTTGAGCGGCATCTTGCCTCCAAGCCTCGATTGGTCCGGGGTCGATACAGGCGTATAGGGATTGTAATTTGAGTCCATACTCATGACTGGTAAGTCCTGTTTTTTGTGTTGAAGTGATCTACAGCGTTAATCAAACGCTGAATGTCGTCTTGGTCATTGTAAGCATGAGTTGCCACTCGTAATCGTCCGTGCCTCACGCTGACCACGATTTCTTCTTGAAGCAGATAACGGCGAAGCTCGTTCGGATCCACACCTTCCAACTCAAACGTCAAAATCCCACTCAATTCGCAATCCGTTGCGGTTGTGCTCCTTGCGCGAAAAACGTTGGCGCCTATGGACTTAAGCCCATCTTCAATGTTCGCGGCATTTTCCAACACCGCCATGGCAATAGGGTTGTCAGCTAGATTGCAACCGTGATCCAACAGGACCTGAAGACTCTCTGCTAGCCCAAGCTGTCCGACATGGTTCGCCGAACCCCCTTCATAACGCGAGGCATCGTTCTTGAGAACCATGTTGGCTGTTTGAAACTGGCCTGCCATTTGCAACGATCCCCATCCCTGCATCAATGGTTCCAATCGTTCCAGGTTCTTTTGGCGAATATAGAGCAAACCAGCTCCCTCCGGTCCCAGCATCCACTTGTGACCATCGGCGGCCAAATAGTCGATCGGAATTTCCTGGGTGTTTAGCGAAAAGACCCCCAACCCTTGTATGGCATCAACGAAAAGTTGTGATCCTGCTCGATGCACCCTTTCGCAAAGCTTGGCGAGATCCATTCGAAAGCCGCTGAAGTACCCGACCCAACTCACCGCAACCAAGCGAGTGGTTCCATCGATCGCGTTGCAAATCGCATCCAAAGAGACGACGCCGGACTCATCGACAAGAACTTTTCGCACCTCGACCCTTCTGCGTTCGAGCGCCAGCCAAGGTAGGAGATTGCTCGAAAACTCGTTGCTTAGCACAACGACGCTTTCGCCGTAGGGCGAACTACCCCATCGATAACCTTGAGCAATCATGTTGATTCCGAAGGTTGTATTCGGAATTAGGGCGATTTCACTGGACTGACAATCAAGCAATTTCGCAGCTGAAATCCTCAATCTCGCCGCTCCCGCGGACCACTCTGGCCAGCAGACATCTCCCTGAAAAAGGGATTCGTCTGCCCATTTCTGAATTGCCTGGGCGGTGGGTCTCGGAATCGGGCCAACGGCAGCGTGGTCGAAATAGGCATACCGCTTAGAAACGGGCATAAGCTCGCGAAGTGAACGTCTCACTTGGGATTTTGGAGCGTTTTTGTCAACAAATCCAGTCATCCTGGCCTCGGCGGGTGGCTTTTCGGATAAAAACACAACGTCGGGAACTTGCCCCATGACAGTCGAAAAAGTTCAACTATACTAGCCCTCAGCATGCTGAGTTGTTTTGGCAACCGTTTTCGGATAAGAATCCGAGCCTTTCCGAGAGCTGGAATCAATCCGGCATCAACATGCGTTATTTTTACAGCACGATTTCCCCTTACAGCAGCCACCCAGACACTGGGAGCATCCCTGAAGAGCACCGAGGAACTTGATGCCCAGATTGTTGTGTTTAGGCGGTCTTGTAGTCGCTGGCTTAGTATTGCTACTTTTCCTTCTCGACTTCATCATGAGTTTAGCAGGGATGGGCGCGCTATTTCGGTATCCCAGCCTCTTAATGGATATCACGTTCATGCTATGCTCTGGCATACTCGGCTATCTATCGTGGATGTCGCTGAAGGAACTTAGATAACGCGACGGGCCTTTTCTCGTCACGCAACTCGTTGTGAAGCCCCCCGACATTTCGGCTTCTACGCAATAATACTATGCGATTCGACCCTGAAGCTTGGTCCTTGGTTCGTCCATCTCTTGGAACACTGGCCACCATTTTGATCCGGCCAGCGAAAACCGAGCCCTCCTGTCTGGTTGTGATGTGCCACGGTTTTGGCGCTCCTGGCTCTGATCTCGTCGGACTCTTTGAAGAAATCCTAGACTTCTTTCCCGATGATACGCCTAAACCTGCCTTCCTTTTTCCCGAGGCACCTATCGATCTTGAGAACGAGGGTATGTACGGCGCAAGAGCTTGGTGGCGACTCAACATGGCCCAACTCATGCAGATGTCAGCCACCAACTCGTTCGACAAGATGCGCGATGCCGTCCCGGAAGGAATCGATGATGCACGCACGAAACTCTGTGCATGCATCGAGCAATGCCGAACGCAACAGGAATGGCCCAAGGTCCCAATTGTGTTGGGGGGATTCTCACAAGGAGCCATGTTGGCTGTCGACACCGCGATGCGCGGCACTGTCGAACCGGTCGTCGGACTAGTGGTGTTTTCAGGAGCGCTCATTTGCGAATCGCTATGGCGCCAAGCCTTCCTAACCAAACCTCTTTCTGTCCCGATGGTCCAAAGCCACGGCCGGCAAGATCCAATCCTGCCGATTGCAACCGGTCGTTGGCTACAAAAACTACTCCGCGACGCGGGATGCATCGGCCAACTCGTCGAATTCAACGGACAACACTCCATCCCAAGCGAGGCCCTGGAAAGCACCGCGAAGCTCTTAGCCTCTCTGCCGACAAGTTGAAATGGTTTACTTAGAGCTACGGCTGGATATATTCCAGCGGGGCGATAATTGGCAGCTACCAACAAACCACACCGATAGGTCGTTTGCATATCTATAAAAAGTTCGTTGCTGTGACAATCCAAGGTGTGAAAAGTAGGACGGCGAATGTTGTTCGAACTGTTTGAAACTCGCCCAACGCTGCTTGATAGGCCCATGCCAGGAGCCAACTAACGATGGAGATCATCCCCAACCAAAATACTAAAACGTAAAGGAGCAAAATAAAGAATCCCAAGCCGATAGTACCCTGGGAACTTGATGGTGTTCGAAGCACGTACATCGCATAGAGGAAGACCAGGAATGCAATTATTTGCAAACCAATGGCGAAGTTCAAAATCCAATTGGGAATGCGAAATTTAATTGACTTTCTTTTACTGATGCCCGTGAACGGTGAATGGCTATTGCTTATTCTTGGTACAGAACACGTGGACAACAGCGAGATGGTTGCAATGAGTTGGGACATAAGCGAATTCGCTGGCATAGGAATAAGAAATGAGAGCCACCAAGCGAACATTGCCGAAGGTAGAGCGATGGCTACAGTCGAAGCAATGTGCCTTATCGATTCTTCAAAAACGTCCTCATTCCAGCGCTTTACGGCAAAACCAAAAAACAGGGGAATGGACCATGCGATGATCGGATGTTGCCAAAATCCACCGCGAGTTAGCATGTAGTTTTTACTAAGAGCGTCGAAGGAGAAATAGCAAACTAATGCAGCGATTGCGAGAACAATGACTCGGAATCGACTGTGACTTCCGCAACAGCGACTGGCAACTCTAGATATGCTGAAAAACGCAAGACAAAAATACGAGGGAAGCAGTACGGTCGAACACAAGAGTGAAGCGCTGGGCAACCATGAACTCCGCCAAACCATTAAGCCACCCCAAATAGTAAGCAATTCGTATGGCGACGCAAATCGCCGTCCGTATTGCAAGGCGTCGACTTCCTGTTGATTGAAATACTCTGTTTCCAAAACGACTGTGTTGTTGTCCTTGGTCAAATGCCAATTTGACTGTTTTAGGTTCGTATGCCTATGTGGCAAAGCTGAGTCCAATAGCTTCTTCGATTGTTTCAAGTCAAGTGGATCGTCAAGAGTGGTAGCCTTTTGAGTCTGAAGATCGATCCGCCGAATGCTTTCGCCATGCCTGATGAGCAATTCCGAAGAATTTGAAAGGTGGGTGGTGTGTATCGAATCCGACTTATCGAACTCGTAAACCAGGCGCAAATCTGGTTTCGAATGTTCATGATCGGTTTCAGCAAGCAAGTCCTGCCACCGCCATCCATAGATCTCCTCACGCGAGCGATCGTACTTCTCCCCGATCCGACTTCCATGAACTGCAAGCAACCAATCGCTGTTTATTAGAGTGGAATCTACCGTTATTCTTTTAGGGATTTGAGTTCCAAACGGAGTTTCAATAAATTCGTCAGGTATCTCCAGCGGCAGTCTGATCCATTCCTTCAACTCTGGGAGCGATCGAAAGGAAAAGTGGCTTGGATGTTGGACTAACAGCACGTCTCGGTCTAAATATTGAAGCGAATACAGTGACAAAACCGGCTCTCTCAGTTCATTCGCTATTCTCAAGTCGCTCATGTGATGAAAACGCAGAGGTTTTCCGGCAACGCCATCGAGGAGAATCCACGATTGCGATGGAAGGACAGTCCCTTGGAATGCCATCCAAGGATTCCTGAAGACGATGAGGCTATCGAGTTTTCGTGAACAGGCTACAAATTGGATAGAATAAAGGTAACCGGAGACCAGTGCAAAAACTGCTGCTACTCCAAATGCTTTTATGCCGGGAAATTTTGTTTTGTCCAGTTGCATATCCGGTTACCCAGTCTTGGTACAAATGTTGCGACTCCATTCGACTATGTTACACTTCCAGCAGTCGACCCAACGGCTGGCGGGATCGTTTTGACCAGGGCCGTTGGCTTGCTCGCGTCGAATTCGAGCGACCAATTTCAATTTCGCCTTCAGCATTCAAGCGAAATAACAAGAAGTGTCGGGGCTTACCGACCATGTCAATTGTCTCGGCGATTCGCGAGCGACTATGCCACAGATGATAAGTGCAAGCACCGGTCGTCAGTTCCCCTCGCGATATACTTCCAACTCTGTGCGGGTTCGCTGCTATGTCGACGATGGCCTGGGTCAACAATGCTTCTTAGCGCAACCTTGCTTGCTCGCCAAAATGCTCATGGCTCCAGGCTAAAATTTTGACAATGTCTTCCTCTGCAGCAGGGGCGACTACAATACGTAGCATATTGTTCAACCGCTCTTTGCGTTTTTAGCAAGCTTAACGGCTTGCCTCCCCATTTTGGATAAATGCGCAGCAATCTGACCGCTGGTGGTTAGTCCTACTCCCTCGCCTTGATCGAGCTGTCGAAATCCTTCAGTCGCTAATTGCTGAAGCAATTCAAGTCGACGCTCATCTTCGGCGTTTCGTTGTTCAAGCAAACGCAAGCCCTCGCGCGATTCCATACTCGGCATAAAGCCCGAGCTTAAGTCCACGATCGATATCGAGACTGGAGTTGGATACTTCGATCAGCAACAAGATATCTTCGGGAGCGGGGTGCGAACCTGTGTATTCGTCACTCCTGAGACGAACAATAGTAAAATCAGACCTTTTGTAAAGAGCGTCATGTGCTTGCGAGTGCCAGCCGGAGAAATCACATGAATACCGATCGGTAAACCAGTCGGGAGGATTTGGATAAGCGACTTCTTGTTTGCTGGGCCAATCGCTTTTCGAAGTGCGAGACTACTTCATCGACAGGCAAAATCAACGGTTTTTCCGGCCGGGTTCTGAATTGGCACCCTGACAGCTTCGAGCATTCAATGAGGTAAAAATCAATTTGGACGCTTCGAAAAATCGTGATACAATGGACGATATGGTCATCACCTTACACGGAAATGCGGAACAACTGATTCAGCGACTGGTTGCACAAGGAACTTTTCCAAGTGCGGAATCGGCCGTTAGTTCGCTTCTTTTGCGTTCTGCTGTGATGTTTCCAACGATAGGCGGGGATTCCTCTCGCCTGCCAGACGAACCAGTAGCATTTGATGAGCAATTCGATATCCCTGATTTTCCTCATAGCGGAGAAGCCAAAGTAGTCGAGGCACGCTTTGCTACTTTACCACGTCTCCCCGATCCAATTTTTGATTGATGTATAGCCTGCCTTCGATTGAATCCCCTTTGACGCAGGGCGACCTAATTGACAACTGCATCCTGTTATCTTTCGCGAGTGCGATCTCGGCGGCACCCCGAATCTGGGAAATTCAGCAAACCAACCAACGAGTTATCGTTCTCTCCCAGGCTTGTGATCTCGCAAACTCGAAGACGACAAAGGTCCAAGTCGCTGTGGTTCATGAAGCCGAGTGGCTTGTGAAGTCTGGCGTCCTAAAAGCCGCGACGGTAAGGGAGCAGGTTCGGTCTCATCGAGTCTACGGACTGTATTTTCTCCCAGAGTTTGTTGACGTGTTTCGAGAATCGATAGTCGACTTTCGAGACATCCATACTGTATCCCGAGAGCTTCTCCAACAACTTGTAACAGATGGTCGACGGATAGCTCGACTCAATTCGCCGTACCGAGAACATTTGGCTCAGCACTTTGCCGTTACGTTTTCGAGAATCGCCTTGCCCGAACCTTACGAAACCCAACCCTGATCTGGCTGAATTCCGTTTCGTGTATGAGCGTATCGCTCCTGCTTTGTGTGGACTATCCAGACTTCGTAAAGAAAACAGTCGGTCGGGCACTCCGGATCAAAACAGACGTCAAAGACTCGGCATGCCTCTTCCAACTGCAATGAGTTAGCCGCTTGCAGAAGAACCTTTTGGCGAAACGCATCGACATGGTCTTCGTCAACAACAAACTCAACAGCAACGACAAACATAGATTAGTCCCATCAGTGAAATTCTTCGTTTAACCGCGTGCCCATCGGGCCGCGAGCACTGGAAACGCGGGGCGATACCCACGCGGTTAAACGAACTACACTCTCAAAACAACGAGCTCTTCGTTACCCAGTGGGCAAATCCACGAATCGCAAAACAAAAGGCTACGATAATGGCTACGTGAACGAAGTTGACCTGCCTCGCATGGACGGACAACTCCCGCAACTGTTTCAGTTCCTTTTGGCCACGAATAATTCCATACGCCAAGCACACCACCAAGATCATGAGAGCAATCAGTGACTTGATTGGTCCAGGCCATGTAAAACCGAAACCGATCCATGCGTATAGCAAAAAACCCGCCAGCAGTGACGTGATGACCGCTACCATCCCCGAGAAAACGAAGTTGACTGGCAATTCGTGGTTGGTGGTTTCGAGCTGCAACGGGCTCCGAGATTCGTATGGATTCACGTCATTCATGGCACTGCTCACTACTGGCTACTGGTTATCTTAGACGAGCGACAGAGTGAAGTATCCCAACCCGAAGCGTAAGCGAGGGACAATTTCGCAGGTCCCTCACTAACGTATCGGGTTATGATGGGTAGTTTTCACATCGTCGCTCTCTTGACTTGCAAAGCGATCTGCTCCGCTGTGATCTTAAAATGCTTGTACAACTGATCGAATGGCGCCGAAGCACCAAACGTGCTCATGCCGACAAACTGTCCGTCTGCACCAATGTACTTGTCCCAGCCTTGGCGAATACCGGCTTCGCAAGCCACGCGTAGCATCACGTCTTTTGGCAATACGCTCGCTCGGTACTCGGGCGACTGATCGTCAAACAATTCAAAGCATGGCAAGCTTACAACACGGGTCATGATCCCCTCAGCAGCCAAGAGCTCTTGAGCCTTCATGCAGATCGGGATTTCGGTGCCAGTTCCCATAATGATGGCTTGAGGCTGGCCAGCGCAGTCGCTCAGCACGTAGCCACCCTTTTCTGCGCCTGCAGCGTCACCCAATTTGGCGCGGTCCATGGTAGGAACGTTCTGTCGCGAAAGAACCATCGCCGACGGATGATTCTTTAGCAACATAGCAGCTCTGTAGCAATGTAGGACTTCGTTCGCATCGCCAGGTCGGAATACATACAAACCTGGAATCGCTCGGCAGGCTGCCAAATGTTCCACAGGTTGGTGCGTTGGGCCGTCCTCTCCCAAACCAATCGAGTCGTGCGTCAAAACATATAGGACCGGCTGATGCATGATGCTGGCCAATCGCATCGATGGTCGCATGTAGTCGGTGAAGACAAAGAAAGTTGCACCGTAGGCTCGCAGTCCAGACAAACTCATGCCGTTGAGCGCCGATGCCATTCCATGCTCTCGGATGCCGAAGTGCATATTGCGATTGCCGTAGCTAGTCGCTTCAAAGTCACCTTGACCATCCAGCAAAGTCATGGTCGACGGTGCCAAGTCCGCGGAACCGCCGATCAAGCTTGGCAAATGCGGTGCCAACATGTTGAGCACTTTGCCGCTGCTGACTCGTGTTGCCAAGCCTTTTGCGTCCGCTGCGAACGGTTTAAGGCCGCTGTCCCAACCCTCCGGTAGTTGACGATGGATAATGCACGACACTTCAGCCGCTTCCTTCGGAAATTTGGTTTGGTAGTTCGCAAAGAGCTTCGTCCAATCCGCTTGAGCCTGCTTACCCCGTTCCCCCATTGTGTCGGCAAAGTACTTTCGCACGGTATCGGGCACGTAGAACTTTTCATTCTCAGGCCAACCGTAGGCCTTTTTTGTTAGCTTGATCTCTTCGTCGCCCAACGGTGCACCGTGTGCATTGTGGCTATTGGCTTTGTTCGGAGAACCGAAACCGATAATGGATCGGACAATGATCAGCGTAGGCTTGTCGGTCGTCGCCTTAAATGCATCAAAGGCTTTTTGAAGAGCGACTAAGTTGTTGGCATCTTCAACCAGAATCGTATTCCAGCCGAGACCTTGGAATTTCTGGCTGGCATTTTCCGTGAAGGCAAGATCGGTATGTCCCTCGATCGTAATCCCGTTGTCATCGTAGATCCAGCAAAGATTGGAAAGCTTTAGGTGTCCGGCCAAGGAGGCCGCTTCCGACGAAATGCCCTCCATCAAATCTCCGTCGCTACAAAGCGCGTATACGCGGTAATCAAACAGTTCGAAGTCAGGTTTGTTGTACTTGGCGCCTAAGTGCTTGCTGGAAATAGCCATTCCAACGGAATTGCCTACGCCTTGCCCAAGTGGACCGGTCGTCGTCTCAATACCGGCCGCGTACCCCAGTTCGGGATGGCCAGCGCAGGGACTGTGCAATTGGCGGAAGTTTTTGAGGTTTTCGATCGTGATCGATTCGTCGCCAGTCACTTTGCCATGGGCATCGACTCCACGAATGCCGGCCAAATGAATCATCGAATAGAGCAACATCGACGCGTGCCCACAGGACAAAACAAATCGATCTCGATTTGCCCATTCTGGGTTCAAAGGATCGTAACGCAGCGCCTCCGTCCACAGTTGAAACGTTACAGGAGCCAGGGCCATCGGAGTACCCGGATGACCGCTATTTGCGGCTTGCACTCCATCCATACTCAGGGTTCGAATGGTATTGACCGCCAGTTGGCGAAGCGTGTGAGTGGGTGCGTTCATCGGTTCGACTTTAGAGAATAGTGTGAAAATCGGTTTAAACTAGACGATTCGCAATTGTTTTGCATGCCGCGAAGATATCGATTTTCTTGGTTTTTCGCAATCCAGGGTGCTATATGCGGATTCCAAACAGCCGCTTAGACCTAAGCCGAAGGCGACGGAGAGCCGCCGCCTTCGCCTCAGGGTTATACGAGTCGCATTCCTTGGCGAAATTGTTTCGAGAATCCAAAGCATTCCCTGTCTTACCTAAAAACAGACTATAAATACAGTTGACGAAAACAGGCTGATGAATCTGGACGATTCAAAATCCAAAACCAAACGAGACACCCTATGACAAACCCAACTCAACGATGGTCGTTTCGGTTTGTTTTCCTATGTTTGTGGCTTATGTTGGCTACTCCCTTGTGGGCTCAGTCCAAACCGTCGACAGAAATCCCCATGCTGCAAGTTGGCTTTGGGCAAGTCGAAATCACTCCAATCCGCCCAACGCCCATGGCAGGCTACTACGGGAAACGCTTATCCACCGAAACCCACGATCCGCTTTGGGCCAAAGCCACGGTCTTGGACGATGGTCAAATCTCCATCGTCATCATATCGCTCGACTTGGTCGCGATGCCTGGCGAAATCTTTGTCCAACTAGGACTGGCAATCAAAGATGGTTCTCCATTCGCTACCACCACGATTAACGAACTAGCCAATGGTTCGATCGGTTACGTGCCAACACGTCAGGCTTACGCTCAAGGCAACTACGAAGTGGTCTCGGCCCACTGTGCAGAGGGATGCGGAGAAATGCTTGTCGATGCAGCTCTCACCCAACTGCGCACCCATTTTGAAATTCAAAACAAGAAATAGTCGATCCCAATGACTTTAACCATGAACTCAAAATCGATACTTCCCACTACGCGTCTTGATGACATTGATCCAGCTATCGCCTGGCAAGTCTGGGAGCCATCAAGCGAGGAACCTTGGGATAGCCGACGCGCATCGCTATTGCACCGCCGGGCAGGGTTTTCCGCAACTCAAGAAGAGCTTCTCGCTACGTTGTCTATTCGACCAGTGGAAGCCGTCGCGAGGATGGTTCGCGATGACGCTAGTGACACCACAGAGCTGATTGCGTTTGAAACGGATTCGGCAGAGCTCGCCAAAGCCGTCCTTGCCACGTCAGATGCAAAGCAACTTGCCTCATGGTGGCTTCATCGCATGCTGAACTCACCTAAACCTCTAAAAGAAAAGATGACTCTCTTTTGGCACGGGCATTTTGCCACCGGAGCCGAAAAAGTCCAGGACGCTGAACTCATGCATCAGCAGAATACGCTTCTGCGTGCGAACGCACTGGGCAATTTCCGTGACCTTGCGCAAGGTATTGCCATGGACCCGGCCATGCTCATCTACCTGGACAGTGTTTCCAATCGTAAAGCACATGCCAACGAAAACTTTGCTCGCGAATTGATGGAATTATTTTGCTTGGGCGAAGGCAACTACTCCGAAGCCGATGTGCAGCAGTTGGCAAAGTGCTTTACCGGCTGGGAGATTCGTAGAAAGCAATTTCGATTCAACCCCTACCAACACGATGATTCCATGAAGACGTTGCTTGGCAGATCGGGCATCGAGTCCGGAGAAGCGGCCATCGATTGCGTTCTTTCAAGTCCGCACATGCCTCGCTTTATTGTCCGCAAACTGTTTCGGTTCTTTGTTTCCGAAGATGCCAATCCGTCCGACGAGTTCCTTTTCCCGCTGGCCCAACGATTCACCGAGACGCACTATTCAATCGCCAACGTTGTTGAGATGATTTTGGGTAGCCGATTGATGCTCAGCGGATGGAGTATCGGTCGCAAAGTACGTTCGCCAATTGAACTGGCGATCGGATGGATGCGATCGATGAAGTGCACGACGAATGTTGGTTTTCTATCCGAACGCTTGCGAACGATCGGACAAGCGGTACTCTTTCCGCCCAACGTCAAGGGCTGGGAAGGAGGCCGAACGTGGATTAATTCGTCGACGCTGGTCGGCCGCGCGAACCTGATCTACGAACTGATCAACCACGAAAATACTCGTTTCGATGGTTCACCATTACTCGCGTTTGCAGAACGCAATAACGCGAAAGATCCAATTCAATTGGCGTCTTGGTTTGCCAGACTTTTCTTTGTGGACGAATTGAACAACACAGAACTCCAACGCCTCTCGAATTTGCTGGATCCCTCGAAACCCGATCGGTGGGCGATCCAGACGATGATTTATTTGGCGAGCTTACCTAAAATACACTTATCCTAGGTCCCGTAGGTCCGTCGCTCCGCCGACGGACGGTCCGTGACCGTTGCCCTTGTTTCAACCCGCTCCATTTAAAACACGTTATTGTCACAACTCGCACTCCAACTCGTACGCCTACTCGAAATACTCAGACCACCGAGCACGGTCACAAAAACCAATCATGAACCACCACATCAATCGCCGGACATTCACCACAGCCAGTCTTCAAGGTGCCTCTGCCTTAGCCATCGGGGTCGCCGCACCTGGCGGTTGGATGCAGTCGCTGGCGGCTTCAATTGCAGGGAAGCCAACCAGCCAAGATCGAGTGCTGGTGGTGATTCAGCTCTCTGGGGGCAACGACGGACTGAATACGATAATCCCCTACACGAATGAACTCTACTACAAAGCTAGGCCGAAATTAGCCATTCCCAAGGAGGAGGTTATCAAGTTCAACCCGGAGGCTGGCTTGCATCCATCCATGCGAGGCATCGCCAGCTTGATCGAAAACAAGAATTTTTGTGTGTTGCAAGGTGTTGGTTATCCCAATCCCAACCGCTCCCACTTTGAGTCGATGGATATTTGGCATTCGTGTCAACGCAAAGAATCTCGAAGTGCAGACGGTTGGTTAGGTCGATACTTTTCCCAGATGAACCAGCAAGCGAATGCCGACTCTACCGACTCGCCCGGCTTACACCTCGGAAGCGAGCAACTCCCAATGGCCCTTGTGGCTCGAGGTGTTCAGACTCCTTCGCTTGCGTCGATCGAACAGCTGCGATGGAAGGGCAAGATAGAATCGAGCATGGGATCCTCTGATGCCCAAAGCACCGCAAAACCTCAAGTTCCTCTGGAATCAGACAACTTACTCGACTTTCTTTCAGCCAGTACATCCGCCGCGATACAAGCAAGCGAACGATTGGAAAAGGCACTCGCGTCTCCTGACAATTCAGGCGACTTTCCAAATTCACAACTAGGCGAAAAGCTCAAGGTGATTTCAAGGTTGCTTTTGGCCGGTTTGAAAACGAAAGTCTATTACGTAACGCTGGATGGATTCGATACGCACGCCAATCAGCTCTTGGCACACGCAGGACTGATGCGTCAATGGTCCGAAGCGTTGAATGCGTTTCATAAGCGGTTGAATACCGCAGGCTTGGGTGACCGAGTACTGGTTATGACCTTCAGCGAGTTCGGTCGTCGCGTTGCAGAAAACGCCAGCCAAGGAACAGATCACGGTGCCGCAGCCCCAGCCTTCCTATCCGGACCGAAGTTTGAGAACACGATCGTGGGCGATCAACCTAGCCTGAGCAAACTTGATGACGGTGATTTGAAGTTTCAGATCGATTTTCGACGCCTGTATGCAACGCTTATCGAAGATTGGTTAGGGGCCTCGAGCCATGGTATACTGACCGAAGAATACGCCAAGTTACCGCAGTTGAGTTTATCGTAGGTCCGTCGCTCCGCCGACGGACGGTCAGCCTACCAAAAGACCCAGATGCCATCCCTACTCAAACAACCTACTTCTTCTTTTCCAATTTGGATTTATCGTTCCTCAAAACTCGAATAGCCAGACACTTCCTTCATCGAGGACTCAAGTCGCGGAGCGACTTGACTACGTTTAACCACCGAGTATCAAAAAATGCGTTCAGCAAAACACCTAAGATTATGTTATTTCAGTGTTGTATTGGGCTTGGGACTGTTGTCCCCTGGCTGCAACAACTCAAAAGACATGGAAAAACCAACTCGTCCAGGACGGCCAGTTGATGTCGTACCCGAGCAAAAAGAAAAACTCAGCTTCTACACGGTCGATCATTACGGCGAAGATCGAGATGTCGAAGAAGATTTGAAAATGACGATTGCAAGAGCGTCGACGGAGAAGAAGCGTGTTTTATTGCAGGTTGGGGGAGATTGGTGCGGATGGTGCAAACTCTTGACCGCGTTCGTAGAAAAAAACGAATCGGTTCGATCCTCGCTGGAACAAAACTATCTTCTCATGAAAGTGACCTACACTCAGAAACAACCCAACGAAGCGTTTCTTTCAAGGTATCCAAAGATAAAAGGCTATCCACATTTGTTTGTTCTCGATGCGGATGGCAAACTTCTTCACTCGCAAGACACCGAACCACTGGAAGAGGGGAGTGGTTATAACCTGGACAGGGTACTTGCGTTCTTAGATGAGTGGAAGCCAACAAAGGACTGATTCCAATTCTTTTAAGTATCACGCCATTTGCTTCGCAAACTTTGTCGCCTTTTGCTCCGCAAAAGTGTGTTAACTAGACGCACTTTCGCGGAGCGAAAGGCCACAAAGTGAGTGCGGTTTTTTGAGGCTGAGCGAGGCCCTCGCTCAGGTCTGTGCAACCTGGCGAGGCCTTCATCGTATTTCGAGGCTTGAAATTCTCGAACGAGCGAAGGGCATCGCTCGTCTATAGTTCATTCAATCCCTAGACGCGATTGATCTCATATCCCTTACGTTGTTCGCGTGCGAAGAACTTGGCGGCTTCCTCGTCGCCGACAATCTTCTCGGCCTTGGGATCCCACTTGATCACTCGATTCAGTCGGGCTGCGATCGCAGAAAGGTGGCAAGTCCCCATGGCTTGAACGTGCGTAAAGACGTCGCTGAGAGGGAGCCCTCCCTCGCGAATGCACCTAAAGAAATTGCTCTTATGCCCTTCATGCGGCTTGCCTTTGTAAAGTCGCGTAACATCTTCGTCGGAGTACGCATCCTTGTCCCAATTCTCTTCAATCGGTTTGCCGGCGATCTTGCCGCGGCTAACAAAAATGCGCCCCTTATCTCCTTCGAAGAGAATACCGTTGCCAACTGAACGTGGCGTGTCGGAGTCAGCTTCCTTGTTGCCGCCGCTAGTGACATTCAGTGTCACGCCGCTTGCATACTTGCATTTCACGACATAGTCGTGGGCCGTGTTGTAGCGGACATCGGTTGTTGGGTAGCCATGCGCGTACTGTACCGGGTGCTTGGCGTCGGTACCATCGATTTCGATCGGGCCGCCACCTGCTTTGTCTTCGCCCAATGCCCATGTGGCGATGTCGATGTGGTGAGCACCCCAATCGGTAAACTTGCCGCCGCTATACTCGTACCACCAACGGAATTGATAGTGGGCACGTTCCTTGATGAAATCGACTTTGGGTGCCTGGCCTAGCCACATGTCCCAGTTGAGGCTTTCTGGAGGTGTCGTCTTTACAAAATCCTCTTTCGCGACGTCGCCGCCACCTATGCTGCAAGTTACCGTGTGGATTTTGCCGAGCAATCCCTTCTGCACCATGTTGACCGCCCGAAGGAATCGGCTTTTGTCATCGCGCTGCTGAGTGCCGACGGTGAACACCAAATTCGGATATTTCTTACAAGCGTTCCGAATGAGTTGATTCTCTTCGAGGGTTAGCGTCAGCGGCTTTTGACAGAAGACATGCTTGCCAGCTTGCAACGCTTCGACGGCGATCTTCACGTGCCAGTGGTCGCAAGTTACGATGCTGACAACGTCGATGTCCTTACGGTCGAGTATCTTGCGATAGTCTTCGTAAGCGTCGGCGGTTCCTTTGCCAATTTTGGGATCATTTTTGGCTCTATCGAGGTGGACCTTTTCTACGTCACACACGGCTAGGATGTCGCCAAAGTTACTGTGTCCTTGAGCATCGCCAGACCCCATGTTGCCTACGCCTATGCAACCGATGCGAGGCCTGTCGTTCTTTGCTTGGTTCGCAAAGGCTTTTTCAGTCCAGCTGAAGTAGGGAATGGACGCACCCAACGCGGAGGTTGCGGCGGTCGTTTTCAAAAAATTACGACGGGAACGTTTCGACGGAGTCATGGAAGAAGTCCATAAGGGTTGGGATTGCGGTAAACAGAAGAAGGCTGAATATAGACCCTTTAACCGGCTATTTCCAGTTTGGAGAGAATATTTTTTCAATGTTCCACTTGGGAAATACGCCAATCGAGCAGGTTGGCGTGTGGCACGTCCCTGAGTTTACGAAGGGCGTGGTGAGGTCTCTAGAAACATTTGCCTGACTTCCCACGCCCGCCCTTCGTTTTGGGCGTGCCACACTTGATTCACTATTTCGGCAATTCAGATTTTTCCAGCACGCCATCCTTATTTGCATCCATCCGATCGAATATCGGTTGGATTTGCTTGGGTACTTCATCGCGAAGCACTTTTCCATCGCCGTCCGTGTCGAGCATGGCGAATATCTGGTCGGGAGAGGGACGCCCCGTTCTGGCTTTCTTCATCTCAGGAGCCCGGCCAGTGGCAGGATCAATAGGTATCGAAATGTGGAAATAGCCGATCATCATTTCTTCATAAGTCTGATCTCCCCACTGAACCCACCCATCCGGGTTTGGATTATTGAGATTGTCCTTGGAGTTGTCGAAAGCCGCCTCGCAGAACATGCGGGTTCCGCTTGGCATCTTTTTCTTTTCGCTCAACCGATACTCCGTTTGCCAGTTGAAGTCGTACTTCGGAACATCGAGCAGGATTTCTCGCTTTCCATCTGGATAAACGGCGGTGTAACGGAAGGACTTTCCTCGCACGTGCATGTGGGGACTCATCGATAGCAGATCGCAATTGGGCAATTCTTCGGGCTGCATAGCCGAAACCTTGTAGTTTCCATCGCCAGGCGGGATGCGAAAATTGGGCTGGACGGAGCTGGTCGTCTGAACTTCGTGCGTGATGGTTTTCGGGTCGGCATAAAGGAAGCCCACCTTGCTTAAATCCGATTGAGCCGTTCCGTTGGGGGTGTAGTGGATTTGAAATACGAATTCGCTATTGGCTGGGATGCGTTTTGCCATCCCTTCAGGAAGCGGCACGGCACGTGTGCCTGGCACGTAGCCTACAAGAAATCCGCGTTCAGCACCCAGGTTGCGCTCATTGCTCCCTTTTTGGCGAACGAAGACCAAGATATGGTGTACTACGGCCGGGTTGCCCGGAACAATTTCCATGCCGTTAACCCAAGTGTCTTGAGTCAATTTTGGATCGGCGACGAAGTATTGATATTTGACTTCGCCACGCGCAGGAACGTCATACGCTGTCTCTCGCATCGGGACGATCAAGTCAGGTTCGCGAGGCAATTGCCAGCCCGATACAAACTTCATTGGTGGTGGTTCTTTGCTCGCATCGCCTCGCATTGCTCCCGCTAGCGCCCAATTCTTGATCGTGGCGATTTCTTCGGCGGGCATGCGGCGGTCGTTCTCAAACGAGCCGTGGGCTGGGCTTGCGTGCCAGGGGGGCATGCGACCTTCGTCGATAACTTCGACGATCATGTCAGCCCAAGCTGCCGCATCGTCATAGTTGCCTAAGTCCATTGGCCCAATTTCGCCGGGCCGATGGCAGCTTACGCAGCGCGATTGCAAAATGCGGCTGACTTGATCCGCGTAGGTGACCATCGATTCTGCTTTGGCACTATCCCTCGGACCGCGGCCGATTAGGCATCCTGAAGCCGTCGTGGTTGTTATTGCGACTTCCTGCTTTTTAAGGATCGCATCAAGTGCTGCAACCAATTCGTTCTTCGTGACAGCTTCCTTCGTGTAGCCGATTCCATACTGGTCGTCGATTCGTCCTCGGTATCGAATCTTGCTATCGCTATCAATAACACAAACCTCAGGAGTCCGTGTGACTCCCATTCGATTAGCAAGGTCTTGTGCGGGGTCTTTGAGAAACGCGAATTCAAAACCAAACTTGCGTGCGTGGGCGGCCATCTCGGCCAAACTATCTTGGACATTGGAATCGACAGCCACGAAGGCGATTCCTTGATCGCGATATTTCTTTTCCAGCTCAACCAATTTCGCAGAATAGAGTTTGGCTAGCGGGCACTGGGTTCCAACAAACGCGAACACGACGGCTTTCTTGGATTGGAATTCTTCTAGCTTCCATTCCTTGCCTTGATAATCGGTCAAAGAAAAGCCATTTACCTTGGAACCGATCGCGGATGCCGAATTCGATTCGGTTGTAACTTTGTCGGCGGCAACAAGTGGGCTGCTCGAACTCAATAGTGTCCCAAGAAGGAACGTTGCAGCAAACGATTGAAAAAACTTATATCGCAAATCATTCATGATGGTTGGTTGAGATTTGATTGGTTTAACGAAAAACGTTTCACAACAATTACGCTAATTATGCCCTGATGCAATTCAGCGCACCATAGCAGTACCTTGGTGATTTTAAGAACTCTGCCTTTCACGATAGCGCTTCGACCCCATACTGACTATCGCGATATTGAATTATTCACCAAAGACATAGCTAAGGATGGCATTGAAGCCATTCGAATCTGCTTCGGGTTATGATTGAGTTGCATGACGCGCCAGCATACCAATTCCGAAGTTTCAGCACCGTTTAAGGCCGACCGACTCACATCGCTTGACCAGTTCCGAGGCTACACTGTCGTCGGCATGCTGTTGGTCAACTACTTCGGCAATTACGCTGTTTGTCCACAGGTTCTCAAACACACTCACGACTATTGCAGTTATGCGGACACGATTATGCCGCAGTTCTTGTTCGCGGTTGGCTTCTCTTTGCGACTGAGTTTTGGACGACGCATGCAAACGCATGGTAGCTCCGCGGCTTACGCAAGAATGATACGCCGCCTTTTAGGGTTGGTACTTGTCTCGCTAGTGGTCTACAACGTCGTCCCGCGCGCGTCGAATTGGGAGCAGCTCAAGCAAATGGGCTTCTGGCAAACGTTGTACGAACCTTTGAAGCGTGATTGGTTTCAAACACTCATGCACATTGCCGTCACTTCGCTTTGGATCTTGCCTGTCGTCCATTGCAGACCGTCGGTCCGAATCGTGTGGATGTTGGGGTCGGCGATTGGCCATGTGTTCATGTCCTATTGGTTCCATTTCGTTTGGGTGAATACCGCGCCCAATGGAATTGACGGTGGCCCGTTAGGCTTTCTCACTTGGACCATCCCCGCTATCGTGGGGACATTGGCCTGCGACCTATTTGTACAACCCAGGGGGCAATTGCAGCTTGGATCCGCCTCGCTTAGGAAGGTGCTCTGTGCTTCATTGCTTGTGATGGGACTTGGATACGCGATTTCATGTGGGACTCGATTGTACGATGTGCCTATCTCACGTAACGATGAGCAAAACCTGAGATTGGCACCGGATCCTGTTTGGCCAACACCGGAACGCATCCGCACGAAGTTCGACGAAGTCAAACTTGCGGGTGGTGGAATTTCACTGTGGCTGGCGGAGCCGCCCTTTGTTAAACCGCCGGTGGCGGTGCCACCCAAAGCCAAATCGACTGAGACCTCACCAAAAAAACTTAGGACGTGGAATTATTGGATGATGAGTCAACGCGGCGGCACGCTTTCGTATTTAGTATTCTCCGCCGGTTTCTCATTGTTGGTGTATCTGCTGTTTTTCTTGGCGTGCGACCTTTACGGATTTCAGCTGGCGTTCTTTAGAACATTTGGAACCAATGCGTTGATCGCGTATGTGCTTCATATGATGGTCAGCGATGCTGTCCAGCCATTCTTTCCGAAGGACTCGCCCGTTTGGTACGCACTGTTCGGACTGGGCCTCTTCTTTTATGTGACTTGGGTTTTGGTCAGGCACTTAGAAAAGCAGGGAGTCTACCTCCGCGTCTAAAAAGGTGTCAGGAGTCATTGTTTGCCGCGTCTAAAAAGGTGTCAGCGTCTAAAAAGGTGTCAGGAGTCATTGTTTGGTGGTCGATGTACTCGTGGGCGTCCACGCGGGCGAAGCGTTGTTTCCAGGTCAAGCCGACGGGCCGTAGACTCGACCCATGTTTCGTTACCGAACGGGCTGCCACGCTTGACACTCCAACGGACTGCATCGATCTCTTTTTCACTCAATGGTTCGTTAACCCGTTTGACCCAATTCGGAAGCCTAGCAATCGGCCAAGCTGTGATTAATTTTGGGTCGGGCTCCGGTTGGCTTAACCACCGGAATAACGACCCCCATCGCCAATCTTCAGCTCGATCGACCAAGTTTGCACGCACTGCATTTCGCTCCACATACCGCGTGACGACAAAAAAGTGGTCGTCGTCCTGGATGGGAAAACTCTTGAATCGACCTTGGTATACATGCCCCTGTCCAGAGCTTCCGTAATGTGCATGGTAGCGTTGAGTGTGCGTCAACGTCACCCAACGCAAGAATTCACTCATGCCTCCATCTTCCTTTGGCTGCAACACAAAATGCCAGTGATTGGGCATCAACTGATAGCTAAGAATACTGCAAGGGTAACGCTCCAATCCCTCAGAAAGGATTTGCTCGAACGCATTGTAGTCAGCGTCTTTCTTGAAAATCGCAGATCGTGCATTGCCACGGTTCAAGGCATGATAAATACCGTTCGCTTCATCGGCTCGTTTTGGTCTTGGCATACAATGACTCCTGGTTCGGCAAAAAGGTGTCAGGAGTCATTGATTCGTAGGTAAGTATTAACAATCTGCTTTTCAAAAAATGACTCCTGACACCTTTGTTTTCAATTTGTTTTCACCTTTGTTTTCAATCGAGGTTGGCTAGCACCCGATGGGCTGCGTCGATGGTGTAGTCGATATCTTCTGGGCGGTGGGTTCGCGAAAAGAACAGCGCTTCGAATTGACTGCATGGCATATACACCCCTTCGTCAATCAATCCCCAGAAGTATTTCCCAAAACGATTTCGATTGGAGCGATCTGCGCTTGGCCAATCCACTACCGGTGCTGCGTTGAAGAAGAGTGTCATCATGCTCCCCATTCGCTGCATCTGGGATGGAAACCCGGCTGCATCTGCAGCGTGCTTGAGGCCATCGGCTAACCGACTTGCCTGGGTTTCTAAATAGTCGTAGGGAGGATCGTCTCGGAGGATTTCGAGTGTGGTCGCTCCAGCCGCGGTTGCCAGTGGGTTGCCTGACAGCGTTCCCGCTTGAAAGACTTTTCCGGCCGGCGAGACGTTGTCCATGATCGAGGCCTTGCCACCATAAGCCGCCAGCGGCAAACCGCCACCGACGATTTTGCCTAAGGTGGTCATGTCGGGCTCGATTCCGAAGATGCTTTGAGCACCGCCGTAGGCCACACGAAATCCGGTCATGACCTCATCGAAAATAAGGATCGCCCCGTGTCGGGTTGTTTCTTCGCGGAGCGTTTTTAGGAATTGAGGCGTAGGCAAGACCGTCCCCATGTTTCCGACGATCGGCTCCAGAATAATCGCAGCTATTTCGGTTGGGAACTGGCGGAACGCTTCGACGATTGCGTTTGAGTCGTTGTAGTGCAGGACGATGGTGTCTTTGGTGGTGCCTTCGGTCACACCAGGCGAATCGGGAACGCCGAGCGTTGCCGCTGCAGATCCGGCGGCAACGAGCAGAGAGTCAACGTGGCCATGATAGCAGCCAGAAAATTTGATGATTTTTGATCGGCCGGTAGCTCCGCGCGCGACGCGGATCGCACTCATGGTGGCTTCGGTGCCACTGTTGACCAAGCGAACTCGCTCGATACTTGGGACCGCTTGCATGATCAGTTCCGCCAGCCGGGATTCATTCTCAGTCGGGGCACCAAAAGAAGTCCCTTTGGCTGCGGCCTTTTGAATCGCTTCGATGACTTGTGGATGCGCATGGCCCAGGATCATGGGTCCCCAGGATCCGATGTAGTCGAGGTAGCGATTTCCGTCGATGTCGAACAAAAATTGGCCGACAGCGTGCTCCATGAAAATCGGTTCGCCACCAACACCATGGAATGCGCGGGCCGGTGAATTCACTCCGCCTGGAATGAGTTGCTTGGCTTTGGCAAAGGCGGATTGGCTACGGATGCGTTTCGAGTTGGGTGTGGACATGGGTTAATCATTCGAGCGGGGGCTACCAACCCATCACCATATTGGATTCAATGATGCGGCGAGCTTTTTCGAGATCGGAACCGGTTTCGGACATGTACAATCGGATGGCGTGCAACTTATCACCCGACGATTTGGCCAGACAATCACGCGCAATGGAGCAAATATCGAGTTGACGACCTGTTGCCCCTAAAACTGCCTTAGAAATAACCCAAGTGTCCCTTGGACGCTTGGTTATGCGAACGACGGCATCCGTCGGATAGGCATCACGTAACACGTCGCGAGCCGACGCTTCGTCTTTCGCCCAGGTTACAATTATGTGAGAATCTGTTTCAATCTCGAATAGTGGCATTGGAGCATACCCAGTGTGGGGGTGATTGCGTAGCAAATGATTTTCCGAGATGGTAACAGGCATCTGTTGGTAGGGGAAGGTTTCGCAAATGCCATCGATCGAATCAACAGAGGAAGTAGGAGTTTCAAGGATTGGCCGCGTACATTATGAAAACGAATCTCACTACAATTATTATTGCCGCCGTTTGTGCTTTGGCTTTAGGGCCTCTTTTTGCTGGATTTTTGGGTCCAGACTGGCGAGCAAAGTGGATGCTTGCGTGGGCTGCAAACGCTTATCAAGATGGTCATCCCGAGGAAGCGGAGGAGACGCTGATACGAGCGAGTGAACTCTCAAACAAGTTGGCAACCGACCCCGAGTTTTGGAAATTAAAATTCGACTTTGTATTCAATAAGGAAAAAACCAGCTCGGAGGCAGTTTCCAGGCTTTTTGAAGAGTCCGTAACTCAAATCTCGCGAGCGCCTGAATACCAACAAGCCTTGATCGCCAGTTATGTTGGTGAACTATTTCATTTAAAGCGAAAAAATGACTTGGCAGTAGAGGTTTTGACGAAGTTCTATCCACCGATTTCCAAGAGAGACGCGGCCGAAAACAATACGATTGCATATTTCCGCTCCTTGACGAAAAAGGGGCTCGAAACCGCACTCCTAGAAATTGATGCTGCGCTCATCTCGGACGGTACCTCCCGTGAGGAATACTTGGATACGAAATCGTGGATCCTGCACGGACTCAACAAGGACGATATCGCTTTCCCATTCATCGAGGAAGCGGTCAAAAAACTCTATTCTCATATCAAGGGATATAACGGCATTCGAACAGCGGATCGAATGGAGTTTCATGCATGGCTCTATTCGGATGTTGTTGCAAAAACCATCGCTGTCGATTCCTCGGACGAAGAAGCAGTAGAGAAGATCAAAGATGCCAAAAAACCGCCTACTCCAAACAGATTGGATGAGATGAAGCTTCGATTTTCCTATATCAATCCCATCGAAATCGATGATCTTGCCAGGAAAATTGCTACCCTGCGTTTTCATCGCGCTTGCATTCTGGATGAGTTAGGACGAAACGAGGAATCCGATTTGGACTATGCTTGGTTGGACCGCTTTGGTTTTACGGACACGGAGGATCTCAATTAAGGCCTGCGACAGACGTAACCAAGGGTAGATACCTCTACAAATGCGGTTTCGCGAATTCAAGAATTCGGATACGATCCAACTGCCGTCCTTCTGCCGACTATTTACTCCGAACCGCCCCGTTTTCGAGGATTGATTTGGACTTATGAGCGAACTGCACCACGAATGCGGTGTTGCCGCTATCTACCACCTTGCTAATGGCGATGAAAGCACACTTTGCCCAGAGGGTGGACGAGAGGCAATTTCCTACTTGTTACCGCGCATGCTCCAAGATATCCAAAATCGAGGGCAACTTGCAGCGGGCATGACGACCTACAATCCAAATCGATCGCTATTGCTCGACACGATGAAGGATATTGGAACGGTTAGCGAGGTCTTTCGGCTTTCGCATCGCGGCAAACACGAATCGATCATGGAACACTATGCCGGCCGTGCGGCAATTGGCCACGTTCGTTATGCAACGTGCGGTCAAGATGACCGCAGTTACGCTCAACCATTCGAGCGTCAACATATCCACAAACACAAATGGTTCAGTTTTTGCTTCAACGGTCAACTCGCCAATTACAAAGAGTTGAAGGATAAGCTAACGCTCGAAGGCGAACATCATTTGGCGCGCGACACAGATACCGAGATCATCATGCATGAGATCGGACGTGAGTTGAGCAGCGGTCCTTCGAATCGCAATCTGATTGATGTTTTTGCGTCGGCAGCCAAGAATTTTGATGGGGCTTACTCGCTAGCTTTACTAAACGCCCGCGGCGAACTGTTGCTAGCCCGCGACCCACTTGGAATGAAGCCGCTGTGCTACGCGGTCGATGGATCCCTTTTTGCATCCGCCAGCGAAAGTGTGGCCCTTTTGAATTTGGGCTTTGATCGTGAGAGCATCAAATCAGTTCAACCGGGGAACGCTGTCCTGGTGACTCCTGAGGGGATTCGCATCGAACAATTTAGCGTTGCAAAGCCACCGGCTCATTGCTTCTTCGAATGGATATATTTCGCTAACGTAGCAAGTACGCTGGATGACAGAAGTGTTTATCTGTCTCGGACGCGACTGGGAGAAGAATTAGCACGCATTGAAATTGCGAGAAACCAAATCCCACTAGATGACGACACGATCGTCGTGCCGGTTCCGGATACGAGCAAAGCGGCAGCCGATTCGATGGCCTATCACTTGCGAGTTCCAAGCCGCGAGGGATTGATTCGGAATCGCTATAGTGGTCGAACGTTTATCGAAGGTGGTCGCGCGCGAAAAGCCAAGGCTTCGCTCAAGTACACGCCGTTGCGAGAAGTCCTTGAGGGCAAACGCGTTATCCTGGTCGAAGATTCCATTGTACGATCGACCACCATGAAAGTGTTACTTAACCGCATCCGTGACATGGGAGGCGCGAAGGAAATTCACGTTCGGGTGGCATGTCCTCCTATCGTTGCCCCTTGTTTTTACGGAATCGACATGTCGACGATTGGCGAATTGTTTGCTCCAAAATTCCTGGAGGATGGAGTTTTGACAGAAGAGGGGCAAGATCGCATGGCCTTGCAATTGGGCTGCGATTCGCTCCGTTACTTGCCTATAGACTCGATTGCGCGTGCGATCAATCTTCCGACTTCGCATTTGTGTCAAGCCTGCATAACAGGCAACTACCCAACGCCATGGGGACAGAAACTCTATGACATCGCCAAGCAGAACCACATCGCCGGAAGTTCGGCGGAGAGAACTTACGAACTCGATCCTGTAGTGTGAGCATTTGTCGCCTTTCGCTCTGCGAAAGTGCGCCGTACAATCGCACTTTTGCGGAGCAAAAGGCGACAATTGTGGACCGGACTAATCATACTTGCAGCACCGCGTGGTCAGACTAGATTGGAACCCTAGAATGCCTCGCCTTTGCGTTAAGTTACTAGGTAGATTCCGGATTCAATTTACTTTTGAAATTGCAGCAGTTCCATGGAAGCGTTTGAAATTGTTCGGTTGGTCGGAGCTTCCATCGCACTGGTAGTTGGCGCAATCGTGTTCTTGGTGGTATTCTTCAGGAGCATGTCCTGGTTGGACCATTGGATCAAGAATCGCAACGACGCAGGCCCAAGCCGACCTGCAGGAAAACGTCGCAAGAGACCGAGACGTTTCATTGCGTCGGATTGGGATTCCTTAGTGCGAGAGCCCAAATTCGTTACGACGGAAATGCAAAAACTATCGCCGAATAACATGTCTGGATCGCAACCCAAGACTCTGCCGTTCGATAAGGTTACTACGAAACTTCATCATGACCTAAAGGCTCCTGCGCAGACGCTTGCTTCCGGCGCACTCCCTTCTGCGTCTGTCGCGGTGGATAATTTTGGTGCCGCGGATAGACACATTGAAGCCGATGCAACCTCAGAGTGCTCGGATTCGGTTACGAAGTCCGCAAACCGAATTGCGACGATTCATTTGGTGAGCGGCGAGACCATGGAACGCGTTGCTTTCTGCTCACGAGATAGAGTAAGAAAGATTTGCGATAGAATCGGCTTTGAAGGCGTCGTGTTCGAAAACGATGAGGGACAGATCTGGGTTGTAAGAGAAAGTAACATCCAAATGGTCACTTGGAAAACAAGCCAGGCAGCATTGACCGGACATTCTGGAATGGCGAAATGAAAATGAATCGCGCTGAAGCGTTGCAGCTGGTGCACGAATATGTTCAAAACGAATCCTTGCGGCGACACATGCTTGCCGTGGAAGCGGCCATGCGCGCTTACGCGCAGTCGCTTGGCGAAGATGTCGAAAAATGGGGTGCCGTCGGATTGCTGCACGATTTCGATTACGAACGTTGGCCCAATCCACCCGATCATCCAACCAAAGGCAGCGAGATTCTGAGGCTGAAGAACTATCCTGACGATATGATTTACGCGATTCTCTCACATGCCGACTATTTGCCTGACTATCCACGTGTTTCGACACTCGACAAAGCCCTCTATGCCTGCGATGAGCTAAGTGGATTCTTGGTCGCGTGTGCGTTGGTTCGACCAGATCGCTTGAACGGGTTGGAACCTAAGAGTGTTCGCAAGAAACTAAAAAACATCAGCTTCGCCGCCGCTGTGAATCGAACGGATATCACACGTGGTGCAGAAGACTTTGGCGTCGACTTGGACGAACATATCGCTTTCTGCGTAGCTGCTCTGCATGGCGTTGCGGATCAACTATTTAGCTGAATCACGGCTGAAACGTGGCGGTGCCATTCCGTGACGCTGCATCTGCACTGCAACCGAACTTGGGCGTCACATTTGTCGGTGACTTTATTGGTACCTACCGAGCACAGCCTGCAAAACTGGCAAAACTGGGGGGGTGGAAACGTCTTTATCGTCGTTTCCGATTTGGTTGGAATCCCGCAGGTTTACTCTGCGGAAGTTTCGGCTTTTCACCACCAATGAATTGCCGATGGCAATCGCGGAATTCAGTTCACCCTCCAAGGCCTATGGCCGACCCTCCCGGAAGGAGGTTGACTTTCGTCCGATCGGAGCTTGCCTCCGACGGACGCCGTACCTCCGACGGACGCCGTTTTGGCGTACTAAAAGTGCGGCTCAGACTTTTAGGGATCGCACACCGCTGCCGGGGGGTACCCCGAAGGGGGGGGTGGCGGCCGCGGTGGGGGGGGGGGTTTTGGGCGTTGAGTTGTTGGGCAAAAAAAAGGTGTGGGGTGG